>JASHRS010000015.1 GCA_030037215.1 Silvibacterium sp. | reverse complement strand
TGAGAACAGCCTGAATCAGGGTGGAATACCAATAACACTCACCTTCACCGGCTCGGGTACGGCCAGCGGACTGACCGCGACCACCGTCGCGGGCACCGGCGCAACTTTCAGCAGCATTTCAGTGACTCAACCGGGCAGCGACACGCTCGGCGTTTCACTGAACATCGTAGGCTCCACAAACCTGACCGATTCCGCTGACCTCAAGATCGTTTCGATTACGCTGACCCCGCCGGCAGGGGCCCTGCCCGGTGCGACAGAGAACCGGCCTTACACTGCGACATTTACACCCAGTGGAGGAACGACCGCTACGTACACCTTTAATGAGAGCGGCACCCTGCCGACTGGATTGACCTTTGCTAGCACTTCGAGTACGGCCACGGTGTCTGGCACGCCAACCCAGACTGGAAACTTTAGCTTCTCGATAACTGCTACCGATGGCAATAGCTTTGCGGGGTCCCAGAGCTACACGTTGGCTGTGAATAGTCCAGTGACGGCGACGCAGGCTATATCCTCGGTAACACTAACGGCAAACCACGCTTCAACACCCTTCGCGCCAGTGACGGCTACCGGTGGTACCGCACCACTTACCTATACCATCTCTCCGTCGCTGCCTTCTGGCCTAAGCATAAGCTCGTCTACTGGCGCCATCAGCGGCACGCCAACGGCGGCCGCTGCAGCGAACAGCTACACGGTGACGGTCACCGACGTCAATGGTTCGACCGACAATAAGAGCTTCGCGCTTACAGTGAACGGAGCTGTGGCAGCAATGCAGTCTGTAGCTGCGACAGTGCTGACGGCAAACCATGCTGCATCGTTCACGCCGGTAACGGGTTCTGGCGGTACGACGCCGCTGGCCTATAGCATCTCCCCGACACTGCCTACAGGTTTGAGCATAAGCTCGACTACTGGCACGATTACCGGCACGCCTACCACGTCCAGTGCGCAGAAAACCTATACGGTGACGGTCACAGACGCCAACAACGCAACAGCCTCGGCTAATTTTATGCTGACGGTGAACGGCGCAGTAACCGCGACCCTGGCCGTACCAACCACGACACTGACCGCAAACCACGCTGCGTCCTTCACGCCAGTAACGGGTTCGGGTGGCACAGCGCCACTGGTCTATAGCGTCTCCCCGTCGTTACCTGCGGGCCTGAGCATAAACTCGAGCACCGGCACGATCAGCGGCACGCCCACGGCAACCAGCGCGGCTGTGAGTTATACAGTGACAATTACTGATGCCAACAGTGCGTCAGCAACGGCAAGTTTCTCGTTAACAGTAAACACCGGAGTGACTGCGACGCAGGTCGTGGCTGCCACGGTGCTGACGGCAAGCCATCCCGCAACATCCTTCACGCCGGTAACGGGTTCGGGAGGTACGGCGCCGCTGGTCTATAGTGTCTCTCCGGGTCTGCCCGCGGGTCTCGGTATAAACTCGAGCACCGGCGCGATCAGCGGCACGCCCACGACGGCCAGCGCCGCCACGACCTATACAGTGACGGTGACCGATGCCAACAGCGCGACAGCGACGGCAAGCTTCACACTGACGGTGAACAGTGCAGTCACCGCGACTCGGGCCATAGCCTCGACCTCTCTCACCGTGAGCCAGGCTGCTGCGTCCTTTACGCCTGTAACAGGTTCAGGCGGAACTGCACCGTTGGTCTACAGCATCGCTCCGGCTCTGCCTTCGGGCCTGAGCATAAGCTCAACCACCGGTCTCATCACTGGTACGCCCACAGCTTCCAGCGCGGCGACGAGTTATACGGTGACGGTCACTGACGCCAACAGCGCGGCAGCATCTGCCAGCTTCTCACTCACGGTGAACAGTGCAGTGGCGGCGACGGCAACCACCCCTGTGACACTTACGGTTAATCAGGCCGCGTCCTTCACCCCTGTAACAGGATCCGGCGGCACAGCGCCATTAGCGTACAGCATTTCTCCGAGCCTGCCGACAGGGCTCAATCTGAACTCGTCCACTGGCGCCGTTACGGGCAGCGATACATCGGTGAGCACGGTTACCAGCTACACGGTAACAGTCACCGACGCGAACCAGGTGATGGCGACGGCAAGCTTCATGTTGACGGTGAATCAAGCTGCCACCAGCGTTTCAGTGGCTTCATCGTCTTCGAGTAACACCTCGAGCGTGAACGGTTCGGTAACCTTCACTGCCAAGATCACGCCGTACAGCGGAGCGGCGCCGATTTCACCACCATTCCCGGGAACGGCAGCAATTGTTATGGGAACTGTGACATTCGAGGACAACGGCAGCTCTCTATGCTCTGCAGCGCAAGTGGCGTTAGTAAACGGCCTCTATGAGGCTACATGCTCAACCTCGTCACTGCTGGCAAGCTCATCGCCGCATACAATTCTCGCCACCTATTCAGGGAGTTCAAACTACAGCGGCAATAGCAGCAGCCTCACGCAGACAGTTAAACCCGCTGGGACTTCGACTGTGATCACCTCATCCCTGAATCCGTCGATCATATCGAACATCAAGGGATATAACGATCAGGTAGTCTTAACGGCGACCGTAACACCTGCCAATTCCGGATCGGTTCCGCTCTCAAGCAGCGCCACAGTCACCTTTACTGACAACAACAACCCGTTATCTTGCAGCTCTGCTACCTGGACAGTTTCCAGTTCCAGTGGCGTGGCGACCTGCACGACAGTATTCCAGAGCAGCGGGCAGCATACGGTTGCAGCCAGTTATTCCAATGACCCGAACTTCAGCGGCAGCACCAGCACCCCGCTGACTCAGGCGGTTCAGGGTTACTCGCTTATTGCTTCGGTAACGGGTCCGATAACGATAACCCAGGGATTTACGAACGCCACGGATCCATTTTCTCCTCAGGCCATCACTGTAACCGCCCAGTCCCTGCTCGGATTCACGGGTAGCGTAACCCTTGCTTGCACTGCTGCACCTATCACGGCTCCCTCTGGCGCTGTTCCGCCAGCATGTACACCCGGCGCAACGCTCCCGATTACCTCGTCCGGTGGAGGGCCAGTACCAATAACCATCGATGCTGGCAGCGGCTCGGCGTCTCCTCCCAGTCCTGGGCTCTACCAAGTCACGGTGACGGGCGTCGACTCCAAGACCGGCCTGATCGCGACCACGCAATCCTTCGCCGTCAACATCATCTACCGGTCGCAATCGGCAGCAGTAGCTATCACTTCCGGTACAAGTGGTACAGCGTCTGTCACCTTCCAGTTGCCGGCAGGAGTAGGGCTGTCGAACTTCAAATGCCCCACAGCCGGAGGACCAACCCTCACCTCTACATTACCGGCCAGCAGCCTCTTCCTGACCTGCACTCAGTTCAACCCGAGTTCGGTTGCTTCTTCAACTTCAATGCAGACAGCTACCGTAACGGTAACGATCAACACAAACGGAACAACTACCGCAAAGCTTGACGAAAAAGGCATAGGAGGGAGCATCGTCATTGCGGGCTTCCTGGGTATTCCGGTTCTGATTCTGCTTGGATTCATGCCGGGCGGTAAATCGTCACGGAAGATATTCCTCCGTTACCTGGCAATCGCCTTTGTTCTTATTACCGTGTTGCAGGGTATTGGATGCGGAGGCGGCTCGTTCACGCGGACGAACAACTCCACGTTAAACACAACACCGGTTGGGCAGTACTACCTCCTGGTGCAAGGTACCGGAACCGACAACAACACCTACGAAGCAGTTATTAATCTGGCTGTGACACGCTAAAAATGAACCTGTTGAGAGAAGGCAGCGGGTCAGGAAGAGCAGTGAAATTTGGTTTTATCGAGGAATTACAGATGATAAAACGTACTCTGTATTTGTTATTGTTCGCCTGTGTATCGAGTGCGGGCGCTATGGGACAGATTAATTGCGCTGCGGGAAGCGCAGATGCGACCAAGCTCGTCTGCCAGATTCCGTTTTCAACCGGCGTCTTCAGCACGATTGGCTCCAGTTCGAGCTCAGCCGAAGTGCAGAAGAACGCAACTGCGATCAATTCTTCAATTGCCACACAGGTGAGTCAGCTCCCCGTGGCAACCTCATCGTCGGGCGTTGTCGTGATCTACAGATCCGGGGTACCGGAAACATATAGCAATCTTGGTCCGATTCTCACCGATCGCGCGCAGACCATTGGCAGGCACAAGCTCTTTCTGGGTTTTAGTGCAAGCCAGTTCGTCTTCACCGATGTCGATGGCATTCCTTTGAAAAATGTACCTTTTACGTATGAAGCTACGAGTTACGCTGCAGACGGGAAAACTGTGCTCAGCCAGTCATACATTTCGGGATCCAGCAAAATCGACTTCAAAGTCAATCAATATATTGCTATTGGGACCTTTGGCATAACCGATAAGATCGACTTTTCGATGATTCTCCCAATCGAGAGGGTTTCGATTGGGGCAGAGACCTACAACACCCAGGGATACCTTCTCAATGCCGACAATGTCCTGGTTATTGGTCCCTACAGCATCCCATCAACGTATGTTCCTGGCACAGCGAGCGGTATCGGCGACATTACATTCAATGGGAAGGACGTGCTGTGGCGCGGCGAGCATGCAACCTTTGCTGCCGGAATGAACCTGCGTACACCTACGGGTGATACGTTGAACTACCTCGGGTCAGGCGCATGGGGACTCAACCCGTTCCTTGTCGCCTCGTATCTCTGGAAGGTCTCACCCCACGCGAAGATCGGCTATCAGTGGAATACCTCGACCATATTGAACAACAACACCGCGCTGCCGGGTGGTGTGCAATACGATGTCGGAGCGGACTGGGCTATGTTGAAATCTGTCACGGTTGCGGGCGATTTGCTCGGAAGCCAATACCTCAATGCGCCAAAACTCGTTGCTGGAACTACACCCCTGCCTGTGCCCCTGACAAACCCGCCAACGCCCGCTACCGTCAATTTACCGACCGTGACTACGTCCAACGCCGGCTATACGATCAACGATTTCAGCGCTGGGCTGAAATGGAGACCGTTCCGGAATCTTGTGCTTTCTGGAAACGTGCTCGTTCAGCTGAACAATAATGGTATGCGGAGCCGGCCTGCACCACTCGTAGGCATCTCTTACAAGTTCTAAAAGGACGAGTCCGAAGAGATTCCGCGCTTGCTTTACGGCGAATTACCGTAGTTGGTAAAGCGTAACTGGTTGAACGTTTGCGGCAATGCGTAATTTAGGATCGCCTCATCGCCGTGTGGCGATTGTCCATTCTCCATTTCTCTTGCTGAAGGAGAAGCGCATTTTTTGAACCGAAGTATTTCCCTTGACTGAGGTCATTTCAGTGCAGGACCATTCCGCTGAGTCTCCGGAGATGTTCAGGGAAGACGAGGGGCAGTTTTCTTTGATTGTGACAGTAGAAAAGCCCTTGAAGAAGTCTTCATATTTTCGTGCATCTTGCGGACTCATCCCGGTCCATATCGTTTGCATCTTGGCTACATCGTGCGCGTTGTAGGCCGCCTCAAAGTTGCTCATCACGGTCCGCAGTAAGGCCGCTTCGTCCACGACCGGAGCTGGTGCGGGTGCAGGTGTCGGTGGCGGTTGGATTGCTTTTGCTTCGACAACGATATTGATCTGCCGCTGCTGGATTCCACCATCGCCTTTAGCGGTAAGGGTGTAAGTGGTTGTAGCCAATGGCCGGACGGTGGTTTGTCCATTTGTGTCTTGCTGACCAATCCCATTATCAATCGACACGTCCGACGCGTTTGCCGTCTGCCATTTCAAAGTAGTCGATTGCCCCTGCTCAATCTGTGAGTCTGCTGCAGAGAACGAGACGATCTGTACCGGCTGCGGAGGCGGTGGTGCTGCAGATTTGATTGGTGCAGGAATAGGAGTCAGCATCGCGGCAACGGAACGCCGGTCTCCGGCTTTGACTTCAATACTTTGGCTGAACGGCTGGTAGCCACTCATGCTTACCTGTAGCGAAAGCCTCCCTGGTTTAACGGGGACTATCAGGCTACCGTGGTCATCAGTCCTACCCTGTGGATTGTTATTGATAAGAATTGAGGCTCCGGGCAACGAGTTGATGGTAAGGAAAGCTTGTGTTTCCGCAACGGGGGCAGCGGTCTTCGATTCGGCCAACGTAAGGTTGAGAAGCTCCTGTTTATTTACGGCAATTGTTATAGTTGACGGCGGAAGTTCATCGTATCCGGGTTTCACCAATCGGACAGAATGTGTTCCTGGATCGAGCGGCAATGTCAGAGAACCGTCGCTCTGCGTGAATCCTTTAATAGGGCCATCGACAAAGACCTCAGCCCCGTCGACATTTGTCTTGAGCAACAGAGTTCCAGTCGGCGCAGCTGGAATGGGAGCCGAAGCCGGCGTCGCTGTTTCGCGGGCCGGAGCATTGACCGCCACTCGCGCTTTGGATTTGTGGCTGTACCACCAAAGGCCGGCATTTAGTGCCAAGATGAGCACCACCGCCACAGCGATCAACGCAGTGATCATCGATTTGCGCGACCGCTCTGGAGGCGCTTCAGCGATCTCGAAGGATTCGGCGGCGGCTACCGATCCCGTGGCCTTGCGGACAGGTTTGGCTGCTTCCGTCTTGAGGCGGCGCCAATCCCCCTGCTGTGCCGTTCCCGCGAAATCCACCATCTCCGCACTGGCGCGGAGTTCGTTCATGGCAGCTACTGCATCATTGTTGAGAAGCGCTGCACGCGCCGCTTCCACCGACTTGCTGACGGTCTCATTCGCAATCGCAGCCCGCTTGTCTTCAAAGTCGGCGATGGCGCGTGTTAGTTCTTTGGACTCGCCATACGCCCGCTGTATGCTCTGCAACGATTCAAGACCGCCGTGAAAATCCTTCTTCTCAAGCGCGCTTTGGGCTGCCGTAACTGCATTCGCAAGCGCCTGCTTCCGGGTCAGATCGGTGCGGAGTCCAGTTAACAACCCATGCAACGGAGCACCTTCTCCAGTCGCTGCGGGCAGGTTCTGCAACAGACCAATCGCTTCTTCTATCTGCCCGCGTTCCCGAAGCTTGGCGACCCGGTTTGAAAGCAGATCGAGCTTACGCGCCGACTCGGTCTGCTGTCCGCGAACCTCTTCCAATAGCCGGGAGAGAACTGCATCCTTGGTCTCTGCGCAGACTGGATCGAGAAGGTTGATTGCATCCGCAAGACGCTCCTGCTGCATCAAGGACTTCGCCTGTTCCACGCAAGCAGCAATTCGGTCGCGCCGCTGCTGCTGTGCCAGTTCGTTCCTGGCGAACTCGAGCAACTCATTGACGTCGGCTGAATCTCGGAACTCAAGCTGATAAGCCTCGAGTACGCTAATTGCAGCCTCGAACTCTCTGCGGTCAATCGCATCCTGTGCTTCGCGCAGATACCGCCGGCGGACTTCCTCGGTTTCGAGTGTTCTCAGGCGCTGCCTGAGCGAGTCCTCAAGTGTCAACAGTCGTTCTTCACCAGGGAGCTCCTGAAGGGCACGCTGTACGATCTGCAGCGCCTCGTGCGGAGAGCGCGAGAACATCTCCTGTGCTTTGGAAGCAGTGGTATCAATCAGCTGCTTCACCCGGAACTGGCGCGCCTGGCTGGCTATGCGTGTCTTGAGCTGAACAAGCGATGCTTCAGTCGGCAACTGCTCAACCGCACGGTTCACCAACTCCGTAGCACGGTCATAATCATCTGTCAGTAAGCAATTTTCAATCTGTGCTTGAACCTGCTCTAGAAGCTTGCGTCGGCGTTCCTGCTCCTGACCGCTGACTGCTGTCTGCAACAGGCTTTCGATTTCAGGTAGGGAAGGGTCGAGCTTGCTGACCTCGCGAAGAATTTCAATGGCGGCGGTGAAATGGCGGGAAGAGATTTCCTGCCGCGCATTACCAAGCAGTCCGCGAATCTGCTCCTGCTGCGCGGCAAGCTTGGCCTGTTTTGTGAACTCTACATAAAGTGCGCGCAGCTTGGTGTTTTCCTGGTCGATCTGAAGAGCTTTTTCCAGCACCTTCATGGCTCCAGTCAAGTCGCCGCGGTTGCGAGTCGCCTCCGCCTGAGACATGAGACTGCCGATCTCGTCATAGCGCCGCTTCTTTTCGCGGGCCGTCTCGAGTTTTGCCTTCACTTCGGCATTGTCTGGATCCAGCTTCACCGCCTGTTCAAGTGAAGCCAGGGCTTCTGGATAGCGAGCGGAAGCCAGTGCCTCTTCAGCTTCCGAAACAAGATGGCGAACCTGTTCCGCACGCTGCAGCCGGGCTAGGTTTTGCTGCACGATGCCGAGTAGTTGCTTGGCACCAGTGTGCTGCGCATCGATCTTGACAAGTTGCAGAAGGACTTCGCGCGCCCGTCCGAATTCCTGCTCTGTAGTCAAGCGCTCTGCGTCATTGAAAAGCTCTGAAACTCTGCCTTTCTTCAGCTCCTCACTAACGGCGCGCAGGTCGACGGCAAAATCCTCGGCCGTGGCGTAGCGGTGCTCTGGGTCTTTGGCTAGGGCTCGGTCGATGATTACATCAAGAGTTGGCGGATAGTTTGAGATGTAAGTACTGAGCGGAGGATGCGGCTCATTGACCAGCTTTTGCAGGACAGCAAGGTCTTCGCCTTCAAAAGGCAGCCGTCCCGTAAGCAGGAAGTAGAGCATGACGCCGGTGGAAAATATGTCGGAGCGCCCGTCGAAGGGCTGGCCCTTCAGCCGTTCCGGAGCGATGTAGTGAACCGTGCCGATCACGTTCCCTGTACGGGTAAGCCCGGATTCGGCCCCGGAATGCTGCACACGTGCGATACCGAAATCTACGATCTTAGCGTGGCCATCAGGCTGGACGATAACGTTTGCCGGTTTGATGTCGCGGTGGACAACCCCCCGTTGATGTGCATAGCCTAAGGCCGCACACACTTGCTCAATGATGCTCAACCTGTCCATGAGCGGGAGCGCTCGTCCCGAGGAGATGATTTTGTCGAGCGGCTCACCGGTGACGTGCTCCATGACAATGAAAGGCACGCCATCCTGGTCACCCAGGTCATAAACGATAACGATGTTCGGATGCTGGAGGATCCCGGCTTGCGCCTCGCGATAGAAGCGCTCCAGCATCTCCGGTTGTCCTGAGTAACCTTCGGTGAGTGTCTTTATAGCGACCAGCCGGCCGATTCGCTTGTCTTCAGCGCGATAAACAACGCCCATGCCGCCGCGGCCCAGGATGCCCGTGACTTCGTACTTGCCTATTTTTTTTACTTCGGTTGTGTCCACGGTAATTCGCCAGGCGGGTCAGGCAGTCAACGATCCAATCGATGGAGGCATTCTCCGAAAGCCACTCAAATCATACGAGTGCATCGGCTGACGATCGCTGACACACACCTTGCACGGTACCATGATTTGCATACTGTCGCCAGCAAATTCCGGAGGCCATTGTTATCAGCCGCTTCCTAATTATGACGCGGAGAAACTAAGTGTGCCGTTTTCGCACACCCTTTCCAGGGTTGCATCGGCCCGCTAGAATTAGCATTCCTGCCGATTAGCTCTTAGGAGAACGCTGTGCCTGATGATTCGGCACCTGCAACGTCCAAGTCAGTGAAGGTCACCTTCGCGCTGCCCATCGGTGGCGGCACCCTCAATGCCATGGCGAATCTTCCTGTGGGACGCACGACGCTCACACAGCTTTTGCCCATCATTCAAAACATCGAGAACGCAATAGTCGCCAGAGTGGCCGACGAGGCCGAGCAGGCGGGCACTCCCATTTCGTGCAGAGCAGGTTGTGGCGCATGCTGCAGACAAATGGTGCCGGTAAGCCTGTTTGAAGCTGAAGCGCTTGCCGGATGGATGGATACCCTGCCTGCGGAACACCGCGCATCGCTGGAAGCGAGGTTTCATAAGGCCTTGCTGGCGCTTCGCGATGCTGGTGTGATCGAAAAAATTCTCGATGAGCGCTGGATGAAGGATCGCGAATTGACCACTCAGCTTGCGATCGATTACTTCCACGCCCATGTGGCATGCCCGTTTCTCGAAAATGAAAGTTGCAGTATTCACCCGATTCGGCCGTTAAGCTGCCGCGAATATCTAGTAACCTCACCGCCTGTGCTTTGCAACGATCCATCGGAGAATCAGGTTGGAGGAGTGCGGTTGCCGATCAAGCTGTCGCGGGCTCTATACGCGTTTGGACAGGAGATTGAGCAGGACCATCGAGGCTGGATACCATTGATATTTCTTCTCGCCTGGCAGAAAAGCGGAGCAAAACCCGGAGAATATATCTCCGGAACCGGGGAAGAAGTGCTGAAAATGTTTATCGAGCGCGTGGCTGATTCTCCTCCTATCGAAGAGAGCCAACTGATTGACTCGCAGGGCGGCCAGATGATTGAGAGATGATTGACACTCCGTTCAAGGCGTCTTGACTGTGTCTCCAACTTTGGGAGCCCCGGAGCCGCTGAAACTGCCCACTGCTGATGTGGTATCCACGCTTGTGATGGTAAGCTGTCCGATCTGATTTTCGATCGAGCGCAGCGGCTTGCCCGTAGCAGGGTCTTTCACGACGCGTACGACACGGGTGACCGCGAGCTTGTCGCCGACTTTCACGCCAGCCTGACTACCTACATTGATGATAATGTCCGACGTGGACGCGTCAGCAATCAGACCATTCACAACGACTGCCGGCGGTGGAGGCGCGGTGGGCAGATTCCCACTTTTGGTATCCAGTCCTTGCGCAACCTGATCGACCGCGGCAGTGGTGGCTTCGCCGATGATGGTCTGGGCGAAGTTGCTGCTAGTCATATCGACGCCACCTGCCGCGCCTGATCCGCCGCCATATCCACCGCCCAGCAGGCTTGTTCCGCTTCTTGAGGACTCTCCTTTACCGGAGACGGAGGCAAGAATTTCTCCCGTGCTCGCATCGATCATGCGCACAGTAATGCCGACGACTGCTTTGGATTCGTGTTTGCCTACGCCGCCGAAGGCGCCGTGGGTCCATGCCCCGACGGCAGCGCCGCCGTAGTTTTTGTTCTGATCGTCACGGCCGAATTGTGTGATGTCACCGGTAATGACCGCGTCCACGCCGAGGATGTGGCCGATTTTGGCGGCGGTAGACGGGTCGGCGCGGTTGCTGTTCGAGAAGTTCTGCTCGTTGATGATCTTGTCGATGGCGTTGCGTTCAATCACGCGGTAGGTGCCGTCGTTGAGCAGCCTGTCGATCAGCATGTCGGAGATCCCTTTTCCAATATCGACGTTCGTGCCGAAGACGGCCTGCGAGGATGTCATTACGGTTGCATATCCAAAGTCGAGCACTGCGACGCGATGCCGCACCGCCGGCGCTGCTGACGGCGTAGGAGCCGGCGCAGCCTGCTGGGCAATGAGCGGCGCAGTGAAGCAAAGGGAAAGAAGGGCGAGAGAGATTTTGCGCATCGGAGTTTCTCCTACCGGCCTAAGAAAGTATTGAGCGTTGCGAGTTCTTTTTCGGCGCGGTCCATGTTGTTGTTGGCGGTCTGCAGGTCATTCTGGCTGAGTGCGGCGTTGGCTTCATTCAGATATGCGTTCATGCGATTCATAGACGCGAGGATGTCGCCGCGCAGGTCAAGTCCCTGAGCCTGTTGCTGGTTGCGAACCTGCTGAATACCGTCGCGCGCAGCATCTGCCTGCGCGCCAAGTTGGATCATTCGCTCGCGAGCCTGGGCAATCTCCTGTGGCGATGGTCCGGGAGGCGGCTGAGGCGCGGCAGTTGCGGTAGTGGGCTGCGGCGCTGCACCCGAGTGCGCAGCGTGTGGGGATACGGGAGGTTGCTGTGCCACTGCTGGAGTGCTTCCCGCCGTTGAGCCTGGCGCAGTCGTGGCGAGCGGATTGGCTGCGGGCTGATCGGAGCTCGGCTGTGGGGGTTGTATGGTATTTGCATTGGATGACGGCTGTGCAGCCGGGGCATTGTCCGTTGCCGCCGGAATGGCCGGCTTCTGACCCGCATGTGTGGAGAGCATGCGTGGCAGCAATGTAGCAGCCAGAATCATTGCCACGATTGCGGCGGCAGCTCCCAGGCCAAGCCACAAGCCGCGATGACCCTTCGATGGTTGCGCGGCTGCCTTCGGCGTGGCTGATACCGGCACAGGGACAGGCTGAGCAGCCCTGGTCTCCGCTGACGATTCTTTCAGGCCGCGCAGTGCCGTGCGAAATTCCTCCGCGGTCTGGAAGCGTCCTTCAGGGGATTTCACCATTGCACGGAGGACGATGTTGTTGAGTTCCGCTGGGATCGATGGATTGACCTGGGACGGCGGCTCCGGCGCTTCGTTCAACTGTGCATTCAGGACGGTATAGGCCGTATCTGCCTGGAAGGGGCGGCGTCCGGTCAGCATTTCATACAGGGTGACGCCGAAGGAGTAGATGTCAGAACGCGCATCGACCGTTCCTCCGCGCACCTGCTCCGGCGACATGTAGTAAACAGAGCCCATCGTTGTGCCGGGTCGCGTAAGCTGCAGATCGGTCGAAGACTTGGCTATGCCGAAATCCATCAACTTGACCAGGCCGTGCGACGTGATCATGATGTTGGCCGGCTTGATATCGCGGTGCGTTATGCCCTTGCTGTGCGCGTAGCTCAATGCAGACAGCACCTGCTGGGAATAATTCAGGATCTCGCTCAACGGAATAGGAGCCCCAGTGGCGCGCTTTTCGAGTGTGACTCCTTCGACGAACTCCATGATCATTACGAGCTGGTTCTGGAACTCGAAGGCGGTGCGCAACTGGGCGATATTCGGATGGTCGAGACCGGCCAGGATGCGAATTTCTGCTGTAAAACGTGCGGCGAGATCAGGCTCGGCGGCGAAGTCCGGCAGCAGGATCTTCATCGCCTCAATGCGTCCGGAGATGATGTTCCGGGCGCTGTAGACCTGTCCCATCCCTCCTGCGCCAAGCACGGAAAGGATTTCATAGTCGCCGACACGTGTCCCTGTTTCCAATGGCATGAGGACACCTCTCACGGGGGAGACCAGTTGGGCGGGAAAAAGAGTTGTGCACTGGCAGGCGACAAAATCATACACCAAAGGAAATGCCGGGGTGGACCAAAAAAAT
>JASHRS010000124.1 GCA_030037215.1 Silvibacterium sp. | reverse complement strand
GATTGTATCTGTAAGGTATCTGCGAATCACCGGAAAAGGCTGCGGACTGGCCCTTCAAGCATCCCCAACCGAGGCTGGCGGCTCCGGAACGGGAATGATACTCTGAGAAAGTCCCGCCCGGTCGCTTAGCTCAGTTGGTTAGAGCGCCTGCTTCACACGCAGGAGGTCGTAGGTTCGAGTCCTACAGCGACCACCATCGAATCCTGCATTTTTTGTCAGGCCCGCTGTTTTCCCTTTATGTTCCGCTCATGCGCAACTGATTGAATCCGAATCATCTACGGAGTACACTCGACTCCTGAACCTTTCAGGGATCGACACGGATTCTCTTTCCCCGCTGCTTGCTTTGGAGGGCCTGCCCTGAGTTCTGTCTTTATTAATTATCGAAGAAGTGATTCAGAGGGCGAAGCTGGCCGGCTCTTCGATGACCTGACCGCCCATTTCAGCGAAAACTCTGTGTTCATGGACGTAGCAGGGATTGAGCTGGGGCGCGATTTCAGAAAAGTCATCGACCAGAGCGTAACCAGTTGCACCGTTCTGCTCGCCATGATCGGCCGGGACTGGCTGCAATCGACCGGTGCGATGGGGTCGAGGCGCCTGGATGATCCTAACGACTTTGTCCGGATCGAACTGGCTTCAGCCCTCCGGCGTGATATTCCCGTGATTCCCGTGCTGGTGCGGGGTGCCAGGATGCCTCTCCCCGAAGAACTGCCCGATGACCTGAAAGAGCTGCCCTACAGAAACGCGGTCGAGCTTACCCACGCTCGCTGGAAGTCCGATGTGCAGGTGCTGATCCGCGCTCTTCGCCCTTATATGGAAGCGGCTGTCTCGAAAACTGCCGATTTGCCGCCCGCTGTTTCCACAGAAAGCGCAGCAGCTTCGGCAATCGAGCCGCAGACGCTGGAGCGCATCAGCAAAGCGCTGGCAACTTATATCGGGCCGATTGCCGAGGTCATCGTAAAACAGGCGGCAAAACGATGCTCATCGGTCGAAGACCTGTGTCGAAAGGCTTCGCAGGAAATCGAAACCGAAGCGGAACGGACAAGATTCCTCAAGACCTGCCGACTTTAAGTAGTTTTCTGTAACCAGCTATCTCTCATCAAGCATCTTGAATGCCTTTGCCAGACTCACCTGCATGCGATTAAACGATGAGGCGACGGTCGCGATTTCATCTTTGCCTTTTACCTGAATCGGCGGAACATCTTTTTCCCCTCGGCTGACGCGGTCGGCTGTACTGGAGACAAGCTTCAGCGGGCGGATAACGAAGAAATAAACTCCCGCATCAAGCGCCAGAATCGTGGCAATCATCGTAACAATCAGAAAAAGTAATAGCCTGTGGTACGCGTGGTTCGCAATCGCTACCGGAACCGCGAGTGGAACGGAAATAATCTGCGCGCCGACAATCTCGCCCTTCTTCCACCCAAAGCCGTTGGCAGTGCCATATACTGCGCGCAGTGCAGGTGGCGCTGCCGTCGGAAGACTGTGGCACTCCATGCATTCCTGCCCTGCGACAATCGGCCGGGCTAGATACAGATCGGGCCCATCTGCGGTGTCACGCTCACCCGTTTTCTCTGTCTCGTCAGGATGGTCGCGCAGGTAATCGATAATGTCGGCTTCCCAGTCAGAGGCCCGGTCTTCAGGGTTCGTAGGGTTCAGCGCAGCTTCCTTATACGCATAGTCCGGATAAGATTTGCGAATATTGTTGAAAGTTGTCGTTGCCGCATAAAAAGGAATGGTTTCTGCGAGAAAGTGGACCCGGTGACGCGGGAGCTGTTGCAAAAGTGGAGAAAGATCATCGGCCGTGTAGTTGCGGACGGATGTGGCTCCAGCCATCATCAGCTTGGCCTGCTCCATAACTTCCCGCCGTGCATTTCCTATGAGAAAGCTGTAAGACATCTGGGCAATAAGCACCCCGCTCACAGCAAAGATGGCCACCAGAATCAGATTGAACTTCGTCAGCAACTTCATGGCATGCCTTCCAAACGACCGCTAGAGTGAAAAGAAATCTCGCAACTTTATAGCACTCGGCAAAACAGATCGGACAGTAACTTACTTTCTTCGGCACCGAATCGGGACTTATCGGGTTACGGCAGGCTGCGGCCGCAGCCGGGTCGCGCCGCACAGCAAACATCAACAAAAAAGAGATGCCGTGAACTTCCACGGCATCTCTCGGAGGCCAGGGCGCACAATGAAACTAAAAGTTGATGTGCCCTGCAAACTGCCACTGGCGCGGATTGTTTGCCTGGCCAGCGACAACGCCCAGACTGGAGGGTGCAGTGTTGGTTGTGAAGGAGGAACCGATCGAGCCGTCCGCAGTGGTGGCGGCGCTGCCGAACCAGACGTGATTGACTGCGTTGAAGACGCTCGCCTCAAAGATGAACTTTACGTTCTCGCTCTTCCAGAGATCGAAAGTCCTCCGCAGAGAAGCGTCGATGTTGTAGTTGCCGGGACCGCGCAAGCCATAGGGAGCTGTACGGGCCGTATCGCCGAGCTCATACCCGGTCGTCGTGAAAGCATCCGGGTTGATGTACTGGGTGGACGCCAAAGTTGTTCTGGTTGCGCCGTGGCCCCATCCTCCATTCTGTCGCGCCGGGCCGGTAAAGCCAGGGGCGTAAGTCGGCATGCAGGTGCCCTGCCCGGGAGCGGTGCAGGAGCCCTGGGTGATTGCCAGCGGGTCGCCAGCGTAAATGCTGAAGATGTCGGAGAGACGCCATCCGCCGGCGAGGACCCGCACAAAGGCGTTGCCGTTGCCAATATGTCCTTCGCCAAACGGAAGGTCATACGTGCTTGCGGCGACGAGATTCTGCGGTTGATCAACGGTGCTGCGCGACCGCTCGATGCGGTCGATAGCAAAGGACTGCGAGGCGTTGGCGAGGGCGCCCGCGGGGATCGCATAGCCTGTGCGGAAGGTGCCGAGGTCGTCAATCGTCTTGCTGTAGGTGTAGTTCAGGAAGAATGTGAGGCCACGGCTGGCGCGTTGCACGATGGAAAGCTGTAGCGCGTTATAGTTTGAGTTGCCAACCGAGCCAACCTGATCGGTTACACCGCTGTACTGCGGGAACGGCAAAAGCGCCTGGCTGACCTTGTTGTTGAAGGTCGGATACGGCAAGGCGCCGGAAGGCATGTTGGAGTCCTTAGCGGTCGCACCCAGAACTGCGCTCCCCAAAGCAAGATATCTCGGATCCAGCTGGTTGCTCCAGTAGCCGCGCGCTGCTCCCGTAGGAAGCAGGAAGTGCCCCTGGTTGCCTACATAGCTCACCGTCGCGGTCATGTTGTTGGTGATCTGGCGCTGGAAGCCGGCAGACCATCCCCCAAACGATGGAGTGCGCCCTCCGTATGTGGGGTCGAGATAGGCCACCGTGGAAGAAACCTTATAGGGTGCTTTCGCCGCGCTGGAGTAATAAGTCGCGTAGCCGGGATTGTAGATTGGCGGCGCAGCAACGGTGCTGGCTCCAAAAGCCGTATTGGCAAGACCGGCGTTCGTGAAATATGAGCTGTTGTTCAGATAGAAGGCAGGAAGCGAGTCGCCAGGCGACACCGGGTTCGGTGCCGAGGCGAAGCCCAATTCCATGGTGGTGGAAGGCAGCGCGGTTGCGCTACCGGATGTGCCTCCGCCCTTAGCATAGTAGAGGCCATAGGAAGCACGGATGACAGTCTTATTTCCGAGCGCATACTCCAAGCCCAGCCGCGGACCCCAGTTCTTGAAATACGTTGTCATGGGAGTTTTGCAGCCGCAACTGTCAGGTCCGTAGCCGGCAAACTCCAACGTACCCGGCGAGCCTGTAATGGGATTGGTAGCTGACGGATTCAGGAACGAGAAGCGGTTCTCTGCCTCGCGTATGGGCGGCATCACATCCCAACGCAGCCCTGCGTTCACTGTCAGTCTACCGGTCACCCTATAGTCATCGTTCACGTAAAACGCGAAGGGATGATACCTGGAGCCTGTTTCCTGAGCGATAGGCGCGTACTCGGTGTAGCTTCCCGAATCGACCGCTCCTATCAGATAGCTGGCATAGGGCAAGCCTGTACCGCTCTTGACTGCCGCCGAAGCGCCACTAACCTCCGCGGTTTCATTCACGCCGAAATTCAGCGTGGTCAGGGTAGTCCCACCGTCCGCGTAAAGGTAGTTGTAGCCGAGCCACTCGTACTGGCCACCGAAAGTAAGTGTGTGGCTATTGTGGACCCACTGCAGGTTATCCAGCATGGTGTAAGTATCAGTATTGCCCACATACCCGGTCTGGGGTCCCCATGGTGCTGGGGCGTTCGTCCCGGAGAACTTTTCATATGGAAAGCTGCCAGAAGCCTGTCCATTAGGAAGTCCCGTGATGCCGGCGGCAGTTGCCGCGAAATCAGCGACCCCATAGGTGGGATTCTGGTCGGGCGAGTGATATTGTCCTGCTCCATACTTGAATTGGTTTACCAGGTCCTGGTTGATCACGTACGTGTCCTGGAAGATCGCAACCCGGGTAACCGGAGAATAAGTCTTCGCATACAGATAAGGTAACGGACCGACGTTGGTTGTCTGAGAGCCCGCAGCACCGACGAGGCCTTGGCGGCCCGCTGCCAGGATCACGGACACCTTATGCGAGTCGGATAGATCGAAGTCGAATCGGCCTGTCGTCGACCAGTTGTTCAGGCCATAGTTATAAGCACCCAGGTAATTGTTGGTGAGATTGCTGTTGAGGTAAGGAACTCCCTGCCAGAACTTCTGAAGATACTGGGCGGTGGGCGAAATCTCGTTCTGCGGAATAACGTTCGCTGTGACCGGACCGGTGCCGCAGCCCGCGCTGGTATAGCTTGGACCGCTGAACTGGGTGCGTGTGTAGCCGGTGCCGTTGTTTGCCTGCGTGGTCGGATCGTAAATGTTGACGCCCGCCGCGGAAAAATCACCACACATTTCCGCTTGAGTAGGTATCGTTTGAGCTTGCGGTTTGGTCAGCGCAGAGTACCGGAAGCCCATGTAGTTGCCGAAGAAGAAGATCTTGTTACGCCAAATGGGACCACCGAGTGATATGCCGTATTCGTTCATGTGTTCTGGCGGTTTGTAGTATGTGCTGGCCTTTGAGGAATCCGGATAGTTAGCCGGGTATTGGGCTGGAATGAAGCCCGCAGAGTCCAATGCGGTGTTGCGGAAAATGTCGTAGACCCCGCCGTGGAACTTGTTGGTGCCTTGCTTGACGGTAAAGTTCACAACGCCAAGCCCCTGGTACTCAGCTGAATAGCCTGTGGTCTTGACCTGAAACTGATCGATCGTCTCAACCGAGAACGCTGTCCAGATGTCGCGCGGATCGCCGCTGGTCGAAGCGGACTCGAACGGAACGCCCTCGATATACATCGTCGAGGCATTCGCATTGCCGTTGATCACCATCGGCTCATCGGATTCGTTGTTCTTGGTTTCGTTATTGGTAACGCCGGGCAAAAGCAATGCGGAATCGGTAGCCCTGCGCTGATCGGTGCTGATACCGTTTGCGCCGCCCATCTCAAGAGGGAGCGATTGATAAACTTCGTTTTCAAGCGTGCCGCCCAGCGTCGGGTCGCCTGTCTCAAGCAGAGGCGCGGCTCCGCTGACGGTCACGGTCTGGCTTGACGATCCGACCCTTAACGTCAGGTCGAGCGCAAGCACTTGAAGTCCGTCCAGGTGAATATTTTCGCGTACCAGCGTTTCAAAGCCGGTTGCGTCCACCGTCACGGTGTAATTTCCGGCATCGAGGGGAGCGATTGTATAGAGACCGCTGCTTGTGCTGGAACGAACCGTTTCGGCGCCTGTGGCCAGGTTTCGCGCAGTCACTTTCGCGTCCGGAATCACTGCTCCAGAGGGATCTGTGACCGTTCCCTGGATCGTTCCCGATCCACCCAACTGGCCCCATGCTGCCGATGGCATTACCGCTAGCAGGAGTGCAATAGTCAACGGCAACAAGGCCGCACATCGTGCAATACGGCTGCCTGTGGTCCGGGAAAATTCTCTTCGTAATATTTCTTCAAACGCGAGCATATAAATTCTTTAACGACCTCCTGAATACGCTTCTCCCTTCTGTCTTGCTGTGGCCTGGATCGGGAGTGCTGCCGGCCTCATCTTGGTTATCGATTGGAGTGACCACGGGAGTTGCCTCCGTGATGAACTGGTCTGACCATATATCAAACCGGAGCGATTATTATTGCGCGATGAGAGGACTGTCAATAGCAAAATAGGCTGTAGCTGAAAATCCTTGGCCTGAAGGGGGCGAAGGCTCCCTGTGCATCTGAATTCCCCTTCGGGCCTCTTATCTCGCGGGGTATATGGATTGCGATGCAGCTTCCTTCAAAGGTCTGACCTTATGGCGACCGACATAGCGAAAATGGCTGTTATACCACGCAGCGGGTATCCCCGGCAGTATCAACCTTTCGGAGCCTTCAGTACGGCTGGCAATTCCCTGGACGTAGCCGTGATCCACAGCGAAAATTATAGACAAGGAACACGGTAAAACCACACTCCCGCATCTCCACTAGAATGTTAATTTTTAGGAGACACCATGAGCCGGGTCCTCATCATCGGCGATCCCTCTGACTTGAGTGGCGACATCGGTACAGCGCTTTCCACCGCCGATCTTCCGCTGGAATACGCCGCCGGTCCCGCCGACGCTCTGCAGCGCCTCCGCATCAGCTCGTTCGGCGTCGTGATCACCAGTTGCAACTCCGCCGTTAACGAGGATTTGGCTTTGCTGGCCGAGATGCGTAGCATCCGCCCCGGAATCAAGTGCATTCTCCTTGCGCGTCACAGCACCCCGGTTGAGGTCATTGCGGCGCTGCGCGCACGCGTCTTTGCTTGTTTTACCCCGCCCTTTGATGCAGCCGAAATCGCCCGCCTCGCCTCCAGCGCGGCCTCCGAAAGTCAATGGAACGACGACATCCAGGTGATCTCTGCCAAGCCCGGATGGGTTTCCCTCCGCGTCAACTGCCGTCTTGTCACGGCCGAGCGCCTGCTGACCTTCGCAAAGGAGCTGAGCGCTCAGCTCCCCGAATACGAACGCGACGAAATGATCCAGGCGCTCCGCGAGATTCTCCTGAACGCGATGGAACATGGAGCCGCCTTCAACCCTGAGCAGGTTGTCGAGATCAGGGCTGTTCGCACCGCAAGAGCCCTGAGCTTCTATCTGCGCGACCCTGGCGCCGGCTTCCGTCGCGAGTCGCTGACCCATGCCGCAATCGCAAATCCCGTCGACGATCCTGCATCCCATATCGCGGAACGGGAAAAAGCAGGAATTCGAGCCGGCGGATACGGCCTTCTTCTTGCCTCTGGCACCGTCGACGAGCTCATCTACAACGAGATCGGCAACGAAGTCCTGCTGATCAAATATTTGCACGCGACGAACGACCCGGCCTGAGCCTGACGATTTCCCTCACGCGGTCTACTTCACGGAACAATCCTTCCGTCCCGTATCCGCCACCCCCGCAATCAACCACTTCCCATCCACGCGTACAAGGTTGAACAAGTCCGTTCCGCAGTGATCGACCTTGCCGTCCACCATAAAGTCAAACGGAGCCCACACCACCGCCAGATCATGATCAATCCGCACCAGAGGATCATGAATGCGCTCTTCGATCTGCGTCGTTCCCGGTTTCGCAACTCTCGCTGCAAAATCCTCAAATGTTATCTGAACCGGCTTGCCGTCGCGCATCAGCACCATCGTCCCGCCCGGCAGCAGTGGAGCCTTGATCGCCGCCGCATCGCGCTTCGCCATGCCGTCGAACATGGCCTTCACAGGTGCAAGAACTGCCTGCTCTTCTGGTGTTGCTGCATGCAAAGGGGCTGTGAGACCAACTGAAACCACTGCCGCCGTCACAAGCAGGATGAAGTGAAACGTGCGAAATATTCTCATGGCGTCCGATTCTAAACCGCGTCGGGGTCTCGCATCGCGAGACCGTTGCATGCACATCGCTGAATCCGTGATTTACGATGTTCATCAAGCGCGTCCAGACGCGCGTCCATCACCAGTAGCAGGAAAACACCGCAAGAATGGAACCAATTGTTCATAAAATTGGCAACACCCGCTGGGACAGCCTGAGCCTCGGCGAAGTCATGCTGCGCCTCGATCCCGGCGAAGGCCGCATCCACACCACCCGCCATTTCACCGCTTGGGAAGGAGGAGGCGAATACAACGTCGCGCGCGGTCTGCACCGCTGCTTCGGGCTCCGCACCGCCATCGCTACTGCCTTTGCCGACAACGCAGTCGGACGCCTCGTCGAGGACTTCATCCTCCAGGGCGGCGTCGATACTTCACTCATCCGCTGGGTCCCTTACGATGGCGTAGGACGCACTGTCCGCAACGGCCTCAATTTCACCGAGCGCGGCTTCGGCCTGCGCGCAGCTGCCGGATGCTCCGACCGAGGTCATACCGCCATTTCGCAGGTCAAGCGCGGTGACTTCGACTGGGAGGCCATCTTCGGCCCGCAGAACGGCTCCCGCTGGTTCCACACCGGAGGCATCTTCGCCGCACTCTCTGAATCCACGCCCGAAGTCGCTGCCGATGCTATGGACGCTGCCCGCAAATACGGTACGCCCGTCTCCTTTGACCTCAACTACCGCGACTCTCTTTGGAAGAGCATCGGCGGCAAGGCTAAAGCCCAGCAGGTCAACCGCGAACTGGTCCGCAAAGTCGACTTGCTCCTCGGCAACGAAGAGGATTTCTCCGCCATGCTCGGCATTTCGCTCGAAGGCGTCGGCGAGGGCTTCGACGAGCTGCCCACCGCCAGCTACGAGAAGATGCTGCGCGAAGTCGCCGCCGCATACCCAAACCTGCGCATGATCGCCACCACCCTCCGCACCGCGCACACCGCCAGCCGCAACGCCTGGGGAGCCATCGCCATCTATCAGGACCAGATCATCCACGTCCCGCAGCGCGAAATCGACATCCTCGACCGCGTCGGCGGCGGCGACTCCTTTGCCTCCGGACTTATCTACGGCCTGCTCGCCGGCCAGCCCGTCGAGTGGGCAGTCCGCTGCGGCGTCGCGCACGGCGCGCTCGCAATGACCACTCCCGGCGACACCAGCATGGCTACAAAGGCCGAAATCGAGCGCGTCATGAAGGGCAGCTCTGCAAGAATTGAACGTTAAAAAATAAGCAGAAATTAAGCTTCTAAAAAATGAACACAGCAGAATCAACAAAACAGAAACTCGAACAGGTCGGGCTCATCCCCGTCCTGCGTGCGCGTTCGCTTGATGAAGGACACGCTCTCGTCGACGCCATGATGGCCGGTGGCGTCACAGTCGTCGAAGTCACCATGACAGTTCCCAACGCTGTCGATCTTCTCCACAAACTGAAAAAACTCTACGGCTCCAGCCTTCTGCTCGGTTCAGGAACCGTGACCGACGCTGCACAGGCTGCGGCCACCATCGAAGCCGGTGCTGAGTTTGTCGTCAGCCCCAGCCTGCATCTCGATGTCATCGCAAAAACAA
>JASHRS010000123.1 GCA_030037215.1 Silvibacterium sp. | reverse complement strand
TCTGCCCGGCCCAGCGTCGAAAATGTATCCGTAAATGAACCTGGCCTCGCTGGCGATGGCGGCGGAGGTGCAGCAGACGGCGTATATGCCGATATCACCGGCTGCGTCTTCAGTGGATCATCCTGCGGAGGTTTCGGCGGGCCCAGACTCGAAAACGTCTCCGTAAACGACCCGGGCTGTGCCGGAGGAGCAGCCGGCGCCGGAACCGGCGCGCCTGGCGGCGTTGGCTGGCTCTCACTGCTCATTGACTGAAACATTTTTGTAAACTCGCCCGGCTTGGAAACAGGTGCGGCAGCGGCTGGCTGCAGCGGAACCGGCACAGACGCGGGCTGGGAAGCAGTCAACGGCGTCATTGGCTCCTGAACTGCTTTCGCCGTGAGCGTGTTGAACATCTGAGTAAACGCGCCAGGCGATCCAGCCGGCACGCTTGCCTGAGGCGCAGCCGCTGGAACAGGTGCCTCAGGTGCGGGAGTGTTTTCAAACGAGACCTGCTTGAAGACGCTCGCCAGGTCCCCTCCCTGCTTCGGAGCCGCGGAAACGGATGCAGCGGAAGCAGGTGATGCAGCAGATGGGATATTCAGCGCTTGCAGCACCTTGGTAAATTCTCCTGGCGCAGGCGCGGCAGCTTCGGGTGCAGGTGCGGGGGTTACTGGGGCAGCCGGGAGAACCACTGCCGGAACAGGCTGCGGAGCGGCTGCACTTATCGACGCATCGCCTCCAGGCTCCGGTTGTCTCATCAGCTGCTTTAGAAGATCGTCTTCCTCTTTTGCAGCGGGCGAGCCCGGCACTGTCCCGAAAACTCCTGTCGCGCTCGAAGGATTCGCGGGGGCGCCTTCTTCCTTGCCGGAAAATCCGGGATCATCGAAAGGAGTCTTGGACGGGTCCATGAAAATGCCACCGCGTTTCTGAAGAATGGCTGGGTTTCTGGTAACTCAGACTACATCGCATTTGCTTGACAGTAAAGTACAACCAGCCTACGATCACACACGTCCAGCGGTGATAAATTCAGGCGCAACGCGAGGCTGACGCGCTGGCGGTTCGCGGGCCGCTGCCTGTGTCTGCAAGCCGTTCAAAAACTACGCTATTTGCCCAAATGGTCCGGTTCTTATGAAATTTCTGTCGCGCGTGGTGTGGTCGGAGGGAATGTATCTTGGCCCTCACCATTTCCAGACGCAGAGCCGTTATTTTGAAGACTCGATTGCCTTCCTCGCGGCCAGCCTCTGGCATGAGCCGTGGGGGCTGCTCCACGCCGAGCTGGACCAGAAGGCCATCCGCAACGGCAGCGCCGTCCTGCTCCACGCCTCGGGAATCTTCCCCGACGGCCTCACCTTCGAAATTCCCAACTCCGATCCCGCGCCTCAGCCGCGCAACCTGGTCGAAGTCTTCCCTTCGACAGATGCCGTTCTTCCCCTTTATCTCGCTGTCCCGTCCCGCCGCGACAACGGTTTCGACACCGATCTTTCCTCAGCCTCCGGCGACGCGCGCTTCTCGCGTATGCAGCGCATTCTGCGCGATGAGACCAACGGCATGGACGAGCGCGAGATCGACCTCGGCCAGAAAAATATCCGCCTTGCTACCGAAGCCGAGCTTACACCCGGCATGCTTTCCATCCCTATTGCCAACGTACTGCGCGACGGCCGGGGACACCTCATCTACGACGAAGACTTCATCCCTGCCTGCCTGCGCCTGAGCGCAAGCGAGCCATTGATGCTGCTCTCGAAGCGCCTGCTCGAAACCATCGGGGAAAAAAGCGCCACTATCGCGCGCGGCGCGCGCCGTCACGGACGCTTCGAAGCCGGAACCGCCGCCCTTGACGTGGCTAACTACTGGTTTCTGCATGCGCTGCACAACGCCATTCCGCCTCTGCAGCACCTCAGCACCACGCGCCACGCGCATCCGGAGGAGTACTTCATCGAGCTTTCGCGTCTCGCTGGCGCGCTATGCACCTTCGCGCTCGACTCCGACCCGCGCCAGCTTCCTTCTTACGATCATCGCAACCCCGGCCCGGCCTTCCGCGCGCTCGATGCGCACATCCGCCGCCATCTTGAGATTGTTGTCCCCTCGAACACTGTCACGCTCGACTTCAAACCTGTCGAGCCCTACATGTACGCCGCCAACGTCACGGACGAGCGCTGCCTGCGCCGCGCCCGCTGGGTCCTCGGCGTCCGCTCCTCGCTCGGTGAATCCGATCTTCTCAAGCTTGCTCCGCGGCTCATCAAGGTCTGCTCGTCAAAGTTCGTTCCCGAGCTGGTCAAGCGCGCGCTCCCCGGCCTCACGCTCACGCACCTGCCCGTCCCACCGACCGCCATCCGCGCCGAGGCCGACATGCAATACTTCTCCATCGACACCACCGGGCCGTGCTGGGAGCACATTCTGCAAACCAAGAGCGTCGGCATCTACATCCCCGGAGAAATTTCCCAGCCCGAGTTCGATCTCACCGTTATCGTGGAGGTATCCTGATGGACACCGCACGCACCAACAGCCTCGCTCTTTGTTTTCAGGAAGTCCTCACCGCTATCGCCCGCGTGCGTTTCCAGCGCCAGCAGGTGCAGGATGCCGAGAGCTTCCGCGCACAGATGCGCCATTCGCTGCAATCGGCCATGCAGGAGGCCCGTTCCCTCGGCTACTCCAGCGAGACCGTACAAATGGGCGTCTTTGCCGCCGTCGCCTACATGGACGAGAGCGTGCTCAACCTTCAGAGTCCTGCTTTTGCTGACTGGGCCCGCCGCCCGTTGCAGGAAGAGCTCTTCGGCGGCCATCTCGCTGGGGAAACCTTCTTTCGCAACCTCAAGACGCTTCTCGGTTCGCCGGACTCGCCCGAAGTTGCCGACGCGCTTGAGCTGCATTGTCTCTGTCTGCAGATGGGCTACCGCGGCCGTTACGCCCTCGGCGACAGCGGCGAACTGCACCAGATGCTGCGCCAGGCCCAGGACAAGATCCAGCGCATCCGCGGAGCCGCGCATCTTGCGCCTCCCATCCTGCGCCCTGATGTACGTCCGGCCCGCACAACAGACACCTGGGCGCGTACGTTGCTTATCACTGCCTGCGTTCTTGCCGGACTGGTCATCGTAGCCTTCGGAGGCTTTGAACTTGCCCTCAGCTCAGGCGTCTCACAGGTTCAAAACACCACAATGGCCGCGCAATAGGAGCCTGACGTGCTACCGATTCTTATCTCTGCCATCATCTTCATCCTGTCAGTGGTGCTCGCCTGGCTCTCCGGACCGCTGCTCGGCATTCAGGGAACCTCGCTGCTCATTCTGCGCATTCTGCTCATCGCCCTCGGCGCTGCAGCGGCCATCGTTATCCTCGTCATGCATTTCAGGGAAAAGCGACGCGACGCCGCCACAAAGAACATCCAGGGCGGCTCCGACATGGACACAATGCTGCGCGACGCGGAAAAGCGCCTTGCCACGGCGCAGCGCACAGGCCCCAAAACTCTCGATTCCCTGCCGCTGCTCTACATCCTTGGCGAAGGAAATTCCGCCAAGACCACATCGGTCCTCAAATCCGGTCTCGATCCCGAGCTTCTCGCCGGCCAGATTTATCGCGATCAGGACGTCATCGCCACGCCCGTCGTCAACATCTGGTACACGCAGTCCGCTGTCTTTGTAGAAGCTGGAGACGCCATCCGCAAAAGCCCCGCGCTGTGGAGCAAGCTCATCCGCAAAACGCGCCCCAAGGCATACCGCTCTGCCATGGGAACACAAGCGCCAGTGCGCGCAGCCGTCGTCTGCGTGAGCTGCGAGCAGTTCCTGGGCGCTACTGCATCGGACACCGTTCTTGCCTCCGCCCGCGCCACCAACCAGATGCTCCGCGACCTCTCACAGCAGCTCGGAACCGAAGTCCCCGTCTACGTCGTCCTCACCAAGCTCGATCGCGTTCCCAACTTCACTGAATTTGTCCGCAACCTCAGCACTGATGAAGCCGGACAGCCTTTAGGCATGGGCTTCGCGCGCAGCGAAGCGTCGAGCGGCCTCTACGCCGAAAAAGCGATGGCCGAGGTCACCGGCGCGCTCGACAAGCTCATTTTCTCGCTCTCTGAATTCCGCCTCGAGCTGCTGAACCGCGAAACCGACCAGCGCAGCATCGATCCCGTCTACGAATTCCCGCGCGAGGTGCGCAAGCTCCGCAACAACCTCGCTGCATATCTCGTCGAACTTGCGCGTCCCAGCCATCTCAATGCCAATCCGTATCTGCGCGGCTTTTACTTCACTGGCGTCCGTGCGCATATTGTCGAGCAGATGGTTAGCGCGCCCGCGCAGGCTCCGCGCACGCAGCCCGCGGACGCTGGAGCCACGCGCATGTTCACGATGGAGCAGGCGCGTGCCGCTGCTGCTCCGCCCACGCCGCAGGTCGTCGCGCAGAAAGTCGCGCAATGGTGCTTTCTGCCGCGCCTGTTTTCCTTCGTCATCCTTCAGGACAAGACTGCCCTCGCCAGCACCAGCAACAGCGCGCGCACGCATGTCTTCCGCCGCATCGTCTTCGGAACCGTCTCGCTGCTGCTGCTTGCGTATCTCATCTGCCTCATCGTTTCCTTCGGCAACAACTCCATCCTTGAGCGCTCCATTTCATCTGCCGCAAACGCTCTGCCGGTAAGGACCGTCTCCGCCGCCTCGCTCGCCTCGCCGCAGGACCTCGCGTCGCTCGATCAGCTTCGCGCTGCCCTTGTGCAGCTTGAGAATTACCGCAAGAATGGCGCACCGCTCATGTACCGCTGGGGCCTCTATCACGGCGATGATGTTCTCGACGCTGCGCGCCAGATTTACTTCGACCGCTTCCGCCGCCTGCTGCTCACCAACACGCAGACCAACATGGTCGCTGCGCTCAGCGCACTTCCGCCAACGCCGCAGCCCGGAGCCGACTACGGGGCAGCCTACAATCCTCTCAAGGCCTATCTCATCACCACCTCAAACGCCGACAAGAGCACACCCGAATTTCTCACGCCCGTGCTCATGCAGTACTGGCTCAACGGCCGCGTTCCTGATACCAATCAGCAGCGCGACCTCGCGCAGCGCCAGTTCGACTTCTACGCAGGCGAGCTGCCGCAGGCGAACCCCTACTCTATCGCGCCCGACATGACCGCTGTTACCCACGCACGCAGCTATCTGGCGAACTTCGGCGGATTCGAGCGCATTTACCAGCAGATGCTCACCGCAGCCGGCAAAGTCGCGCCTCCCATCGACTTCAACCGCAACTATCCGGGCTCGTCGGCCACTGTCGTCGATGCGCACATCGTCCCGGGAGCCTTCACTGCCGATGGGTTCAAATTCATGCAGGACGCCATCCTGCATCCCGACCGCTATTTCAGCGGCGAGGCCTGGGTGCTCGGCGATCAGGCTCCGCCATCGCTCGACCGCACCAACCTCACACAGCAGTTGGCCGGCCGCTACCTTACCGATTACCAGTCGCAGTGGCGCGACTTCCTGCACGCCGCGCAGGTCGTCCGCTACCGCAGCCTGCAGGACGCAGCGCAAAAACTTCAGTTGCTCTCGAATCCCAGCTCACCGCTGCTGGCGCTCTTCTATGTCGTCTCGCACAACACCGCCGTCGCCAATCCTGAAATCTCGAAGGAGTTCCAGCCTGCGCAAGCTGTCGTCGCGCCCGCCAGCGCAGACAGGCTTGTCGGTCCGGGTAACAGCACCTATATCAACGGTCTTGTTGGCCTGCAGGGCGCCGCTTCGCAGGTAGCGCAGGACACCACTCCTGACAATCCGGGAAAATTCCAGCCCGTAATCACCGCTGCAATCTCGGCCCACGGTGCGGTCAGCCAGACCTCGCAGGCATTCAATATCGATCCGCAGGCACACGTCGAGCAAACAATCATTTCACTCCTGCAGGCTCCCATCAATTCGGCGGAAGATATTGCAAAACCAGGACCCCCCAAAGGCGGCCCGGCACTCTGCGCGGGCTTCGCATCTTTGATGGCCAAATTCCCGTTCAATCCGGGCGCGACTGTCGAGGCCAGCCCTTCAGAGGCAGCCGCGCTTTTGCAGCCCGGAACCGGCTTGCTCTGGCAACTCTACGATGCCAACTGGAAAACTCTGCTGGTCCAGCAGGGCGCAATCTACGGTCCCGTCCCTGGCTCGCCTGTACAGGTCAATCCAGCCTTTGTGCAATTCTTCAATCGCGCAGCTGCGCTCTCTGCTGCACTCTATCCCGCCACTCCCGGCGCATCCGGACTCAGCTTCACGGCACACATCCTGCCCTCAAAAGGAATCCAGACCGTCAGCTTTGTCGTCGATGCCCAGAACCTCACAGGCTCCGATGTTTCGAAGCCGTTCACATGGTCGCTGCAGAACGCCCAGCAGGCGCAGCTCCTCGCTAACTGGGGAAGCGGCAGCCTTCCGCTTCAGTTCACCGGCCCATGGTCGCTCTTCCACCTTATGGACAAAGGGAAACCGTCAGGCCCCGGACGTCTCGACTACCCAATCGAATTCTCCGGCTCGCCTGTCGTCGTCGCAGGAACCCCGGTCGTCGTTCACCTCGAGCTCTCCGGCCCCGGAGCCAGTCTGCTCATGCCCGGAGCACTGAACCCCGGCCACTGCGTAGCCACTGTCGGTCGCTAAAACCTTAAAACCCGCCCTTTGCTCCTCGCGGAGGACGGGTTTTCTCTGCCAAGGAATGCGGCCCTTTCTTGCAGAGTTATGCCCCGCAGCGAGGCTTATTGTTTCAGGTCCGCGGTCCGGTTCGTAATCAGCGTGAGCGGCTCGGTGACGGACTGCGGAAGAACGGTGTTCATCACAAATTTCTTGCCGTCAGCGGAAACGGTGTACGGTCCTGCTGACGGGCTCACGGTGTTGGCTTTAAAGTCTCGTGCCGGACGTCAAAGCCATGCGTCGGCGCAATTATAGCCCGTGCTGCACGTTGCACGTGTCTGGCAGATTACAAATGACGCTGTCAGAAATCTCTCTGCCCGGGATTTCTCGCTTGTGATATTCGTCCAGGTAGATCGTCATCGGCTGTGGCATGTGATGCATCCAGGTGGATCACGCATGGAAGCCCGAACACAGTTGTATCGAGCCACTCCGTTTGCTAGTTTGGCGTAGATGACGCCGCCTGTGCCCGAACAACTCAGCAGGACCATTGAGACTCTTTACCGGTCGGAATCGGGCCGAGTTCTTGCGACGCTGGTGCGCCTCCTCGGAGATCTGGATCTCGCCGAAGAGTCGATGCACGAGGCGTTTGCTGCGGCTCTGGAGAGCTGGCCTCGGACTGGTATTCCGGACAAGCCGCGTCCATGGCTGATTTCAACGGCACGCTTCAAGGCCATAGACGGGATACGCCGGCGTGCGCGTTTCGACGGAGCACAGACAGACCTGATTGCCCACATCGAATCGCGCATCAACCAGGCGCCCCTCGATGATGAAGAGATTGAGGACGATAGCCTCCGTCTGATCTTCACCTGCTGTCATCCCGCTCTGCCTCCGGAAGGACAGGTTGCGCTCACGCTTCGCGAAATCTGCGGCCTGACAACGGAGGAGATTGCCCGGGCATTTCTAGTGACACCGGCAACGCTCGCTCAGCGCATTGTACGGGCGAAGGCGGCCATCCGTGAGAAAGCGATTCCTTACCAGGTGCCCGCAGCGCAGGAGTTGCCGGAGCGGCTGGGCGCGGTGCTGCAGGTTGTGTATCTGATTTTTAATGCAGGGTATTCGGCTGCGGCGGGAGCCGAGGTGACGCGGGCAGAGTTGACCGGCGAGGCGATTCGGCTGGGCAGGTTGCTGACCGAACTGCAGCCGGAGCCGGACGTGATGGGGCTGCTCGCGCTGATGCTGCTGCAGGAATCGCGTCGCGCAGCGAGAACGTCTCCGACGGGCGAGCTGATTTTGCTGGAGCATCAGGATCGCTCGCTGTGGAACCGGGAGCAGATTGCGGAGGGAATGGCTTTGCTGGAGATGGCGCTGAAGTCGCGCGACTTTGGCTCATACACTCTGCAGGCTGCGATTGCGGCCGTTCATGCGGAGGCGGAGTCGACGGCGGCGACCGACTGGGGGCAGATCGTGGCGCTTTATGACGGATTGGTG
>JASHRS010000122.1 GCA_030037215.1 Silvibacterium sp. | reverse complement strand
ATGCGACGCTGAAGATCATTCCGGGCGCGCCACATGGCATGTGCACGACGGAAGCGGACAAGATCAACGCCGAGTTGCTGACGTTTATCAAAGAGTGAGCTGGGCGGGGTGAATTGGGTGAACTGGAACTTGAGCCGGGCGATTCGTCGTCCGGCCTCGAGCCTCAGTGCAATATCCCGATGGTGTGCAGCCATATGGCTGCGCTTTGCGGCCAGTGAGTGATGGGGAGCGCGGTGGGACGCAGGCCGTAGCCGTGTCCGCCTTGAGCATAGATGTGAAGCTCGGCAGGGACTCCGGCTTTCTTCAATTCCATGAAATAAGTCACCGCGTTTTCAACGTGGACAGGGTCGTCCTCAGCCTGAACAAGGAACGCAGGTGGCGTGTCTGCGGTGGGATTGATGTCCGGATTGGGCTCCATGCCGTGCTCGGAGACCGCGAGATAACCGGGATAAATGATGAGAGCAAAGTCGGGGCGGCAACTTAGCTGGTCTGCAGCGTCGACGGGCGGATAAAGGCGCTGGTTGTAATGGGTGCTGAGAGCTGCGGCTAGATGTGCTCCGGCCGAAAAGCCGAGGACGCCGATACGATGCGGGTCAATGTGCCATTCAGCAGCATGCTGACGGACGATGCCGAGAGCACGCTGCGCGTCCTGAAGCGCGGCGGATGATTTTGGGTAGGGACCAGTGTCGGGCACGCGGTACTTGAGCAGAATGCAATTGACGCCGATGGAATTGAGCCAGTCGCAGACTTCAGTTCCTTCGAGATCGATGGCAAGGATGTGGTATGCACCACCGGGAAAGACGACAACAGCTACGCCTGAGTTGGTCCCTTTGGCCGGAAACAAGGTGATGGTGGGCACGGAGACGTTGCCGAGGCGGATAACGGGACGGCCTGCGATGAGCTTATCTTTCGGCGTGGTGGTGTTGACTTCGGGGAGCTGATTGGGCTGTTCGCCTGGCGCTCCGTTGGGCCAAAGCGTAAGCGTGAGTAAGCCGGACGGCGGCTGCCATGCAGGTGTCTGAGCGTTGAGGAGGGTTGAGAAGATTGCGGCGGCGGCGAGAATGAATAGGAATTTGCGCGTCATGTGAGCTTAGATGGAAAACCAGCAGCGATGATTGCAGAAGGTACGCCGGGAAGCAAGGGTGAGATGCTGGCGCAGAGGGCATGCTTTCGAGTTTTTAGAAATCAGTCCCACCCCTTCGCGCGGTGCGCGAAAGGATGGTCAGCTATTACGCGGACTGGTCGTGGGCCTCGCCGAGTGTGAGCTGGGTAGTGAGCTTGCGACGGCCGCGGTAGAAAGTAACGGTGATGGTATCGCCGACTTGGTGCTGGTTCATGAAATCGGCAATGTCCTGGGTACTGGTGATCTGCTGACCGTCGAGACCGACGATGAGATCACCACCGAGGTAGATCTGCAGGTTGCCGTAATATGCGACCTGATTGCCGCCACGCAGACCGGCGCGCTCGGCGGCCCCACCAGGAATGACGCGCATGATAAGAACGCCATAGTTGGCGGCCAAGCCAATCTGGTCAGCAAGATCGGGGCCGATGGTAAGCGATGCGATTCCAAGCGAAGGACGACGTACATAGCCGTATTTCTGGAAGTCGCCGAGGACGGCCTTTGCCGTGTCGATGGGGATGGCGAAGCCGATGCCGGCGCTCTGCTCGACTTCGTCGTTGGGGTTGGTGGCGATGAGCGAGTTAATGCCGATGACCTCACCGTGCGAGTTTAGCAACGGGCCGCCGGAGTTGCCGGGGTTGATGGCAGCATCAGTCTGAATAGCGTTCTCAATGGTCTGACCCTGCGGGCCGTGGATGGAGCGGATAGCACTGATGATGCCGGTGGTCATGGTTCCGCTGAGACCGAAGGGATTGCCGATGGCATAAACCTTCTGGCCGACGACGAGGTTACGCGAAGTGTTGGCGAGAATGGCGGGAACGAGATCCGGGGCGTTGATCTGCAGGAGGGCGAGATCGTGAACGGGATCGTGACCGATGAGCGTGGCGCGGTAGCGGTGCTGGTTGTATAGAGTAACTTCGATCTGCTGGCCGCCTGCGACCACGTGATTGTTGGTGAGGATGTGCCCCTGCTTGTCGAGGATGAAGCCTGAGCCCTGATCCTGCTGCGGGACGGGCTGCAGGAAGAAGTTGTAGGTGAGCATGGACGAGGTGATGTTGACGACCGAGGGCAATGCCTTTTTGTAGACGGCGATGTTGTTCAGCTCGGCAGGGGTGTACTCGGGCGCGGCCTCAGCCTCAGTGAGCGTAAGGCTGGAGGGGATGGCATGGCCGGAGAGCATGCGCTGACGCAGCGGGCCGAAGCTGAGGGTCGTGAGATACCAAAATCCGCCAACGATAAGGAGAACGATTACGATTCTGCGAAATGTCATGGCTGACTCTCTATGCAGGTAATGCGCAGTTGGCAATACCCCTTCTTATTCAATTTTATCGGTTTGGAGATTTCTGGCGGCTCAGGACCGCGAAGCGTGAGCAAGCTGGGCGAAGATATGTTCGGTTTGTGCGCGCAGGTCTTCAAGAGAACTGTCGTTACGAATGACGAAGTCGGCGAGAGGAATTTTCTCCTCATCGGGGATCTGTGCAGCCACGCGGCTGCGTGCATCGGCTTCAAGCTGCTCACGCGGAGGCGCACCGGGAAGTTGCGCGAGGCGGTCGACATAACGTGCGATGCGCAAGTCGATGGGCGCAGTAACGAGAATAATTTTGTCGAAGCGGCGGCTCCAGCCGGGTGCAGAACCTTGCCGGTCGGCTTCGAAGATAAGAGCCGACTCGACGATAGCGATGGCATGAGGATCTTTCGCAAAAATAGCGTCGGCCCATTGCTGCTGGGCAGCGATGACCGGGGGATGGACGATATGGTTCAGCTCGGCGAGCCGATCGTTGCGAAAAGCGAGATCAGCGAGCAGGGGACGGTTGAGCGTGCCGTCAGCGCGAACGACACTTGGACCGAAGTGCTCGACGATAGCATTGAAGACGGGTTGACCGGGAGCCATAAGGTCGCGTGCGACGGCGTCTGCTTCAATGACATGCGCCCCGAGCGAGCGAAAGAGTTGTGCGACGGTGGTCTTTCCGCTGCCAAGCCCGCCTGTGAGTCCAACTCGCAACATCGTGGTCTGCTGTGCTGGTGTCTTTCCGGCCTGAAATGCAGGCAACGTTTCATCTGAAATTCTTTCACCTTTCGATACACTGGGCAGATGCAGGCCACGGAGCGAATCGGTGAAGTTCTGGAGATGATTGTATGCCCAGCGTGTCATGGG
>JASHRS010000121.1 GCA_030037215.1 Silvibacterium sp. | reverse complement strand
ATTTCGCGCGAGGGCGATGTGCTGGATTTGGCGGTGACGCACAACATCGTTGAGAAGAGCGGCGCGTGGTACAGCTACAGCGGCGAGCGCATTGGGCAGGGCCGCGAGAATGTGCGGAATTTCCTGAAGGAGAACAAGGACGTGTTCTCGCGCATCGATGCGCAGCTGAGGAAGAAGCTGGGAATCGGAGCTGCGGCGAGCACGCCAGAGGTTCCGGCGGTTCCGGTGAATGGCGCAGCGATGGCGCAAGAGGCGGTAAAACCGGCCCCGTCGCGGCGGCAGTAGACTAACAAAGGCCACGTTGACGTGGCCTTTGTTAGTCGCTTGATTATGTATGTATGTTTATGTATGATTGTTTCTTGGAGATTCCATGACTTATAGTGATCAGGTAATTCAGTATGTCAGACGGTCATACCTTGAACCCGCCTCAAAATCCGGGACCACGCTTGTTCGGGTTCGCGCCGGAGACGTTCACAAAGCGCTTCACTGGAATAACCGGGTTCCCTCGGTATGCCAGACGCTCGCTTCAAAGCGTTTTCTGGAAGAAAACAACCTGGAGCTTATAGAAAGGCAGGGACCTCCTTCGGGACTGAGCACGACAACTGTATACACCTATCGCTTTAACAGAGCCGGGGATTCGCCGAAGAAGAAGACCAACCTATTACTCTCTCTCCAGGGTGTGGGAAAAGATGTGTTTGCCCGGCTTGGCGGAGGAGAGAAGTTTCTCAGAGAAGAACGGGAGAGATGGAGTGACACCACTGCACCTCTGCCACGGAGAAAGCCTTGAGCCGGATTTATTGGGACACCATGGTCTTTGTCTATCTGATTGAAGACCATCCAGAGTTCGGCTCGAAGGTTCGACGCATTTATGAGCGCATGCTCGAACGCAAGGACACACTCTGCACAAGCACGCTCACCCTTGGCGAAGCACTCGTTGGATCGATCAAAGGCAGCGACGCCAGCTTAGCAAAAAAGCTGAAGGCCGCGCTGAATAGCGACGAAGTGGAGCTGCTTCCCTTTCAGGCCAAGACCGCAGAAATTTATGCCGAGATACGCGCCACTTTTCCTGTGAAATCTCCGGACGCTATCCACCTCGCTACCGCTGCGGAGACGAGGGCAGATATTTTCCTGACGAATGATACGCATCTCCATCGGCTGACGATTCCGGGAATCCAATTTATCGCTGGGCTGGATGGCGTGATCTTCTGAGCGCGAGCATGCCGACACTGATAGAATCCGACTGGCGTGAATACTGTAAAGGCGATTTATCCGGGCAGCTTTGATCCGGTGACGAATGGTCATCTGGACCTGATTGCGCGCGGGTCGAAGATCTTCGATCACCTCGTTGTAGCTATTTTGCGGAATTCGGGGAAGAATCCCCTTTTTACTGTTGAAGAACGCGTGGAGATGTTGAGCGAGGGGGTCGCGGGACTGGGGAATGTCTCGATTGCCACCTTCGATGGGCTGCTGGTGGATTTTGCGCGCGAGCAGCAGGCTCAGGCTGTGCTGCGCGGGATTCGCGCGATCAGCGATTACGAGTACGAGCTGCAGATGGCGTTGATGAATCGGCGGCTGGCTCCGGAGCTGGAGACGATTTTTCTGATGCCGGATGGGAAATATTCTTTCGTGAGTTCGCGACTGGTGAAGGAAGTCTTTGAACTGGGCGGATCGGTCGAGGGGCTGGTGCCTAAGTTTGTGATCGAGAGACTAAAGCAGCATCAACGGTGAGGCTAGCTGGAATCCTAAGGTGGACTAAGCGATGAAGACTTGGTGCTCGCGCTGCCAAGTTGAATTTCCCGAATGGATTAGACACTGCTCTCACTGCGGCGCTAGGGTAACCTATGCTCTTGACGCGGAACAATGTGCTGCCTGCGGAGTTTATGGGCAAGTTTTGAAATTCCCTTTCGGATTGGCTAAGCAGGTTTCAAGTTCGAGAAAGTGGTCCGACACTGTAGCGTCCTTAGCACTTTCAGCAATAACGATTCCAGCCTCAGGTATTGGTTTCTTGAAACTACCCGGAAAAGTCCGCCAACTACGCGTCTTGAAGTTTGAACTCTTGTTATGCGACGACTGCTATCACAAGGGCATTAGCTATGATGTTCATCCTTTGTGGCGACAAGCTCATGCTCAGGGATATTTCATATTTCTTAGTCAATCGGAATTGAGTCTAGCTCAAAAGAGCTAGACTTCAGAATTCCAAGCGCGACTGGGAAAAATCTGAAAAAATAGAAGTATGACGACAGCAACCACTGCCACCAGCATCTTCTCCGACCGCATTGGACGTATTGAAGTGTCGGCAACCATGGCCGTAACCGCCGAGGCGGCAAAGCTGCGCGCGCAGGGCGCGAAGCTGGTCGATTTCGGCGCAGGCGAGCCGCATTTTGCGACTCCGCGGCATATCAAGGACGCGGCGATTGAGGCCATCAACGCGAACTTTACGCGATACACCACAGTTTCGGGTATTCCCGAGGTCCGCAAGGCGATTGTGGAGCGGCATGCGTGCGATTTCGGATCGGACTATACGCCGGATGAGGCGGTGTTCACGACGGGCGGCAAGCTGGCCCTGTTCAATGCGATCGAAGTTCTCGTCGATCACGGCGATGAGGTGATTCTGCCGGTTCCCTACTGGGTTTCCTACAAGGACATCATTCAGTATGCGGGCGGCAAGGTTGTTTACCTCGAGACGAGCGAGGCGGAGAACTTCCGTATTACAGCAGATGCGATTGAACAGGCGATTACGCCGCGGACGAAGGCGATTATTCTGAACTCGCCGTCGAACCCGGCGGGGTCGGTGATTTCTCCGGGGGACCTGGAGCGGATTGTAAGGCTGGCACATGAACGCGGCATCTATCTGCTGCTGGACGAGTGCTACGTTTATCTGCAATTCACGGGCGCACTGGTAAGCGGCGCGTCGTTTACCGAGGCGAAAGAGCACGTGATTGTGCTCGGGTCGCTATCGAAGACATACGCGATGACGGGATGGCGCGCGGGTTATGCGCTGGGGCCAAAACCGATTATTGCGGCGATGGGCAAGCTGCAGAGCCAGTCCACTTCATCGACTGCCGCATTTGTGCAGAAGGCTGCAGTAGCTGCGTTGAACGGACCGCAGGAGTGCGTGGCAGAGATGCGCGCGGATTATCTGAAGCTGCGCGACCGGATTCTGGGAAGGCTGGCGGAGATTCCCGGCGTGACCTGCACGAAGCCCGAAGGCGCGTTCTATGTGTATCCCAATGTGAAGACGTATCTGGGCAGGGCGGGTGCGCAGAACTCAATCGAGCTGGCTTCACGATTGCTGAATGAGGCGCATGTGGTGACGGTTCCGGGCGAGGCATTCGGGACGAAGGAGCACATCCGGCTGTCGTATGCGGTTTCGCACAACGACGTGGAAGAAGGCCTGGACCGGATGAAGGCGTTTTTCGCAAAGTTGTAAGAAAAATACAGGCCGGGGTTGTTCAAGACCTCGGCCCTTTTCTTTTCCCTAATGATTGAAGACGAAATCAAGCTCACAGTGGATCCGGACGAGCATGCGGTCGCATCGCTGGGTTCGCGGCTTTTTGCATACAACCGGTCGCAGGTGGTCCAGACCGGCCCCAGCAACGTGCTGCTTTCTGTGAACGACGAAGTGGGCGAACTGGTGGCTGGATTGTTCGGGCGCGTCTCGTACTCGTGGCTCTTTATCGAGTTCTTGTGGATCGCGGAGACGGAACGCAGGCGCGGGCTTGGTTCGCGGATGCTGCGGCGTGCAGAAGAATTTGCCCTGGAGCGAGGCTGCCATTCTGCGTGGCTGGATACGTTCAGCTTTCAGGCACGCGGGTTTTATGAAAAGCACGGTTATACGGTATTCGGCGAGCTGCCCAACTATCCAGACGAGCACAGCAGATACTTCCTCTCGAAGAAGCTGGCGCAGTCTCCGCTTGGTACGCTGAAGTCATGAAGATTTCTGTTCGCGGCATTCTCTTCGACATGGACGGCGTGCTTGTCAGCTCGATTGGATCGGTCGAGCGAAGCTGGACGAAGTGGGCGGAGAAACACGGGGTTGATCGGGCGCTGGCGATCAGGACGGCGCACGGGCGGCGAGCGATTGAAAGCATTCGGCTGCTGCGGCCCGATCTGAATGACGAGGAAGAATTGCGGCAGCTTGAGCAGACCGAAATCGAAGACCGGGAAGGCGTGGAGATACTCGGAGGTGTTCGGCCGATTCTTCAGACGCTGCCCGCAGACCGATGGGCGGTTGTGACCTCAGCCACGGAACGGCTGGCACGGAGCCGGATGCGCTATGGAGGGATTCCCGAGCCCAAATACCTGGTCTCTGCGGACAAAGTGAGCAAAGGCAAGCCCGATCCCGAGCCTTACCTGATGGGCGCGAAGCTGCTGGGGCTGCGGCCTGATGAGTGTCTGGTCATTGAAGACGCGGCGTCGGGCGCGAAGGCGGGTCATGCAGCGGGATGCAAGGTTCTGGCGACGCTATTTTCACACTCACTCGAAAGCCTGAGCGCAGCGGACTGGGTTGTGCGATCGCTATGTGATGTGAAAGTGAGTGTCGCGGGCAACTGGATTGAAGTGGAGTTTGAGCCGGTGCCACAGGCGGTTTCCGGTCAGATATCCTAAAGGTCCGGCGGCAAGCAGCGCAGATGCCGACAGAAACAATCGACATGGCACGGACTTTAACCTGTCTTTTCGTGCGCTTTATGGTGGGTGGTCAAATAGGTTTTGAGTGCGACGGCGTTGTTGTGTTCCGTGTCATGCGAGCTGTAGAGAAAAGTGACGTTGCCATGACGCATAGCTGAACGGATCGGCTCAACGGCTTCGGGATTCTTGTCCAGCTCAGCAATGTATCTTTTCTGGAATTCCTTCCATTTGGCGGGGTCGTGATTGAACCACTGGCGCAGCGCGGTGCTCGGCGCTACGTCCTTGAGCCAGGCGTTGAAATGGAGATCGACCTTTTTGATTCCGCGCGGCCAGAGCCGCTCGACCAGAAATCGGGTGCCGTCGCCTTTGGACTCTTTGCCTGCTCCTGCGTCGTAAACGCGTTTGAGCTGAATCATACGGTCCTCAACAGAGGCGATCCCATGCTCTCAGCGAAAAATTCAGCGGTGAATGAAGCTGCGAATCCAGTCATTCTGATCGCCGATCTTCCCCCAATTACCATACGCGGCATCGCGTCTGATGCACCATGGGCTGACCAACCTTGCAGCTGAATGCCTTCTGAAACTCCGGCATATTGGCCACAACGTTGTTCACACGCAGCTCAGGGACGGAATGCGGGTTGGTGAGAACCAGCGTCCTCATCGCTTCAGGGCGAATCTGATCGCACCAACTGTTTCCATACGCGATAAAGAAGCGCTGGAGGTTAGTCAATCCAAGCTGGTCTTTGTCCTCCAGTGTTTTGCCCTGCTGCCTGAGGTCTGCTTCCAGCGCGGACAGCGCCAAGTGGATTCCACCATTGTCCGCGGTGTCCTCGCCCTGCGTGAGCTTTCCGTTCTGCTGGACGCCTGCGACCCCCGGCACCGGTCCGGTGTACTCTTTCGCGATGCAGGCGCCGCGCTCGTCGTACTGCTTTTCATCTTCCGGAGTCCACCAGTCGCGCAGATTCCCGTTTACGTCGAACTTCCGGCCCTGATCGTCAAAGTCGTGCGTGAGCTCATGCCCAACGACAGCGCCTTCCGCTCCATAGTTGATGACATCGTCCTCGGTCGCATCGAAATAGACCGGCTGAAGGATGCCTGCGGGAAAGTTGATGGTGTTGGTCTGCGGGTCCTCGTAGGCGTTCACCGTGGGGGGTGTCATTTGCCACTGCGTGCGATCCAGCGGCTTGCCTATGAAGGCAAGCTGCCGCTTCAATTCGAAGGTTGTCGCCCGTTCCACATTTTCCGGATAGCTCTCCCGCGTAATGGTGAGCGAGCTGTAGTCGATCCATTTGTCGGGGTAGCCGATTTTATCCATCACGGCGGCCAGCTTCACCAGTGCCTCGTGCTTGGTCGCCGGCTGCATCCAGGTTACCGAGTCGATATCGCGACCCATTGCTGCCTCAATATCCTTCACCATCTTTTCCGCACGGGCTTTGCTCTCAGGAGGAAAGACGCGCGCTACATAGACCTGCCCCAGCGCCTGACCTAAATAATCGTCCACAGCTATAGTGCAACGACGCCAATCTGGAGGCTGCTGCTGCTGGCCAGTCAATGTCCGAGTAAACGTGAACGCGGCGTCACGCCATGTGTTCCCCAGCTCGTGAGATGCTGCCAGCAACAATTGCCAGCGGAGGTAGAGCTTCCAAGTGACAAGATCTTCATTCACCAACAGATTGTTCAGCTCACGGAAGAAGTCCGGAGCCGAGACTTCATACAGAGGGACGGCAGGCGCGCCGATGGCCTGGAGATATGCGTCCCAGTCAAACGCAGGTGTTAACTCCTTGAGCTGCGCGAGCGTGTAGCGATTATTGACCTTATTCGGGTCGCGGCGCGTGATGTTGTCCATCTGCGCCTGCGCCATAGCCGTCTCCAGGCGCAGAATTGTCGAAGCGTCGCCTGCCGCATCGGCCGGGCTTGAGCCACCCATCTTTAACAACGTGGTGATGAGAACAACATACTTTTCCCGAATGGCTTTGGAGCGAGCATCGTTCTTGAGATAAAAGTCGCGATCCGGCATGCCCAGGCCGCCCTGGTCCACACCGCCAACCACTCTGCGGACATCGTTGTAGTCTGCCTGTGGCCCGTAACCAAACATCGCCACATCGGTTTGATTGTCGGTGCCTGCCCATGAGCTTCCGAAGGAACTGTGAATCGCGGCCAGAACCGGCGCAATTTCACTCTTATCCTTGATTGCAGCAATGCGGTCCAATAATGGCTGAATAGCGGCCAGATCGTTTGCGCCGGATTTAGCCTGCGCCATGCACGCCGCGTAGAAGTCGCCGATTTTCTGCTCGTTTGGAGTACGCGAAGGGTTGGGGCCTTCGTTCTGTTCAAGGATCTCCCGCAGCACCTGCCGGTTCCATGCCGTCAGCTCGCCATCGACTCCCCAATACACCTGATCCGGCGGAATCGGGTTCTCCGCATTCAGCTTGCCGCAGGTGTATTGATAGAAGTTATCGCAAGGGCTCACGGAAGAGTCCACCTGGGTTACGTCGATGTGATGCAGCTTAGGCAACTGCGAGGATTGAGCCAGACAACAAACCGCAGACGAAACAAGCAAAAACGCCGTACAAATCTTCATCGAACCCTCCGTTCAGAAACAGAGACTGTGAGTGCCACAAATCCATAGGCGCACAGGATAACGGAAAAAGCTGTGCAGAGGTGTTTGAAACCGGAAAAACTCGGGGCTAGTGGCGGATGAAGCTGCGGATCCATTGCTGGCAGGGTTTTTCGAAGCAATAGGTGACTGTCATTGCCGTCCCGATGAGCAGAGCGTAGCTGAACCAGGGGTCGAACTGTGCGAGGCGCAGATGGGTTGAGACCTGGTACTTCAGCATCAGAGTCCAGAGGTTGAAATGCAGGATATAGAGACAATAGCTTGCGTTTCCGACGACGACAAAGGGATAGAAGCCGAAGAAGCGGGCGATAAGGTTGTGTCCGGCGAGGCCAAGGATGGCGAGTGCAAAGAGGGGCATCATGAGGCCGTTGTGCATCATGGGATACGGCATTTTATCGCCGTAATAGAGGATGGCGTAGATACCGCACATACCGAGCGCTCCGAAGAGGAGACGGCGGCGGGCAGTTCGCGGGATCATGGCGTCAAGATCGGCAAGCGCGATACCGAAGAGGAACGCCGGGACATGTGGCGGCGGAGTGAACTTGAGAGCGCGTATCCAGAAGCCGTCCGTATAGCGGCCGGGGTGCAGATCGCCGTCGGGATGAAGCCACATGTAGAGGCTGGGCAGCAGCATTGCCAGCAACCAAAGACCAAGCAGGACGCCGACCAGGGGCCAGATGCGTTTGGGGCGCTTCCAGAGAATGACGACGGGGAAGATGAGGTAGAAGAATGCCTCGACGCACATGGTCCAAGCGGGGGTGTTCCAGAAAGTTGAGAGCGATGGAGACCAGCCCTGAAGCATGAGCGGAGTAAGGAAGGCTCCCAGAGCGAATTGCGCGTGAGAGCGGGCGTGCCACTCTTCGATGAGCATGCCTATCGAGATGATGAGTGCCAGAACGTAGACGGGGTAGAGGCGCGAGAAACGGGCGATCCAGAAGCTCGAGGATTTGAGCTGGCCCTTTTGCGCGCGATCGGAGTAGTTGTAGGCCAGGATATAGCCGGACATCAGCAGGAAGAAGCTGACGGAGGTGTAGCCATTATCGACAATGGGCGCGAAGGGGCCGAACCACTTTGGATTCGAGAAATGGAAGAAAACGATGTTGAGCGCGGCAAAACAGCGGAGTCCGGTGAGAGCAGGCAGAATCTCCTTCTTTTTAGGAGGTGGGACGGGCTTTGGGGCTGGGACGACCTCGGGAAGAGGCCGAGCCAGTTCGAGTTGAGGGATGGCGCTCAGGGCAAGATATCCTTCGTCGAATGATTAGACGGCGATTTGCGTGACTTTTTCAAGCCGTGACGAGAGAGCCGACCTTTTCCCCGGAAATGACGCGGCGGATGTTTCCGGGCTGATTCATGTTGAAGATGATCATCGGCAGATTGTTGTCCTTGCAGAGGCTCACGGCCGTCGTGTCCATTACTTTTAACCCGAGCTGCAGGATTTCCATGTAAGTAATCTGGTCGAATTTCACTGCATCTTTTTCGATGACAGGGTCGGCGTCATAGATGCCCTCGACTTTGGTGGCTTTGAGGAGGACGTCGGCGTTGATTTCCATGGCACGCAACGAGGCGGCAGTGTCTGTAGAGAAATACGGATTGCCAATGCCAGCGGCGAAGATGACCACGCGACCCTTTTCAAGATGGCGGATGGCGCGGCGGCGAATATACGGCTCGGCAACCTCGTTCATGGCAATAGCGGACATGACCCGGCAGTGCATTCCGCGCTTTTCGATGGCATCCTGAATGGCAAGTGCGTTGATTACGGTGGCGAGCATGCCCATGTTATCGGCGGAGACGCGGTCCATGGCCTTAGCCTGCTCGGCTACGCCGCGAAAAAAATTGCCTCCTCCGACGACGATGGCCATTTCAACGCCAAGCTCGGAGACCTCGGCGATTTCGCCAGCAATTTCATGAACACGGGCTACATCGACACCAAAACCCTTGCCTGCAGCGAGAGCTTCTCCGGATAGCTTAAGAACGACGCGTTTGTACATGCTTCTTGGAGTATAGAGGAGGACTGGCCGTCGAGGGGGCTTCGCGTCCAGCAATACCGGACTTCCCGTCCGGGTACACGCGCTTCACGCCTATGTGGAACTTTCATTGGGGCAGCTCCCGATAGCCTGGAAAGAAGTATCCAGATTTATCCCCCACGCAAGCTGCGCTTGTATGGGGAACCTTCTGGATTCAGTGAGACCAGAAAATGCTATTGCGGACGAGCCAGCGGCGGCGGAAGGTAAGCGGGACCGGGATTCTATTGCCGGGCTCCAGTTGAGCGTGAATGTGCAGATGAGGTTCGGTGGTGTGTCCGGAATTGCCGACACGGGCGAGGAGCTGGCCAGCGAGGATTGTGTCTCCGGCTTTTACAAGCAGACTACCGGGCTGAAGGTGCGCGAGAATTAGCAGAATTTCTGTGCCTTCGGGCTGAATCCAGAGATGATTGCCGGTGGGCGCGTGCTGGTTTTGCAGAACTCCAATGAGCGCGTCGGGAGCTCCGTCGAAGGCGGCGATTACGGTCCCTGCACAGGGGCTGTAGACGTGAGCTCCGTAGATACGGTAGCGGTCGAGTTCTTTAGGTAGGAGCCCGCGAGCGCGTGCACCGATGGAGTTGAGCTGTGTAATGTCCAGGGCATATTTCTGGCTGCGTGCGAAACGGCCGTGGTAATTCGACAGGCCTGAGCCGCCTCCATGAGCGATGTAGAAAAGGCCGCCTTTGAGCGGGAAATCAAGGTCGAGGCCTTTATGCAGGGGGCGTAAACGAAGCAGGAACCATAGGAGAACGATAAGCCCGAAGGCAATAGCTCCGGCAATGGTTCCGCGAAAAAGGAAGACGGCTGCTATATATGCGGGCAGAAACAGGACAGTCACAGCGTAGCTGCTGATGTCCCAGCGATACACGAAAAATGCGCACAGAAGAATTGCGGAGATGAGGATGAAACCTGGGTCTATGGAGCTTGCAGGCTTCGCCGCAGCCAACAGAAGCAACAGCAAGGGGATGACGATGGTGAGAATCGCCATCGGGTAGATCATCAGCCGCAGTGAGCCGCGATGGGAGCGGGGCATGGGTTTAACGCGGAAGATTTTTGTCCTGCTCGAAAAAGTGCTTCAGTTCGGCGTATGGGGTTATGCCTTCGAATGAGGTCACAGTTCCCTGCTCGGCGAGCTCAGTGGCAACGCGGATGAAGCCGGTCCAGGCGGCGCGAGCAAAAGACGAGCCGACGCTGACACGGCGCACTCCGAGTTCGGCGAGATCGGCAACGCTGAGGCCGGTGTTCGAGCTTAGAAGCACGTTGACGGGCTTTGGAGCAACGGTGGAGACAATGACCTGAATATCGTCGCGCTTTGTGGGGCCGGGCGAGTAGAGAACATCGGCTCCGGCGGCTGCGTAGGCCTGAAGACGGCGTATGGACTCGCGCAAAGGATCGGCATGGCCGACGAGAAAGCACTCGGCGCGGGCGGTCAGAAGCACATCCGCGCCGGAAGCGTCGATGGCGGCACGGGCGGCCTTGATTCGATCAACGGCGAGCGGGAGGTCGTACAACGGCTTTTCCGGGTTTCCGGTCGCGTCTTCGATGGAAAGACCGGCAACACCTGTTTCCACGCAGCGGCGGACGTTCCGGGCGACAGCATCGGGCTCGTCTGCGTAGCCCGATTCAAAATCAGCGTTCACCGGCAGATCGACGGATGCCACGATTTCGGATATATGACTAAGCATTGCGTCCAGCGAGACTGCTCCGTCGGGAAGCCCGCGCGAAAAGGCGAAGCCGCCGCTAGTTGTGGCGAGGGCTTTGAAACCCAGATGACGCAGATATCGCGCGGTGCCGATGTCCCAGGGATTGGGAATTACAAAACAGCCGCTCTGGTGCAGTTTGCGGAAGGCCGTGCGGCGTGCGGTAAAGTCAAGGGCGGGCATACGGAAATTGTAATTGGGGACTTGCCGTCCAGGCAGATGCGGCTTCGCCACCATTCTGGAACTTTCTTTTTAAAGCGCTCCCGTTGGTCGGGAGACAGACACTATGAAAGCAGCATCCGACAAGAAAAGGCCCGGACTTTGCCGGGCCTTGTTTCCA
>JASHRS010000120.1 GCA_030037215.1 Silvibacterium sp. | reverse complement strand
TACCGCAACAACCACGACGGCACATTTACGGATGTGACCGCGCAGTCCGGCCTCGACAAGCCCTGTTTCACCATGGGCGGAGCCGTCGGCGACTATAACAACGACGGTTGGCCCGACCTCTATCTCACCTGCCTCGGCGGAAACATCCTCTACCGCAACAACGGCGACGGAACCTTCACCGACGTCACCGCCAAGGCTGGAGTCGCCGACGGACGCTGGTCCACTGGCGCGGCCTTCGGCGACTATGACGGCGACGGCTATCTCGACCTCATGGTCACCAACTACGTCGACTTCCATCTCGACGACATGCCCGGCTTTGGTAGCGCGCCCTACTGCAAATACCGCGGCATTGACGTGCAGTGCGGCCCGCGCGGCCTGCGCGGCGCAGGCGATTCGCTCTTCCACAACAATGGCGACGGAACCTTCACCAGCGTTGCCAAGGAAGCTGGCGTCGATGACCCCAACGGCTATTACGGCATGGGCGTCATCTTCGCCGACTTCAACAACACAGGACGCCCCGACATTTACGTCGCCAACGACTCCACGCCGAAGTTCCTCTACAAGAACCTCGGCAACGGCAAGTTCAAGGACATCGGTCTGCAGTCCGGCACCGCCGTCAGCGAAGACGGCTCTGAACAGGCTTCAATGGGAATCGCCGTCGGCGACTACGACCATTCTGGCCGGCCGTCGCTCTACGTCACCAACTTCTCCGACGAGAACGACCTGCTCTACCACAACGACGGCGACTGGAACTTCTCCGAAGACTCCTATCCCTCCGGACTCGCGCTCGCCTCGCTGCCTTACGTCAAGTGGGGAACTGCCTTCGTCGACCTCGACAACGACGGCTGGCTCGATCTGCTCACCGTCGACGGACACGTCTATCCCCAGGTCGATTCGCTGCCCTCGGGCGCGCGCTACCGCGAGCCGAAAGTCCTCAGCATGAACATGGGCAACGGCAACTTCTGCGACGCCAGCAAGCAGGCTGGCCCCGCGCTTATGGAGCCTCGCGTCTCGCGCGGTCTCGCCGTCGGCGACCTCTTCAACAACGGTCAAATGGACGCCGTCGTCGGCGACCTCGACGGCGGCCCGATGCTTCTCAAAAACATGGGCATCCCCGGACGCCACTGGGTCAGCTTCGAGCTCGCCGGAACCAAAAGCAACCGCCTCGCCATCGGTGCGCGCCTCAAGCTCGTCGCCGGAGGCATGACGCAGACCGCGCAGATCCACTCCGGCGGCAGCTACCTCTCGCAGAACGACCTGCGCGTGCACTTCGGTCTCGACAAGGCCACAAAGATCGAGAGCCTCACCATCTATTGGCCCTCGGGACACGTCGACACCATCACCAACCTTGCCGTCGACAAGTTCTACTCAGTGCTCGAAGGCTCAGGCATCGTCCCCGCCTCAAAAATCGCCCCCGACCCCAAAGCAAAGCCGTGGTGATGGTCGAACTTAATCTCTTCTCTGTCACAAACACAGCGCCGTAAGCCTCACTGTGTCATCCTGAGCAGAGCGCGAAGCGCGCAGTCGAAGGGATCTGCGGTATGCAAATCGCGGCGACACCGCTGACTTCCGATTTACTTATTCGCCGCTGCCCGCTTGGTGGGTCTTCTGGCAACAGGTTTCTTTGCTCGAGCTTCGCCCGCCGACTGGATGGCGTGCGCGTTGACAATTGCTCGAATCAGCCCCGGAAAACGTTGCTCGATCTCCGCGCACCGTGATGTGTTGTGCATTTCCACGCCATGCCACTCGCCACGGATCAGACCCGCCTCTCTCAGCGCCCTGAAGTGTTGAGAGAGCGTGGATTTTGGGATTGTCTTGTCGCTGACGGTCAGAAACGTCGAGCAGTTCTGCGAGCACTGCTGCGCCACGATATCGGTGTAGATCGCCACCCGCACAGGGTCGGACAAGGCGTGGAGAATTCCCTCAACCGTTATACCCTCAATCGACGGATGGAATAGAGGCCGCATAAGCATAAGAGTAGTCATGCAAGGAAAAAGGTTCAATAGTTCTATATTCCCGAACTATTGAATCTTTATTTACGCGACCTCATCTACTCAGCAGAACCAACCGAGAGGCGGCCAGTGAGGCAGCCATGAAGGCTTCGGATCAATTCTGTTCTGGAAAAGGGATAAAGATATGAGCAAGCTCAAGGGCAAAGTCGCAATTGTCACCGGCGCATCCAAGGGTATCGGAGCCGGCATCGCCAAGTCGCTCGCCGCGGAAGGGGCCTCCGTTATTGTCAATTACGCCTCCAGTAAGGCCGGTGCTGATGCCGTGGTCAGCGGCATCACCGCCGCGGGTGGCAAGGCCGTTGCCGTCGGTGGAGATGTGTCCAAGGCAGCGGAGGCACAGGGCCTGATCGACGCCGCCATCAGGAACTTCGGCCGCCTTGACATCCTGGTCAACAACTCCGGCGTCTACGAGTTCTCACCCATCGAGGCGGTAACCGAAAAGCAGTTTCACAAGATATTCGATGTCAACGTCCTCGGCGCTCTGCTCACCACGCAGGCCGCGGCAAAACACCTTGGCGAAGGCTCCAGCATCATCAACATTGGCTCCGGCGCCAGCCGCATCACCCCGCCCAATACCGCGGTTTATACGGCGACGAAAGGTGCGCTCGACGCCATCACCGGTGTACTCGCAAAGGAGCTTGGTCCAAAAAAGATCCGCGTCAACTCCGTAAATCCCGGTCATGTCGAAACCGAGGGTACGCACAACGCAGGCGTCATCGGCTCCGACTTCGAGAAGGCGCTCATTGCGCAGACGCCGCTCGCTCGCGCCGGCCAGCCCGATGACATCGCAAGCGTCGTCACCTTCCTCGCCTCCGAGGATGCGAAGTGGCTCACCGGCGAAGTCATCATCGCCAGCGGAGGCCTTCGCTAATCCATCGTTCCCATGGCCCACTGCCGACTGCGATGCAGCAGTGGGCTCCTCGG
>JASHRS010000119.1 GCA_030037215.1 Silvibacterium sp. | reverse complement strand
TCTCATTTCTTACGCTCACGTTTTCTGTGAAACGCGACGGAAGATTTGCCCGCACGATCGCCGCCATGTTAGCGGAAAGGTCGAGTAAGGTGAGTCGGGCGTCAGGCCGAAGGAGCTGCAGCGAAATGGTTCCATCACCACAACCAATATCCAAAAGTTGCCGCCATGCGCCTCTGGCCGCGAATCGTTTTACAGTGTCCGTGCGAATTCGAATGTCAACCTGTCGCTCTTTTAGATAGTGAGGCGCATTCTCAAAAACCTCGCGTACGCGACCGCTCTTACTGTCACATGTTGTCGCGGCAATATCACTGGATTCGAGCACCGCATCCCCATCCATATCCCACATCAATTTATTTCCTCACGCACAAAAGGCCTGATTCCGTATCGATCATAACTATTTCCAAATGGTTTCCAGCAATAGAAGCTTACGCATCTGTTGATTTCGGGTGTACTTGATTAGGCTCTTGTCTTGTATCTGAGGGATACGCTTTAAAAAGCTGCTTAGATAGCCCCACCACAGTGCAACCGCTGCCTTGGCATAGGGCCTTGCTCCCATCCTCCGAATGCATTTAACAATCATGAAAAGCGGGTGATAGCCAGCGATATAATTTGCACGCCCGTTCTTAACGGAATCCTTCCATGCACCATCTTCAGAGCCGGTAAAGCGCTGGTGTGTAACTTGGAGATCAATAAACGTCTGTGTAGTCCAGCCGAGCATATTAGCTTTAAGTTCGTCGATCGTATCCCACCCGGGAGCTCGAACTAAGCCGTCCAGTTGATCCCAGCATTCGCGTCTATATATTTTCGTAGCACCGCGAACATGAAAGCGGGGATTGTTTTCCAATATGAGGCGCCCATTCTTGTCATGAAAAATCGCGCCGCCTCCAATCCCAAGCCTTGAATTTGCATCAAATCTCGCAAAGCATTGCTCAAAATAATCAGTGGGAAATATCAGATCGGCATCCAGCTTTACAAGAAAATTCCAATCGAGCGATTCAATAAGATCAAAGCCATCATAAAACGCATTCATAACTCCACCGCCGGCCTCCCGATAGCCACGGTTTCGTCGATGAAGTGGAGTTATCCATGGTCGTTGCGCTGCAAAGTAATCGACAATTTCGCCTGTGTTGTCGCTGGAGCCGTCATTCACAATGATCCACTGAGTAGGCTGCAAAGTTTGCCCAACAACAGAAAGGATCGTCTGTTCGAGGTGTGCCCCTTCGTCGCGAGCAGGGGTGATGATTACATACTTTGTCATGGAAGCACCTACAGAACCAAGGCAACCTTGCTAGTCGGAGCGATGAGCGAGTCTACAAGTTGAAGATATTCACTCTTGCGCGCATCCCATGAATTTTCCTGTGCATAGCGCCTGGCATTCTCAACCAATGAGCACCTCAGCCGAGCATCGTTTGTTAACCGCAGAATCTGCGCCGCCAATTGCGATTCATCGTCGTTCTCGTAGTACTGGATGATAGAGTCGTCATAGTAATAGGCGTGGATTGTTGTCTTGGACGCGATGACCGGAACGCCGAGAGACATGAACTCGAGAATCTTGGTGCTCAAGGCTTCATTGCCGAAGGCAGACGTAGCGCGCTTCGGCTCGATGGCCAGATCGGTTTCGGCCATCACGCGCGCTATTTCGCGGCTAGGCAAAAAATCGTGAAAGATGACGCGGCCTTCCATTCCCAGGTTCTTCGCTAGTTGTATCAGCGACGGCTTAGCCGGACCCTCGCCATAGATATGAAATTCTGCTTCAGGTATTCGGTTAGCTATACTGGCAAATGCGCGAATCGCGACATCTAATCCCTGATGCCAATTAAGTGAGCCAGGATAAGTGAGCTGGAACTTCTTGTTTGGCTTGCATTTTTTCGTGGGACTCTCGACAAAGATATTGAGATCCGGTCGATTGCGAACAACACTGCACTTGTCCGGCCGCGATGATCGAGATACCAAACGATGCCGCCAGAGGTGATTGGCGACTATTACATGATTGCTAAAAGCCGCCGAGCAGCGCTCTGCAAATACAAGCGCTTTGAAACGCAGGGAGCGATGGCTGATTGTGAACTTGCTTGCATAGAATTCGGGTAGTAGATCGTGAATGTCAAGGATAATGCGAGCACCTTTCCATTTCGGATACACCGCACTGAACACCAAGAAGTCCGGGACGTTGTGCACGTGGATTATGTCATAGGAATACTCGATATGCTTGCTACGAAGTAGCCGCGCAGAGCGAAGAGCAAAGCGCATAATCCGGGACACATATGAAAACAACCCCTTTTCGTTGACCGTGCGTTCCTGAATTCGATGAACATTCACTCCATTAAGTGTTTCGAACTCCGGTTGGTTGCTGCTTCTTCGAAGGGCGATCACATCAACTATGTCTCCCCTTTCAGCAAGTGCAGTTGCATACTGAAGTATTCGAGTGTCACTCTCGTAGAAGGCATACGCCAACATGCACACTCTGAGGCCTCTTGGCCGAGGCGAACTAGAACCACCGACAAACGTGTGAGTTCCATCAAGACAATTCAGCGTGGAGACCATACTCTCTCTCCTTAATTGACGGAAATATGATCATATCTAGTAGTCATCCTTGCCCAGCGAGGTCGGGATAGAGGATGGCATCAGGGGTGTGAGCTAGTTCTTCGGAGGGGGTCTGTGGGAAGATGCGGAAGACGGGGTGGAGGTGGGCAGCGGTATCGGTGCCGGCGGCGCGTCGCACCGCGGTGGTGATCTTGGCTTGGAGCAGCTCCAGGGTGACCGTGTCCATGCATGCGATCTCGGTCATCAGCA
>JASHRS010000118.1 GCA_030037215.1 Silvibacterium sp. | reverse complement strand
TATCAATCTCCTGCAATATCCTTTCCTGGTTATAAGAAGCGAGATAACTTTTCTTGTTCCACCATTTGTTACGTTCCTGGAAGTTCCATGTGTTGAAGAACAGATATGGGCGCCTGCTTTCTCCATTGAGTTCCATGTATTTGCGGACAAAGGCGCGAAACTGACTGGCAATAGCGTCAACAGGTGCGGCTACAGCTTCCATCCAGACAGTTTCGAATGTTTTTATCGTCTGACCCGGCATGTAGTTTCCTTTAACGGCCACAAGCCTGGCGGTGCGGTGCGCGTCCAGATCGAAGCGTAAAAATGTGTCGGGCATTTGCGAGCCATGCTCATAGGCGAGCAGCAGAGCCTCATTGTTTGCTCCCTCTCCAATAAGAATTGGGCCGGCAACTCCAAGCTGGTCTGCGAATAGTTGCGGCCAGATGTCTCTCTTGCTGACGGTGTCGGAATGAAGCATTAAGTTGAAATCGGATAATTGGACTTCCCTTACCCGGTTCATTTCTGCCAGTGATGCGCTGATATAAGTGAGAGGGATATCTGCTTCCTTAAATGCGAGGGCTTCGTCGCCGTTGTTCTCTAGTGAATACTTGAAGCGGACGACAGCATTGTCTGGTCCTAGGCGGAAAATCATTCGCAGCGACAACGACGGCTTTGCGATCAGTGTCCCCCGAAAAGAGTACTCGGTTGCGCCATTTCTCAAAAGTTCGGGAGCGCGGTCGGCTTGCACATTCTGCAAAGTTGATGAAACAGCATTCCCGGCGACGGGAAAGACCGGGCAACCGAAGCGATAAACGTTTCCGGTTTTGCGATTTTCCAGTGACCAGAAGTTAGTTTCTGATCCTGAGATGCGAACGCGGACGAAGGAATTGCCGAACCCCAACTTCGAGCTTTCTGCCGTATCGTCGGGATAATCCTCCAGAACGTTGGAGAGATTCTTTGTTGACAGAGCTTCTGCCGGTGAAGCAGGTCGAACGATATCCAAAACAGAAAATGCCGATATGCCCTGAAGAAATCCCCTTCTGCTTACCATCTTTTGTCCCTTTCGTTTGAAAGTATTGCCACGGCTAAACTCTCATGGCAGTGTGATCAACACAGCCTGTGGATTGGCGAGCTCGACGTATAGGCTTGTGTTGGATTGATCAACGCCGTAGTCGGCAGCTCCGACGCTGACCCACCCTGAACCCGACCAGCGCACCTTTGTGACCTGTAGCTTCTGCATCGTTGGCCAGATCATCCCCTCATTTTTGATGGATACCTCTGTCCGATAGCCGACGATAAGAAGCTGTTTCGCGCTTGGATGAATTACGATTGCCTGCCCGTCACGGTTCTCGCTCATGCTCAACGTAATGCCGTTCACTGTCTCTTCTGCGGAGTAACTCTGCCCGATTGCGGGCGCCTGGAATACACGAATTTTCTCTGTGCCCGCATACGTCAGTATGGGAGGCAGTGCAAGCGAGAGCGCCTGCACTGCTTCACGAAATGAGGCAGCGCCATTTTCCAGTTTCCCATCGGCAGAAAGATACGGTTGATCCAACTCCGGATAAGAAACCGTAAGACACCAGGGCGAAAAAATCGGAGTTGCGAATTCACCGAGTGCGATAAAGGCAAAACGCGGGGCAACGAGCGTGTTGCCGCTGTTCGTCTCGGTTACGGCAACGATGTTGCGTCCAACCTGAAAGCGACGGAGTGCGGCACGAATCTCTTCAGTCTTTCCGTCTGACGGGACAGGGCAGGTTGTGTCTTTCCATGCGCCGCAGAAATAAGCGTTGACGGCAATGAAGCTCAAATCAGGCGCGTTCTCGAGATATGTAGCGACATCCTCGCCAGGCGATCCGCCGACCTGCCCCGGCTCGAGGGAGCCGTTGACGAAATTATGGAAGATTGGAATCGGGTAGGTCGCGTGCGCGATTTCGGTCAGCGGACGAATCCAGCGCGAGCTCAGGCTCCACTCGCTGTACTTCAAGTCGTCAGTGAAACCACCCTGTTCAAACAAGCGGTTTGATGCTGCAGAATGATCGCGGAACAGCTTGGGGTTGTGCCGGTCAGACCCGAACACAGCGATCTCGTTCTCTAACTGGATTCCGACAACAACGTGATCGTGATCAACCTGCTTCAAGTGCAGCATGAACGCTTTGAAAGCTTTTTCCTCGCGCTCGATGACCGCATCGGAGTCGTAGGAAACTGCATCGTGGTGCGCCAGCCCATTGCCATCCACAGCGCGGGGATAGGTGGTCTCATCCTGGACAATGTACATCGGCGCGAACATCTGCCCGGTCAGGTTCTGATAGATCGTTCCGGCGCCGCTTGCGTAATGCCCGAACCAGTCGAGCACAAGATGGAGGTGATTCGACCTGGCTTGCGACAAAGCGTGATCGACATAGGAGAAGTCATATTGATCCTTCTCTGGTTCGACCATCGACCACTTTACGGGCACTTTGAGAGTATTCAGGCCCAGCCTGACCGCAGCAGGATAAAGCGAGTCATAGACGCTTTCATCCTGGCGATACGACTGTACCCGCAAATCCCACCACGGAATCTCGGTTGCGAGCATCGCGAATGGGGATCCATCTACAAACAATTGTTCATGACCATTCACTTCCGCGAAATGCGGCAGCAGGTTGGCGCTGTGAGGAACAGTCCAGGCTTGTTCGGGTAATTTGACCTGTGCGTCCGACAGCGCGCACGCCGCAATCAGAGAAGCAGCCACAGCGACCTTCCACACTATTGTTTTCACTTTGTCAGCTTTCGTATGTTGGCTCTCATCGCCAGTGGCATGTCTGGACAGCAGCGGAAGTCGAAAGGTAGCACCTTCGAGTTTCTTGGAAACCGATGATTTCGTCGCGGCTTGTCAGCAGATATCCCGAGGAGAATCGTTGATGAACGATCCTCCTCGGGGAATTACTCAACTAGAAGGTCAAATGGGCTCCAAGCTGCACCACTCGTCCCGGATTGCGCGTTGAAAGTACCTGGCCAAACTGAGCACTCGCTAAACCAATCGGGGGTGAGAAATTGGGGTGATTGAGGATGTTGAAACCATCGAACTGCAGGCGCAAACGGCCTTGTTCACCGATCCATGGGATGCTGAAATCTTTCTGGAGTGAAGCATCCAGGTTGTTGACTCCAGGAGCACGCACATTGTCTGAATATCGTGGCGTGTCTCCGAAAGATAGCGATGGCTCTCCTGCATACGGCGACCCGGAATCATCGCGCAAATTGCTGTAGTAGGCGCATGTTCCCGACCAATCGAATGCGTTGGTGTTAAACCACTCATTGATGCTGCGATTAAATCCCGACCGAGGATTCCCAACCTGCATGGGCCGAGTGGCAATGGTCATGGATGGATTGCAGTACAGGTAGCCGCCATCGTTAATACCGACGGGATCACCAGCGGAGAGAGAGTATATGCCGCTTGCTCGCCAGCCCCCCAGTACCTGACCGGCAACACCATGGTTGAGCAGAGCGTGGCCGGGGCCAATCGGCAGATCGTAAATAGGTGAGAATTCCCAGCGCAGCGGCACATCGCCAGCGCTCACCGAGCGCTCGGCTCCACGATGATAGAAGTCCTGTCCATATACATCGAGCGAGCCGAATCCGCTCCAGTCAGAGGAAGAATCGTCGAGCAGCTTGCTCCAGGTCAAAGTGGTAAGGAGCGCGAAGCCCTGCGAATAATGCTTATCGTACGTGATTTGCAGAGCGTTATAGACCGAACTGGATAGACCCCACCATCCCGGATAGACGTAGTCGTCGTAGAAACCTCCAAGCTCTGTAATGTTGCCCGGAGCGCAATAGGGGCTGTCTATTGTTCCGTTCTCGATCTCATCGCCATATTCAGCAATATTTGCAGCCGATTGCTGGCATAGGTTATAGGCGTAGTTAACCGGGAGATGTACTCCGTGGCTGCCGCTATAAGCGAGAGTCAAAGAGGATCTCAACCCGAGTTGCTGTTCAACTGTGAAGTTCCACATCTCCGAATAAGAAGCAGCCTGATGGTAGGGAGTGTAGGTCTGGTACGAACCCAATGCGACTGACAATGGCGCGTTGGGAGTGGGTTGAAGGACAGGCGGCAGATTCGAGATGTAAGTTCCAGGCAGAATGTTTGTGGTAGCCAGCAGATTTGGTGAAGGGTTTCCATCTCCGCCGCGTCCGTGACCAAGAACACCCGGGAAAGTGATGCCGTAACCGCTGCGCACAACCAGCCCACTGCGTGGGTTCCACGCAAAACCGAGACGCGGAGCGAATTCCTTCCAGTGTGTTTCAATCGAACCTTCCGGAACTCCATTCACTCCATTTTCGGTCCATGTAAGGTTGTACGGATTGAAGTTGGCCAATTGGTGGTGCACTTCTGTCCACGAAGGATCATATTGCCAGCGGAGGCCGAGATTGAGAGTTAACTTCTGTTTTACTTTCCAGTCATCCTGCACGTATGCGGCATCTGCCCAGGTCCGGACTTCCAGATAATCGCTTTGAACCTGAACTGTGCTGCTCGCCAGATATCCAATCAGGAAATCCGCATATCCATTTCCCGTACCTTTTCCATTGAATGAGAAGCTTCCTGCCACATCATTCGGCTGGATGTTGTTGATACTCGCGCGGCGAATTTCTCCGCCTATTTTTATGTTGTGGGCGCCTCTGATTAAGGTGACGGAATCCAGGAATTCGTTATAACCGGCAGGCTCAATCAGCATGGCTCCGCCTGCTCCAAACCCGGTGAAGCCGGTAATGCCTACTCCCGGAGGTCCGCATTTGCCGTTGGAGCCGGGATAGTTGCACGCAGGAATGCCCTGAATACCGAAATCGCCCGGGCCTGCTTCACCATATCCATTCGTGGTCCGGAGCGGGTGGCGGTGATCATAGCCATAATGGAAATCATTCAGCAGGTTAGAGCTGAATGCGTGCGACCATCCTGCTGTAACGGTATCGAGAGGAAGATTCTGGTAATTGGCAGAGTCGATCCAGCCCAATGTATTTCCAGGGGCGTGCGAGTTTGCATAGTGATAGACGCCAAAGATGTGATCGTGCTGCCCCAGGAACCAATCCACGCGAGGATTGAAGCGATTCACTGTGTTTCCACTTGTGGCAATACCGTTCCACAGTTCGCCGCCAACTACAGTTGGCGAGGCTCCGGCATTTCCTCCCGGAAAAACGGCTTCAAGCGCCTTCGCAATCGGACTTACGGGCACCTGATTATTAAGGAACGGAGCATATCCGTCGGCCGGATTATAAAGTTGCTGCGACGTATTGTTGCAAATGCCGGCAGTAAATCCTGCTGTACAGAGTGATGACAGATCGCCATTCTTAAACGCATCAGTGGGAACAACATCTCCGGTCACTGTGCTGGACGATTCGGAGCGCACCCCCTGATAATCCGTAAAGAAAAACAGCCTGTTTCTCAATATCGGGCCGCCGATTGTGCCGCCGAATTCATCGAAATGCGAAGGCTGAATCGGAATGTTGTCCAGATCGCTAAAGTAGTTGTTCGCATTCAGCTTGTCCGTCTGGTAATACTCGTATGCTGTTCCATGAAACGCATTGGTGCCGCTTTTGGTTGTGATCTCGATGACGCCGCCACTCACCTTGCCGTATTCGGCCGAGAAGTCGTTGGTCTGAACCCGAAGCTCCTGTACCGCATCCACAGAAGGATTCGCGTCGGGACCGCCGAAGGTTGGCTGTTCTGTGCTCGTACCATCGATCAGATAGTCGTCCATGCGCGGACGTCCGCCATTCAGTCGCGCGTTATCGAGAGCGTAACCGCCTTCCCCCACCTGCTGTGTAACACCGGCAGACAGCGGAACCAGACTGTACGCACTATGGCCGGTGCCGGCCGATCCTGACAGCGGTAGTTCGCTCAGCTGCTGTTCATCGACGGTCTGGCTGAGTGAAGATTTCTGCGTCTGGAGCAAGGTGTTTTCGCCTACAACAGTGACCGTTTCGGTCGCGGAACCGACTTCGAGATGAAGAGTTACTTTCAGATCAGAGTCGACCTGAAGAGCGATGTTGTCCTGTTTCGCGCTCTTGAACCCCCTCGCGCTGGCTTCCACAGAGTAGGTCCCGGGGTTCAGATTGGTAGCCGTGTAATTACCGGCACTATTTGTAGTCAGCGAGATTTTTACATTCGTGTTGATGTTCGTTACGACAACAATCGCGCCAGGGATGACAGCTCCGTTCGTATCAGTCACCGTTCCGCCGATAGTTCCGAAGAGACCCTGAGCCGCCAACTGTGTTGCAAAAAGTCCGCCTACCGCCAGTACAGCGGCAAAGACAGCAGACATTGCACTTCTGGTTTTCATTTTGAGGCCTCCAATGTATCCGCTTTCATCTATCACAGGCATCGTTGAATGCCTTGATCTTTAATCACCGTCCAGTTCAACTGCCGGCAAAACCATCTTGCGGCAGGTTGCGTAAATGTTTACTTGGTTTCAGAACCCCTATCTACAGTTTAGGATTCGCCAAATAGATATGGGATTTGAACGCTGTTCAGCGTAGCGAACGCTATTCATCTTTGTCAATATGTTGTTGAAAATGTTTTCTGCAAAATGAAATGGTCAATCGTGCCGCAGCGAACGACTGATGCGCCCCAGGCAATATCGTGCCAGTGAGGGTTCAATTTGGCCCTTGATTCAGCCAGAAACTACAATCGAATATCGCTCGCCGAATCCCGATCGAGATACAGCCTGCACTTCGGATGAAGTCGGAGCGCGGTCGCCGGACACATGGGACTGACCGGCTCCATGAGCGCGCGGCGCACCGCATTCTTCTTCAGAGCGCCAGGCACGACACAGAAAATCGCCCCGCATGCCAGCAACCCTGGAATAGTCACGGTGATCGCGCGTGTAGGAACCTCGCTCAGCTTTGCAAAACAACCATCATCCACCTGCTGCCGGCGACACTCCGCATCGAGCTCAACGATTTTCACCGTCTCGGGATCGCTAAAGTCGGCAGGAGGGTCGTTAAAGGCGAGATGGCCATTTGAGCCGATGCCGCAACAGACAAGATCGATGGGCGCGGCCGCCAGCTTCCCGGCATATTCCGCGCAAGCTGCACTGGGATCGCCCGGCCCGATCAGATGCACTGCGGCAAATGGGCAATGATCGAAGATCGCACGCCGCAGCCAGAGGCCGAAGCGCTGTGGCGCATCTTCCGGTAGGTCGAGATATTCATCCATGTGGAATGCGGTCACCCGCCGCCAGTCAATGCCTGTTTCCTGGATAAGCGCGGCGAGCATCTCGCTCTGGCTGGGCGCAGCGGCAAACACCATGCGCACACCTGGTTGCTTCACAAGGCACGCGCGGATCTCCTGCGCAATCTCCCGAGCGGCGTGCGCTCCCATCGCCTCGCGCGACTCATCAATGTGAATGGCAGGTTGATACTGCGTTGCTTTTTGGGGGTCGGGCATATGGAATCACATCATCTGTGTCTGCAGCAGTTGGTAAAAGCGCTCCGGGCTCTTTGCCAGCGAAGCTGAATACTTTGTCGCCTGCTCCCACTGGAAGAGCAATTGATCCTTCGGTCGAAAGCCGTAGAGCGGCTCCAGCTTCGCCTCCGAATCAGGAAAACGTCCCGCATCCCAATCGTTCGACAGCTTCTGGGCCAGCATCTGGTCGCGCTCCGCAATGCCCTTGATCAGCAAATACGCCGTCTCTCGATCTATCGGCTTCCCTGCTGCCTGCTCAAGGATGACATTCTCGCGCCAATACAGTTGCTCCAGATACTCCACGCAGAGCGCAAACGCCTGAAAATCGGAGAGGTTGTCGAGCACCTGCGGCTCCAGCTCGGCCAGCAGGCCGCGAAGCCTTGGAAACGGATTCTGCTGCGAAGACCGATCGCTCAGCACAGCGGCAAGCTGTTGATCATTGCTCCATGGAACCACCAAATTGAGCCCCGTTCCGGCCGATGATCCGTGCTCCGCAACATGCGGCGCATTCTCATAGATCAACTGGAACGCTTCGCTCCAGGCATCGTTCCACTTCGCGCGATAATGCCGTTCCACAAAACGCCGCAGCCCCGAACTCTGCGCCGTCGCCGCACCATCGTTGAACGCGACGGCGGCATACACAAAACCGTCCCAGATCGAGTTTTGAAGATAGCGGCTGGGAACCCAGTTGGTCAGCACTACTCCCAGAGAACCGGCGTCGTCTTCATATAGATACGTCTCGGCATAGGCGTCGATGTTCCGCAGTTGTTCTGTGCCAGCCCGCGCTCCCCATCTGTAATGGATCAGTCCCGGCGCGCCAATACCGCGAAATCCGCTCGCGCGAACCTGCTCGAGAGCGTCGCCAACTTTAGCTGGACTCATCTCCCGGTAGTTCCAATCCATAATGATGACGTTCTTGTTCAGCCGCGCAAGAATCTCCGGCTCCTTATGCAGAACAAAATCGCCCCACACGATCAACTGCTTCTCCAAACCCTGTGCCGTGTGGTTCAGCGCATTCAGGTAATCTGCCCATATCTGTGCTCTGGTCTTCGCTTGAAGCGCTCTGCGCGATTGCTCCGATCCGCCCCAGTTCACCTCGTCGCATCCTCCATGCAGATAAGCCGAAGGAAAGATCGCTGCAACCTCGCGGTACAGGCTGTCGAATAACCTCAGCACCTCCGGATCGACCGGAATGACGCCCGTGAATTCCGAAGAACTCCCCTCAGCATCGAGCAGATGAGCATATTTGGGCGAACGCGTAATGTAGCCAGTGTGCCCGAACGATTCAAGCTCGGGAATCACATCGACGCCGTGCTTCTGCACGTAGACAGCCAGTGCGTTCAGTTCTTCCGGCGTAAATGCGTTCTTATGCATCACCAGATCCGGAGCTGACTCAAAGCGCAGCGCACTTCCCTGATCATCTGCCAGCCTGAAATGGAGCGTGTTGAGCCCCCATTGCGCACAGAATTCAATCACGCGCCGGTAGTATTCGAGCGACTCCGGAACGCGCCCGGCATCTACCATAAGCCCGCGCATCTTCTGTCGCCGGGCAGCAGGTTTTGGCGCATCCGATACGGCCTGGCGAACTCCTGCAGACAGCCGCGAGCGAAACGCAGCCCCTGCCATCAAGACACCGCTCTCTTTGAGAAATTCCCGCCGGTCCCTGGTTTTCATTTACGAGTTCCGATTGTATAAGTGGCGACCGAAGAAGGGATTATGTGCCTCGACGAAACAGGTAATTCGCGGGTCCAAATCAGGGAACGCCATTAGAGATGAACCAGTCCCCGGTGGAGGGCAACCATGACGGCCTGTGTGCGGTCACTGGCGTTCAGACGCAAGAGAATAACGCTGACGTGGCATTTTACGGTCGCCTCTGTGATGCCCAGTTCGTTGGCAATTTCTTTATTGCTCTTGCCGCTGGCCAGCAGTGCCAGCACCTGGCGCTCCCTTGAGCTGAGTTCGGAATTCGGAGTTCTTGCTGCCAGTGCGAGTTTCACTGGCTGGGGAAGAAAGCGTCCGCCGGCATGGACCTTGCGCAGAGCGTCAATCAGTGCCTCATGCGGCATTCCCTTGATGAGATACCCCTGCGCTCCAGCCGCCAGCGCCTGATGAATATCTTCGTCGCCCTCGTAGGTAGTGAGCACTACAAAACGGGCTTGCGGATGCCTGCTGCGAATGGCCCGGATGGCGTCCACGCCGCTCATGCCTGGCAGACGCAGGTCCATCAGCGTGATGTCCGGTGAGTGCTGCTCGAACAGCTTTACAGCCTCCTCCCCGTTTCCCGCCTGAGCCACCGCAATCATGTCCTGGCGGGCATTGATGATCGCCGCAATGCCTATTCGCATCAGCGGATGGTCATCGACAACAAGGATCTTGATTTGCTCCGAGCTTTCCATTGCCCCGTGGTTCCCGGCCTGGCCATCACAGGTTATATGCCGGGAATCATTTCTCCGGCACGTTTCAGATTACGCATAAGCATAGCGCAGAGCCGCAGCCGCAGGCTGAGTGGTACACTGCACACCTTGAGGAGACGGTCGAGCCTCAAAGGTGTCTTTCCCAGCTGCTCATGCCGTGAATTTCATGGAGAAGAGAACGAATTCCACGCGCGTTCGGCGGTGGTGGAAAAAATTCTTCACAGCCTGTATCGCTGCTTTTGCGGCGCTGCTCATACAGCCGGCAGCCGGAGCGCAGACAAGCTTTCAGACTCAATACACTAGACGAATCTGGCATATTCAGGACGGCCTGCCGGAAGAAACCGTCCAGGCCATCCGGCAGACGCGCGATGGTTATCTCTGGATCGGCACAACCGGCGGCCTGGTACGTTTTGACGGGTCGCGCTTCGCGCATTCTCTTCAGCCGTCGCATCAAACCGCGCTCACGGATAACAGCACCTTCTGCATCCTGGCAGCACGCGACGGCAGCCTGTGGCTCGGCACGGAAGGAGAAGGGCTGCTGCATTTGCAGAACGGCGTCCTCCGCGCCTATACCGCGGCAGATGGGCTCACAGATGATTTTGTTCGCAGTGTGATCGAGGACAGCCGGCAACGCATCTGGATCGGTACCGACAACGGTCTTTTTCGCATGGTGAATGGCAGGATCGAGGCCGTCGACACTTCCCCCTATTCTCCGCTGGCAGTCCACGCTATCTTTGAGGACCGTGAACATCGGATATGGGTCGGCGGATCTCAGCTTCTCGTCTTTGCCGCCGATGGCATAAAACGCTACAAACTGCCCGGAGCGTTCAGTGAGAGCCGGGTGAAATCCATCTATCAAACCAGCGACGGCACAGTCTGGGTGGGCACCGTTGGAGGACTCAATCGCCTTACAGGAGATCGGTTTCAACCTTTTCCGGGCATTGCGGCTACCGTGCGCACTCTGGACCAGACCACTGATGGAACGCTTTGGATCGGCACGATCGGCCATGGGCTTTTCACATTCAAAAATGGAAACCTGATGCAGATGGGCAGCAATGGCCTGCTGCCCAGCAAAACGGTGCTCAGCATCTTCGAGGACAACGAGCAGCAGGTTTGGATCGGCACCCAGGACGGCCTGGTGCGGTTGAGCAAAACGCCGGTCAGCGTAACGCCTCTTCCCGGCAGCTCCGATCCGGATTATGAAACCATCTCCTACGACCAGGAAGGGACGATATGGGTCGTAGCTTCGAGTGTTTACGCAATCCGCGACGGTATTGCGCATCCCCAAAAATTTTCCTGGATGCCGGACCTTCCCATCCGCAATGTCTTTCGCGACCGCTCCGGGACTCTTTGGGTGGGTACCGACGGTAGCGGCGCTTATCATCTCACTCCTTCCGGAGTGGTTTCCTATGCGGCTCCGCGCCGTCTGGTCAATAATTTTGTCCGCGCTTTCCTGCAGGCATCGGATGGAACAATGTGGATCGCCACCGACGAAGGTGTCACTCGTATCAGCGGTGAGCATGTCCAGAATATTCGGGTCCGCGATGGCCTCGCATACTTCAGCACGCGCGCTTTGATCGAAGATCGCAATCACGACATCTGGATTGGCACAGACCACGGTTTGAGCCACTGGCACGAGGGTAGATTCCTTCAGGATGCGGTTACGGAAGCTCTCCGCAACGAAAAAATCTGGTCCATCCTCCAGGACAGCAACGGCGATATATGGTTTGGCACGCGCAGCCACGGCCTCTATCGCTACAGTTCCGGAAAACTGACGCAATACACCACCGCACAGGGACTCATCAGCAACAGTATTTATCAGCTGCTCGAAGACCGGCTTGGAAACTTGTGGATCAGCGGACCAGATACCATCTCATCGTTTCGCTTGTCGAGGCTGAATGACGCGTCGTTTCAGCGCACGTCTTTCCTGGGCGTCACCACCTACAATATGCCGTATGGAGCCGATGGCGCGCAGATGTATGGAGGCCGTCAGCCGTCGGGCTGTCTTGGTCCGGATGGCGGAGTCTGGTTCCCGAGTAATAAGGGCGCAGTGCACATCATGCCGGAGTCTCCGGGCGCCTACCCGGCTCCGCGGATTTTGATTACCAGCGTCGTTTCCGATGGCCGCGATCTTACCCTGAACTCGCCCGTCACGCTTCCCGCGGATGCTTCACGTCTGGAATTTACCTATGCGCCGCTGATGCTTCGTCCTCAGGAGGGCATACGCTTCCGCTATCGTTTAGAAAATTTCGACCCTCACTGGACGTATGGAAGCGCGAATCGCGAAGCAACCTATACCAACCTTCCCTCTGGAAAATACAGATTCGATGTTGTCGCTTTTGAAGTAAACCATCCCGACCTTACTTCCGAAATTTCGCTCGATATCGTCAAGCAGCCTTACTTCTATTACACGTGGTGGTTTCTGAGTCTCTGCCTGCTGACTCTTTCCTTCCTTGTATGGGCCATCTACCGATCGAGGATACGAATCGTACAGTCACGATTCAAAGCCGTCCTCGAAGAGCGCAGCCGTCTGGCGCGCGAGATGCACGACACGGTCATTCAAGGCTGCACCAGCGTCTCTGCATTACTTGAAGCTGTCTCCAGCCTGCAGCGCGAAAACCATACGTTGGAAGAAAACCTGCTCGACTATGCGCGCGCCCAGGTTCGCACAACGATCGACGAAGCGCGCCAGGCGGTATGGGACCTGCGTCACGATGACAAATTGGTGCAGGACTTCACAGGCTCCATCGCGGCTGTTGCGGACAATGCAGGCCGGGAATTCGGCTTGCCGGTAAAGTGCGACACAACCGGCAGGCCGCTCCCCATGCAGGAAGCAATTGCACGGGAGCTGCTGATGGTGGTGCGTGAGGCCGTATACAACGCAGTCTTGCACGGTCATCCTGAGCAGATCGAGATCAGGCTGGCCTATAGCCGCGACGAGTTGCAGATTGCCATTGCGGATAATGGAAAAGGCTTCAATCAGCAAATGCCTGTTCACGACGGCAAGCAGCACTACGGCATCGCCGGCATGCGTGAGCGAATGGAGCGCATACACGGGCAAATCGAGTTGATCAGTGCTGAGGGAAAAGGCACCACGGTCCTGGTTCGGTTGCGGAGAATCCATCTGCTCGCATCCATCAGGACCGCCGTGAAGTTATAGACAGCGACAACGCGGATTCCCAAGACTCGTTGCTTGCCACATCGATTCAGAAAGCAAGCGAGTCAGACTTTCGTCGGATTTGCCTCTGCATTCGAATGCTTATAGTAACGGTGGGCCGACATGCAGAAGATCCATGACTATCTCGCGTAGAAATTTTCTGGAATCCAGCACGCTTACAGCAGCGGGACTTGTTTTGAGCAACATCCTCGGCCCGAGCAGTGCCACAGGAGAACAAGTCGCACAGAACCAGGGAACAGGACAGCAGCAGCAAGGCTGGCCGCGCAAACCTGAATTTCGCGTCTTGCAGAATTTCGATCAGGATTGGCGCTTCTTCAGGCCCGAAGGCCCGTCAGCAAATACACAAACGTCCTCTCTTGTCTCCGGAAGCGCGGATATTGCGGTGCAGACAGATGCGAATTGGGAGCGCGTCAATCTTCCTCATACCGTGCGGCTGGAACCTCTCAATGCGAGCGGTGGACGGAATTATCAAGGAATCTGCTGGTATCAAAAACACTTCAGCGCCCCTTCGGAGTGGCGTGACCGCAAGGTGCATCTGGTTTTCCAGGGCGCAATGCAGGTGGCCGATGTCTGGTTGAATGGCACGCATCTCACGACGCATTACGGCGGCTATCTTCCTTTTACGCTGGATCTATCCAGGCATCTCCAGTTCGGCGGGGACCAGAGCAATGTGCTTACGGTGCGCCTGAATAATTCGGACAATCCAGAAGTGCCGCCGGGAAAACCGCAGGACAAGCTCGATTTCGTTTATTTCGGCGGTTTGTACCGAAGCGTCCAACTTCAGGTTCTGGGAGACCTGCACATCAGCGATCCAGTTCTTGCGGACAAACCTGCAGGCGGCGGAATATTCGTTACCTTCCCCTCTGTCACAGCGGAAACCGCAGTTGTCCAGATACAGACTGACGTTGTCAACGGATCTCCTTCGGCAAGGCGTGCCAAAGTCCGGCAGGAATTGTTCGGTCCGGACGGAAGCCTTGTCGCCACATCCGATACGACCGCGGAAATGGATGCGGCTTCATCGAAGGCAATCGTACAACGTATGCAGGTGCGCAAGCCCCTGCTATGGCATCCGGAGGATCCGCACCTGTATCTGCTGCACACAGTCGTCTTTGAAGAAAGCAGAGACGGAAGCAACCCGATCGACGACCAGTACACGCGCATCGGGCTCCGAACATTCCACATCGACAAAGAAGAAGGATTGACGATCAACGGGGAGAAGTTTTTTTCGCTTGGCGCCAACCGTCATCAGGATCACCCCTATGTCGGGTATGCGCTGCCCGCGTCCGCGCACTTCCGCGATGCGATCAAGCTGCGCGAAGCCGGCTTCACGTCTTACCGCTGTCATTATCCGCAGGACCCGGCATTTATGGACGCCTGCGACGAGCTCGGCATACTGGCGATCGTTTCCAATCCCGGCTGGCAGTTCATGGGCGACGACGTCTTCCGGCAGCGCGTTTATCAGGATGCACGCGAGATGATCCGGCGCGACCGCAACCGGCCCTGCGTGCTGTTGTGGGAGGCACAGCTGAATGAAACGGACAACAGCCTGGTGGCCGCCGAGCTTTACCGCATCGTGCATGAAGAATTCCCTGAGGAGAATTGCTACGCGGCGGGCGACCACATCGGAAAGCCTGTCGAGGGTTTTCACGGATGGGATGTGGAGTATTCGCGCAACGACGGCACAAAACCCTTGTGGATCCGCGAATGGGGAGACCAGGTGGATAACTGGACCGACCAGCAAGGCAGCGTGCGCGTAGCCCGAGGATGGGGCGAGACTCCGATGCTGATCCAGGCGGCAAGGCATCTGGAGGTGCTCGACGGCATCTATGCCAAACTGAGCGGACCATTGGAGCCGGGAACCGCGCGTGCTGCCGGAGCCGATCTTTGGGCTGGAATTGATTACTACCGCGGTTATCATCATCAACCGTTTTATGGCTCTCCCCTGGATCTGTTCCGGCTGCCGAAGTTCGACTATTACATGTTTCAGAGCCAGCGGCCGCTGCAAAAGACCACGCTCAGCGTGGGCAGCGGGCCAATGGTCTTTATCGCCAACTTCGCCACTTTTCAGTCGCCGACAACAGTTACGGTCTTCAGTAACTGTGAAGAAGTGCGTCTACTCCAGAACGGCAAGGAAATCGCAACACAGAAACCGGACTCCGGGTATCACTTGCCGCATCCGCCATTCACTTTTCGGCTGGCGCAGTTCAGTGAGCTGCATTCCATGCTTTTCGCCACTGGTGTTGCCAAACCCGGAACAGCGATTGGAAACGTAAAAGCCGAGGGGCTGGTTGGAGGATCCGTCGTGGCCAGCCACGAACTGCAGGCCCCGGGCGTGCCCACGCAGATCGAGCTCCTTCTGGACGATTGCGGGCGGGAGACGATTGCCGATGGTTCGGACTGGGTGCGCGTCTATGCGCATATCTGCGATGCGCGAGGCACGACCTATCCTTACGGAGACGATGAGGTGACTTTCACGGTGAGCGGGGAAGGAGCGGTGATCGGAGATGCGAGCATCTTTGCGAATCCGGTACGCGCGGAAGCAGGGATCGCCACTGCGCTGATACGCTCGACTACGCGGATTGGTACGATTACGGTTCAGGCATCGGCATTCGGACTGAAGAATGCAACGCTGCGGTTCTCAACGCTGCCGCTTCACGTGTAAGCCCTGCCGTTCCTCTGCCACAATGGAATCCATTGGAAGGACTATGAATCGTCGTCAATTTGGTCAACTCGCCGCCGGAGCGACTCTTGCGCAGGCGTTTTCGAGCACGGCTGCTCAACCGGCAGCTTCCGCTGGCGCGTTCCGATTCTCAGTCATGTTGTGGACGCTGGAAAAACAGGCGCCGTTTGAACGCTGCATCGAGATAGTTGCGGCAGCTGGATACAACGGAGTGGAGCTGGTCGGAGAGTTTCAAAAGTGGTCGCCGGAAGATACGCGCCGGATTATGGCTCGCATGCGCTCGCTTGGCATGGTTTTCGATTCCATGAGCGGCGTCGAGGCGGGATTTTCCAATCCTGCAGATACGGCACAGTTCTTCCCGCAGTTGAAAGCGCAAATCGAAGCTGCGAAGCGCCTCGAATGTCCGCAGATCATTCTTCTCTCGGGCAAACGCGCAGAGGGAGTAAGTCCGGACGCGCAGCAAAACATCGCGATTGAAAATCTCAAGCGCGCGGCTGACCTTGTTTCCAAAGAAAATATTCAGATTGTGATTGAGCCGATCGACGCGTTGGAGAACCCAACTATCTATTTGACGTCAGTCACCGAGGGATTCGAAATTGTCCGGCAGGTTGGGAGTCCGAATGTGAAAGTGCTCTATGACTTTTACCATGAGCAGCGCGGCTTCGGGAACTTAATCGAAAAGCTGGAAAATAACATCGACTGGATTGCATTGGTCCACATTGCAGACGTTCCTGGACGCCATGAGCCTGGAACCGGCGAGATCGACTATCGGAATATTTATCGAAAACTGGCTGAATTGAAATATGGAAAATTCATTGCAATGGAGTTTTATCCAACAACGGATCCGGTGGACTCACTCAGGAAAGCTCGAATAGAGGCAATTCAAGCAGCACAAGGGCATGAGTCATGAACCGGGCGAACTCGGCGATCGTCCGGCCCGTTGTGGTCTGCGCTTGCTTTGTCAGGGATGGCTTATCTGGCGATATACTGGGCCACCGATGACGTTTGGCGGCAAACCTATGGTGCGAATCCGCATCCTGCTTCTAATCGTCGCGGTATTAGGTGGAACCTGCCGCGCATGGTCCATGTGCACACCGCCGGATGCAATCGCCGCCCAATTGAAGACACGGCATGACGCCGCAATCTACGCGCAACTGGGAATGTGGTTCGCAGACCGGCATCAGTATGTCTGCGCGTCTGATTCGTTCCGGAATGCCGTGGCCGCAGATCCGGCCTCCGCACGCTATACCTATTTGCTCGGCCTGAGCTTATACTCCGATGGCCATGCGTCAGAAGCGGTCCATCCGCTACAGCAGGCAATCTCGCTCGATCCCAAAGACGTCGATGCATATATGGCCCTGGGCGCGGCATTTGACCAGATGGGAAATAGAGGAGAAGCGGAAACCCAATGGAGACAGGCGCTCGCTGTTGCTCCGCAATCGGTTCTCGCGCTGGATAACCTCAGCAGGGACCTGCTCGCGGATGGAAATTACAGCTCTGTCATTACGCTGCTCAAACCACTGGCCGACGCAGGTTCTCTTACGGTCCCATTGTCCGTGAAATTATCAGTCGCCTACAGCAAATCAGGTTTGCTCGACGATGCGTCTGCCCTGCTGCATACCACGTTGCGCGCCAATCCTTCCTCTCTTCCGGTAGTCGAAGCGCTTGCGGGAGTGCTGATTCTCCAGACGCGCGTGCAGGAGGCGACCGGGATTGTGAGAACAGCCGTCACGCAGCATCCACATGATAAGGACGTGCAAGTGCTGTATCTTCGCACATTAGTGCTGGCAAACGATACGGCGCAGGCCGAAGCGCTTAGCCGCGCGCTCCTCGTCTCCAACCCCAATAACTGGGAAGTGCTCTATCTAACAGGATCCCTGAAGCTGTTCGAGGGCGATTATCCCGCCTCGCAAAAGTATCTTGAACGGTCTGTGGCGCTCAAGCCGGATGATGCCGAGTCCCGCTTCGATCTCGGAGTCGCTCTGGCCAGAATGAAGGCGGAGAGTGCAGCAAAGGAGCAGTTGCAAAAGGCAATCGCGCTCGGCTACAACAAGCCGGAGGTTCACATCGAGCTGGCTCGAACACTGCAGGCATTAGGAGATGCCAGCGCAGCGCAGGAGCAACTTCAGCTATACCAGCAATCTCTCAGGGCGCAATCCGCGCAGACCCAGGCCGCCGGTCAGGCAGCATTGGCAGATCAGGCTGTTAACGCAGGCCATCTGCAACAAGCCATCGAACTTTATAGGAATGCGCTGGCGACCGATCCCAATGAGCCTCTGCTCGCTTATAAGCTGGCAATGGCGCTCGATAAATCTGGAGACATAGCAGGCGAAAGAACCGCCCTCGAGCATGCCATCGAACTCAATCCGCGCTTCGCTCTGGCGCAGAACCAGCTTGGATACCTCGATTCCCAGCAGGGGGACTCGGGCTCGGCGGAAAAACATTTTCGACTCGCCGTGCAGGCAGATCCGGGATATGCAAGCGCATGGATGAATCTGGCGGCGACCTTATACCTCGAATCGGAATGGCAGGAATCGAAAGCTGCCGTTGGTCATGTTCTGTTGTTGGACCCCTCCAGCATTCCGGCGAAGCAATTGAGCGAACAACTGGATGCAATGGAGAAACAACAGTAACGGAAAACAGGTTTGTTCTGTTTGCTCACACATGTCATGAATTCACCTAACCGCCGCGCCCTTCGGTTCTATCCAATCGCAAATCGATTTGGAGACTGTGCATCGTGACCACGCAATGGGCCGGCAAGTGGACACGGCGCAGCTTCCTGCAGCGCGGAGCTTCCGCGGCCTGCGCTTTGCCGTTTCTCCGCAGTGTTGCATTTGCGTCTTCTACCGCTGGCCTGCCTCCATTCTCCCGCTTTACCGATATCGCTGGCTCTGCCGGATTAACCACGACCATGGTCTACGGCAAT
>JASHRS010000117.1 GCA_030037215.1 Silvibacterium sp. | reverse complement strand
GGCATAGCCTCCAGTGCCGGCAGCGGAGCCTCATCGGGAACAGGCTCGGGCTCAACCACGTCGACCGGGCAATATACAGTTACAGTCACCGGCAGCATGCCGGGGGTCACGCAGGCCGTTTCTGTGCAGGTTTCTGTCCAATAGCGCCAATTCGGTCTTGCATGTTCTTGTCCTCCCGGGCAAGGATTCTTTGTCATTCAAGGCCTCAGCAAATAAACTCTAGGTGGAAGTATTCGCACAATCCGGGCCCAAGGAGCAGGAATCATGCCGAGCCCGATGGCGATCAGCGCCATCAACTACGGCGTCAATTACTATGCGTCAGCAATTGGTTCTCAGCCTAAGCATGTTTCTTGCAGTGTTCTCGCCTGTTGCGATAGCACAGACTTCTCCGTCCGGCGAATATCCTAACCCTAACCCTCAGACCGGTCCATCCGTCGATTGCTCCGATCCATTACTCGCCAACTCTGCTGAATGTCAGACGAATAACGGCAATGTCAATAACACAACCCAACAATATGGCCAGCAGGGAACGAACCCGCAGACAGCCAATCCGACAACCCCGCAGCCCGGGATGACGCAACCCCCAACCTACAACGAGGTTCAAGGTCAGAACTATCAACAGAACCAGTACAACAACCCTCTAAATCAAAAACCGTTACCCCCTCAACCGCTAACCGAGTTTCAGAAATTTGTCGCGGGAACCACGGGCGAAGTACTCCCTATCTTTGGCGCCAACCTTTTTCAGAATGCTCCGTCGACTTTTGCTCCAGTCAACCTGACGCCGGTTCCTCCTGACTATGTGATTGGTCCCGGCGATGAGCTGCGCATCCGCATCTGGGGACAGGTGAATTTCAATGCCAATGTTTATGTTGACCGGGCTGGTGAAATCTACCTTCCCCAGGTTGGTCAGGTCCATGTAGCCGGACTCCCGTATCAGGCTCTCAGCGATCATCTCCGCGCCGCAGTTGGCCGCGTCTTTCGCAACTTCGATCTCACTGCCGACATTGGTCAGATTCGTTCTCTGCAGGTCTATGTCGTAGGACAGGCGCATCGCCCCGGCACATACACCGTCAGTTCGCTCAGCACGCTCGTCGATGTTCTCTTCGCCAGCGGGGGTCCGTCGGTGGAAGGCTCAATGCGCCACATCTATCTCAAACGCGGTGGCACGACCGTTGCTGATTTCGATCTTTACGACTTGCTCGTCAACGGCGATAAGTCCAAAGACGCCAAGCTGCAATCCGGCGACGTCATCTTTATTCCCCCGGTTGGCCCAGAGGTCGCGCTTACCGGCGCTGTTCGCCGTCCGGCGATTTACGAATTGCGCGACAACGAGACGACACTCGACCAGGTTCTGAAGTACGCTGGCGGAGCATCCACTACCGCCTCTGACGCGCGTATCTCCGTCGAGCGCATTGAGAATCGCCAGTATCGCTCTGCCATGGAGGTTGCCTTCGATCAGGATGGCCTCGCGACCATCCTTAAGCAGGGAGACATTCTGCGCGTGCTCTCCATTGTCCCCATGTACGAAAAGACGGTGACTCTGCGCGGCAACACCGCCAATCCGGGACGCTTCGCGTGGCATCAGGGGATGCATCTCTCCGATCTCATTCCAGATCGAGAGTCGCTGCTCACGCGCGACTATTGGTGGAAACGCGCACAGCTTGGCTTGCCGGCTCCTGCATTTGAACCCGTGCCAATGCTTGCCGCGCAGAGCCAGCCCTCCTATTCAGTCGATCTCCGCACACGCGCAAGGAACTTTCCGCGCAGTGCCGCAGAGTGCCAGGCATACAACGGCGCCTACGATTCCAACTGGTACCGCTGCAATCCATATGGACCCCAGAATCAAAACCAAAACCAAAATCAAAACCTGAACCAGAATCAACCCGGCGCCAATGGCCAGTACAATTACTCGCCGTACGAGCCATTTCCGGGCACCGCAGAATGGCAAGAATGGCAAAATTCTCAGCAGCAACAGCAGCAGATGCCTTCAAACCAGCAGCAGCTCAGCGGAACTCTCGCTGCTCGGGCAAACGAAGTAGTTACCGAGAACACTGCAGGAGCAACCCAGCGCATAAACGTCGCGTTGCCTGCCCCGGAAATCGACTGGGACTATGCCGTTATCGAGCGCCTCGATCCGAACACGCTCAAGACCACGTTGATCCCCTTCGATTTGGGCAAGCTGGTCATTGATCACGACCCCAGCCAGAACCTCGAACTCCAGCCCAGCGACATTGTTACGATCTTTTCGCAGGCTGACATCCATGTCCCCCTGGCGCAGCAAACCAAGTTTGTCCGCCTGGAAGGGGAATTCGTTCACGCTGGAACCTATAGCGTCAAACCGGATGAGACTCTGCCTGAACTCGTCGCCCGCGCCGGTGGCCTTACCCCGAGCGCCTATCTCTACGGCTCTGAATTTACTCGCGAATCCACGCGGGTACTCCAGCAGCAGCGCATCGACGAATATGTCCAGAATCTCCAGATGGAGATAAATCGCGGCACTATGGCACAGGCTGCTTCCGCGACAGCTTCAGCGCAGGATATCGCCAGCGCGAATGCTGCTGCTGCCAACGAACAGCAACTCATCTCCCGCCTGCAGCAGATTCGCGCGACGGGCCGCATTGTTCTTGAAGAAAAACCGAATAGCTCGGGAATCGCATCCCTTCCGCCTATCCAGCTCGAGGATGGAGACCGCTTCGTTATCCCATCCAAGCCGGCGACTGTTAATGTCGTCGGCTCGGTCTATGATCAGAACTCATTTATATATGTTCCGGGTCG
>JASHRS010000116.1 GCA_030037215.1 Silvibacterium sp. | reverse complement strand
GAGGTTTCGGCTGCATTCAGAACTTCAAGCGCCTCTTCACTCTGATCGGCTGCGCGGGTAATGGCTGACGAGCAGATGTTGATGAGTTGGCGCAAAAGCGACTTATCCTTGACGATGCGGACGTATTCCTCGATCGACAGCCGGCGCGGCAAGCCTTCGGTAAGTGAAGCAAGATAGGCAACGCCACCGATAGCTTCGACCTCCTTGCGGCGGGCAAGCTCTTCGGCGAGTGTGACAATGTCGACGGCGCGGCCGGAGTCGATAAGCTCTGCCATGCGCGCGAAGATGCGCTGATGCGAATCGAGGGCGAAGTCTTCGGAACGCAGTTTTTCTGCGGCCTCGTTGAAGGCATGATTGTCGAGCAGAATTGCGCCGAGGATGGAGCGCTCAGCGTCGACCGACGCGGGAAGTCCGCGCTCGAAGGAGATGTCTGCCGGGGTTGCCATGGTGCTAGTTTAGGCGGAGGAAAATCCCTTTGTAATGACTACAGCGGTTCATTTCTGTGAGCGCCTGAGGAAACTTCGGAAAACGGGTCACAAGATCGATACTGAATGACCTGGAAGGCACAGCATTTATTATCGGAAATAAGGGATTCATTTGAAGATGAGACATATTCTGCTTTCTTTGGCTACCGCTGTGCCACTTTTTGCGGCGGCCGCCGTTCCCCCAATCGTGATGGCGCAACAGCAAACTCAGCAACAGCCTCCTCAGATTACGGAATTCCAGCACATTGAAGACCAGTGGAGCGAGGCGCTGGTGAAACAGGACCAGTACACACTCGAGACGATCTTGTCGCCAACGTTCGTCGATATTTCGTCGACGGGCGAGATCAATACGCGCAACCAGGTTGTGGCTGCGATGTACGAAAAGGAAATGCCGCAGCCGGTGTCGATGGAGCACCGGGTAGTGAATGTTCGCATCGTCGAAGATGTAGCCATTGTGGATGGGACCTATATCGAGCGGACGAAACAGAACGGCGAAATTCGTGAAGAGCGTGGAATATTCACCCACGTCTACCAGCATGTGCGTGAGGTCTGGGTGTGTGTGCAGTCGCAGCGGACAGCGGTCGTGGAACAGGGCGATGAGAAAAAGAAGCCCGAGAAAAAGAAGAGCAACGCCGATCTACCATTTCATATCCCGCTGATTCATCAAGGGGCGGAGTCGACCTCGACGCAGCAATCGCCGCCGCCGCCACAACCATGAGCGGACGACCGGTATGGGCGGAGATCTCCCGCTCGAAGCTGCTGCATAATTTTCATTTATTGCGTGCACAGGCCGGCTCCGCGGAGCTGGTGGCAGTGGTCAAGGCCAACGCCTATGGACACGGAAACCTTGCGTGCGCGCAGGCGCTTGTGGCCGGAGGAGCGATATGGCTGGGAGTAACCAGCGTAGAAGAAGGCCTTGCGGTGCGCGCGGCTTGCCCTAATACGGAAATTCTGGCTATGTGCGGCCTGTGGCCGGGCGAAGTAGAAGCGGTCCTTGCGCAGCGCATTACTCCTGTTGTGTGGGAGACGGTGCATTTGGAGGAAGCCGCTCGGACCGGGCGTCCTGCGAACGTGCATCTCGAAATCGATACGGGCATGTCACGCCAGGGAGTACGGCTTGCTGAGCTGCCGGCGCTGCTCGACCGGCTGCAGGCGATGCCGGTGCTTCGCCTCGAAGGGGTTCTGACACACTTTCATTCGCCGGAGGTTCTCGACAGTCCGGCGAACGATGCGCAGTTCGCACAATTTGTAACTGCAATAGATACGATTTATGCGCGAGGGTTACGGCCAAAGTGGATTCATGCCGGGAACTCTGCGTCGCTGCTCGATGCCGGCGCGAACAAAGTAGTGGAATTGGCGGAGAAGCATGGCGCGGAAGCCATGCTACGGCCCGGATTGGCGTTGTATGGCTACGTCCCGCGCTTTACTGGTGGAGCAAAACCCGCCATTGCAGATGAACTGAAGCCGGTGCTTGCATGGAAGGCGCGAATCGCGTCGCTGCGAACGATCGAGCCGGGAGAGATCGCTGGGTATAACGCTACATTTCGCGCTACGCGGCCTACGAGGCTTGCACTACTGCGAGTGGGGTATGCCGATGGGCTAAGCCGACTGCTGTCGAATCGCGGGGCAGTGCTGGTTCGGGGACGGCGTGCACCGATCGCCGGGCGAATCTCGATGGACCTGACGATTGTGGATGTGACGGATGTTCCGGGAGTCGAGATTGGCGATGAGGTCGTGCTGATTGGCGAGCAAGGGCGGGAACGAATTACAGCTTACGAGCATGCGGACCTTGCCGGGACGATTCCGTACGAGATTCTTTGCAGCATCAATGTACGCGTTCCCCGGCTGATGGTGGATTAGACGGTGAACTGGTACGCACGCTGGATGTATCGCTGGGAAACGGCGCTGACGACACGGGACGAAAACCGTGTGGTGCGTCCGGTGGAGTGGGGCTTTGACTGGCTCGAAGATTTCGTCGCATCGGCAGGGCTGAAGAATCGCGTGGCGAACACGTCAAACGAAGAAGATGCAATGGACGCGTTGAATGCAGCGATTGTGGAGCGGAGCGAAGAATTTTTCGGATATGAGCAGCCGAAGGATTTTGCGCTTGAGGAACGTCATCCGCAACTCTTCCCCACCAACGTGCGTCCGGAAACCCTGAAGCACGATGAAGAGCTGAAGCAGAAAGCGTTGGAGGGCAAACTTCCGACCGCGCAGTTTCTGCGCTTTACCTCGCCGGTGCGGACGCCATATCCGGAGAACGACCTGGTGAATGCGCGCTGGTATCCGGCGAACAACGCCGCCACGCGAACATCGCGTGTGTCGGGGACCCCGGCGTCGCAGGAGAAGATGGCGCGCAAACCCAAGCAGGCGATGATTGTCCTGCCACAGTGGAATGCGGACGCCTTCAGCCACAATGTTTTGTGTTCGCTTTTCAATCGATTTGGGATTTCTGCATTGCGACTGAGTAAGCCGTATCACGATATCCGTCGACCGGCGGAGCTGGAGAGGTCGGACTACGCAGTGAGTTCGAACATAGGGCGGACGATCTCGGCGTGCAGACAAGCTGTAGTGGACATTCGCTGCTGCCTCGATTGGCTTGAGGCACAAGGCTATGAACAATTTGGGATTCTGGGCACGAGCCTGGGATCGTGCTACGCATTTATCGCGAGCGCGCACGATGCGCGACTGCGGGTGAATGCGTTCAACCATGCGTCTACATCATTTGGCGATGTTGTGTGGACGGGGCAGAGCACGCGGCACATTCGCCAATCATTTGAAAACGCGGGATTAACGCAGGAGAGGCTGCGCCAGGCGTGGAGCTGCATCAGTCCGGTGAGCTACATGCGGCACTTTGCGGCATATCCCAAAAAGGTGCTGGTGGTCCATGCGCGCTATGACCTTACGTTTCTCGAGAAATACTCGCTGGAGGTCTTGCGGAGCTTTTCCGAGCTGGGGGTAGATTATGTTTCGAAAGTGCTGCCGTGCGGGCACTATACCACGGGCGAAACTCCATATAAGTTCATGGATGGATGGTACTTAGGATCGTTTGTGATTTCTGCCTTCAAGAGGCTTGCCGATAAAGCAAAGTAACCCAGGAACCAGATTGATTTGACGGGGTTTTCTTGCGGGATTGTGGAAAATCAACGGCTCTGGTAACGATTTCACTTAAAAATCAAGAACTTCGGTAACGGGGTACTTGCAAACTCTGGTAGACTGTAGGCGCGTCAGGTCTGAACCGGTTCCGGCAGTTCTGTGTTTTCAGGGTTGTCTTCCGCTTCCTTCCCACGCAATTCAAACAGGAAATAGCATCACATGGAACAAGGTACCGTGAAGTGGTTTAACGACGCCAAAGGGTTCGGCTTCATCTCCCGCCAAAATGGGGAAGATGTCTTCGTGCATTACTCCGCCATCGCTTCGAGTGGCTTCAAGAGTCTGCAAGAAGGTCAGGCCGTTCAGTTTAACGTCGTAAAGGGGCCGAAGGGCTGGCAGGCATCCGACGTCCAGCCTCTCTAAATGACGCACGCAGTTTAAAGACGTTAGCTGGAGACAGACCGGCAAGGCGGGCTTGAGCCCGCCTTTGCTGCCTTCCGCAGTTTTTGCCCGATTCCTATCGAGCGTGCCGTGCAACACACGCCACGTAGGGGTCTTGTTATGCCCAACACTAGAAGCTCGCCTCAAACTCTTTGAAGCGGCGCTCGAGTTCCCATTGTTGCTGCGCCTTTTCGCTGCCTGCGATGAGTTGAGCACAGTCGCCGGTGGGTGTTTCCTGCCCAAGCTGGCCTGCGCAGGCAGGTACAGGCTTGTCCAGCGCTTCAGGCGTGGTGGACTGCCAGATACTTGCACCAGGCAGAAAGGCGTGTTCCAGACTGGTGCGTACCATTTTCTTGAGATCGGTATAACTCAGCGGATAGGTTTCGGCGGCGCGCACATATTCGTGTGTGAGATCGATGCGGGATACACCTTCATCGTCTGTCGCAAGCGCAACCGGTACGCCGTATTTGCGATAGATCATGAAGGGGTGGTCGTTGCCCTTGACGTTGAGAATCACGTCATTGCTGGTGAGGCATATCTCGACCATTACGTGTTTGGACGCCATCTCCTTGAGCAGGTCGTAGGGGTGGTCTTCGTACATGATGTCGACGCCGTGGCCGATGCGCTCGGCCTGGCCCTGCTCAACCGCAAGACGGATATGGAAGGTAAGGCCTTCGGGAGGGACCATGCCGAAGGCCAGTTCGCCTGCATGCAGTGTTATGTGGACTGAGGGGTAAAAGCTGTGCAGCGTGTCGAGCATCTGCATCTGCAAGCGGTAATCGCGCATGGCGATGTAGCCGTCCTCCGGCTGTACAAGGTTCATGCCGACAATATCCGTATCAGCAGAGGCTGCTTCAAAACCGAGCAGCATTTGAGCAAAAACGGCCGTGGGTGGCAGGCCGCGAAGAACCTGATAGATGAAGCGAATCTCAACTTTACACGCCGGCTGGGCATCGACCTCGCCGCAATGTTCACGCTGTTTTCGATCTGCCTCTGCCTGATCAAGCGTGGCGCGGATTGCGGGAATGTTGTCCTTGATTCCTGCATCAAGCAGCTTCTGGCGGTATTGCGCGAAGTCGGAATCGAAGCCGATCTGCCCCGCCAGCGCCGCAGCCTGACTGAAGTCAGGTGTATCCATCAGCTCAAGATATTGTTCGTTTTGTGCTGCGGCTCGTGTGGCGACCTCATCCAGCCACTCTCCCATGTGAGCCTTGCTTGTTCCTCCGAAGCGGTCAAAGGTTTCGAAGAAATGATCGTGGCCTGAGTCCGCCGTTTTGGGAACGAAGGTGCGCATGGAGAAAGCATCGATCAGCCGGTCGTAGAGATGCTGATTGAGTGGAGCACTGCTGGCGGAAACTTCGTCTGGCTTGCATGCGTCGCCGTTGGGCTTATCGAACGAGAGAGTTTGGGTATTAATGCAGAGATGGTCTTCGCCAGCCACGCGAATCCACGACTCGGCATAAATCGCTCCGGAGAGATGATTATGCAGGTCAGCGCCCTTTGGCATGCTATACAGAAAGGCCCGCAGCGCAGGCAGGCCCGTCTTACGTGCTTCCTCGAAGGCCTTTGCAGCACGCGCTTCGGCAGCAGCGGCAGAGACAGGCTGCGGCTTTTCAACACGAGCCGCAGGCTTTTGCGCATGCGCTCCTGGCACAACCATCAGAAAGGCAATGAGTGTGAAGAGCAAGGGTGAAGGATGACTGCGGATCATAAATCGTTGAATCACAGATTCGTCCTCCTATAGGCAGTGCAGCAAGTGTATGACAGATCGGACGCCCGTGAGACGACCGACAAGCGGTGGAATCATTAGCCATAGCAACGCTTCGGTTTGTTATACTGACCAAGGTTGTTTTGACGTAGCAGGTCCTTGTGCATCGGCTTCCGCCACGACTTCAAACAAACCCTCCAGCGGCTGCATGGGCCGCCCTTGGACCATCCCAAGGCCAGATAGCTCAGTGGTAGAGCGCGGCCCTGAAAAGGCCGGCGTCGGCGGTTCGATCCCGTCTCTGGCCACCACTTTTCAAAGGACTTACGGGATTGGTAACAGATAACGCAACCCAAACATAACCCAAATTCATTTTCCGATCCTCCAAGTTGTAGATTTGACGGCTCGGAAATACGCTGCTGTGCTGCGAGGAGTTGGTTGACTATCCTCTCATCTGCCTGTCGCTTCGAGGGAGTGACCGCCTTCGCATACAGGTCGAGGGTCGTCTTGCTGTTGGCGTGCCTCAACAATTCCTGAGTCGCTTTCACATTTTCGTTGTTCTCAATCATCCAGGTTTAGACCGACCTTCATTCTCGGACTGGAGAAGATCCAATCCGTCGGCTTGGCGTAGGGAGTTTCCCGACGCCAGGCAAGAAGAGATTCAACCAACCATGGAGCGAGCGGCAGATTGCTTCGGGATGCATCGGTCTTCACCTCACCGACGACCGCGTACACGATTCCGCGACGGACGTGCAAAATTCCAACCTCGAAATTGCACTCAGCAATTGTGATCGGAACTCTTGCGGGAATGTATGGTTGAGTTTTGGAAGTAAAGGGAGAGAGTTGCGATCAATCGAAGTGCCATCCACCAGTTATCGCGCCGTCAGAAACGCGTATGCTGTGGTTTCCCGCTGCACGCGCCCGGGACGCAAAATAATGTCCCCCAACTCGGGCCTGTTCGCTCCATCCGGATAACCTTCGCACTCCAGGCAGATGCCGGCGTGCCGCACATAGGGTATACCGGATTTTCCGACAAGCGATCCGTCGAGAGCGGCTCCTGTATAGAGCTGCAAATGCGTGCTCGTGGTCGATACTTCAAGCACGCGGCCGCTGCGAGGATGTGCTAATCGGGCCGCAGGGACGGGGGCCAAGACGGAATCATGAGCCGCGCTTTCGCGGAGCCGGTAGAGATCGCCGTGATTTTGAAACAGCCTCGGCATCGCTTCGCCGAGATTTCGCGCTTGTCGAAAGTCATTGCCGCGTCCCGCCACTGATTCCTCCCGGCCCAGCAGGGCCATGCGTTCGTCAGTCACCGCGAAGCGGCAGGAATGGATTTGAAGCTCGTGATCCGCAACTGAGCCGGCAGCTTCACCAGCCAGGTTGAAGTACGAATGATGTGTCAGACTGACCGGGGTAGCCCTGTCCGCAGTCACCTCAGTCTCAACGAGGAAGACGTCGTCTGTGACGGTGTAGGTGACCGTGACATCAACCGCGCCGGGATAGCCTTCTTCTCCGTCGGGGCTGTGGCAGGTGAGGCGCAGCGCTGGGGGCCCGTCTTCACGATTTACAGGTGTTGCGGCCCAGACTTTCTTGTCGAATCCTACGAGGCCACCATGAAGATGGTTCGGACCGTCGTTCCACGCAAGCTCGTAAGTACGCCCCTCGAGAGAGAACCGGCCCCCCGTGACGCGTCCCGCTACGCGCCCGACGATGGCGCCAAAGTACGCGCCGTTTGTCCGGTACGAATCGAGGTTATCGAAGCCAAGCACCATGTCGGCGAGGCTACCGTGGCGGTCCGGCGCCATCAGCCGGGTCACAATCGCGCCGTAGGTAATGACTTCGGCAACGAGAGCTCCGGCTCCACTTAGCGTCCAGGCTTCGATAGGTGCTCCGCTCGGGAGAAAACCGAAAGTTCGTACTGCCACCGAAGGGATCATAGCCTGACGCCAACGGTAGAAACCTGAGCGCAACATTGTCTTCTCGAAAAGCGATAAGAAGTTATCATCTATTGTCTGAATGTTAGTTGACCTTATACTCGGAAGCGACTACGACGGTTTGCTTTACCTTGCGGAAGCCACTCGAAATATGCAGAGAATCGAGAGTCATCACCATCTAGAACTCGAGGTGAACCTCGTTCTGCAAGGAACGATCACATATGTAATGAACGGTCGGCGCTCTGCGTTTGCACCCAGAATTCTCCTCTGGATTTTCCCTGAAGAAGAGCACCAATTAGTGGATAAAGCGGCTAACGCTCGATTCTATGCTGTTGTCTTCAAACAGTCGCTCATCGAAAAATCTTGCCACGCAGCCGCCTAGGTCAGAGGACGGTCGTGGAGGCGGCATATGCTGCAGGCTTTGGAAGCTACGCGCAATTTTACAAGGTCTTCACTCAGGCCTACTGGCAGGGTTCCAGAGCCTGCCTTTCGTCCAAATACTCCTGATAAAAGATGAGTTATGGACCGGCTGGACCCGTTTGACACTGCGTTCGTTATTTGATATATCATCGCAGTGGTCGAATTGTTACACGCTCTGGCGGAGTGCACTATGAGCCAGATGCCGAAGAATACAAAGGCGTCAAGTGGATCGTGCATGACCCGGCCGACACGGTGGCCAAAGGCGGCGAATGCACATTGGCGTTGGTCCCAGCGCCAACGGCGAGTTCCTCATCGAGGCGATCCGGTCGCTGATTCGGGCTCGAATTTTCGCGCCAGCGCAGGAACCAATGAGTCAACTACCTGAATTGAGACAGACCACCCATACGTCGAGCCGACTGAATGCCGGCCGCAAATCGCTGTCGAATCTGGCGTACGAGAAGATTCGCAATGAGATTCTGAGCGGGGAGCTGTCGATAGGAGACGTCCTGTCGCGCAGAAGTCTGGCCGCGCGCCTCAACATGAGTTTTCTTCCCGTTACCGAAGCCCTGAAGCGCCTGGAAACGGAGGAACTGGTCGAAAGTCGGCCGCGGATCGGAACGCGCGTCCGCATACCAAGCGAGCAAGACATCCGCGACAACACTGTCATCCGCGAGGCTCTGGAATCGCAGGCCGCGAGGCTATGCGCGCAGTATATTACGGCAGAGGAAAAGGAACGGCTTCGCGCCAGCGCCCGGCATCTCGATGAATTGAATAGGGTGTCCACTCCGGAACCGGAGGACTCGCGGTTCATGTTCTCGGTGCACATCTATCATATGGAATTTCATTTGCGAATCGCGGAGCTGGCTCGTTGCCCGGGCCTGCGCAGGGCTGTTGAGAAAGAGCAGGTGCTCGTTTTCAACTTGCTCTATGACACAGCTGCCGCTCAACTCGGTGCACAGCCAGAGGAATTCCACTCGACTTTAGCCAAAGCTTTGTGCAGCGGGGATCCGCTAGTCGCAGACACTGCCATGCGAGCACACGTGCGGTATGGCCTCAACCAAGTGCTGGAACGCCTGTCGAACGACGTTAATAACGGAAACAACTGGCGACTGAAGGGGCTCAAGTCGAAGGACAGCGTCATAAAAGAAGTCGATACTGCAACTTGAGTAGGCAGGGGCATACAACCTGAAGCGGATGCGGCTTCGACGCCAGCCCGTTATCGTAGCGTCGCCGGCCGCTGCATTGACAATGCAGAGCCGAGCGCCGCTCAGTGCTCGATTTGAAAAATTGTTCAACCGCGTCACCGAACTCCATTCATGTCGGAGTGCAGGTTAACCGTTCTCGACGGCGTGCGCATATCGAAGTGCCCTTTACGGAAGAGATGATTTGGCCTCGCCTTGATTCTGCTGACGTCTTTTGCTCTCTGACCCGGATTTCCTCGCTGGCCTCGACGAATCGGCCAATTAGCTTCCGGGGTCAACTTCTCTGTTTTGTGGACGTTGTTATTCATTCTCTAGGATGCTCTCCGGCTCTCCTTTTATTGAAATCAAACACACCGTTGAGGCTCATCTCGTATTTTCCTCTTTAAAAAATACTTGACATATCAGTTTTTTTGGCTATAGTCTGGCCCACGTGTCAAGCGCTAACTGTTCAGCGATCATAAAAAATGCAGATTTTCGAAGAAAAACTCGCGCGATATAGAGGAAACATTCTTCTTCTGTATTTAAGTAGCGATAGAGAAATATCAGTTTATTGTGACTTGGCCGAGCAGTGAAATGTTGGGCATCGGATGCCACGACGACCGAAGCTATACATCAGCAGGCGCGTTTGAGGAGTTCCCAATGGGCTTCAATCATTAATTGAATGCATTCGTTGTGCGTCGACTTTGGAGGATAAGTATGCGGCACACTTTTCAATTCGGTATTGCAATAGCGATCTTGCTCGGCGTGCAATCAACGCTTGCTCAAACCACGACTTCGGGCGACATTCGGGGAACGGTCACGGATTCCACGGGCGCCGTGATTCCGGGCGTAGCGGTAACTGTCGAGAATGTTGATACGGGCGTTGTCCTCCGCTATGTGACCGATGGATCCGGCGTGTATGACACGGGTTCCATCGTTCCCGACCATTACAAGCTCATTTTCAGAAAAGATGGCTTTAGAGTCCTGGAGCGCGGCCCGGTTACGATCGACGTCGGCGCCACGGGCGTCAACGCGGTGCTGACAGTCGGCTCGAGCTCGACGGTAGTAACGGTTACCGACCAGATACCTCTCTTGCAGACTGAGTCAGGCAGCCAGACGGAAACACTCGAACTGGACAAACTGCAAGCACTTCCCCAAGTCAGTGAGTCATGGGAAAATTTCATGATTCTGCTCCCTGGCACAGCTGGCCAATCAATACGGGAAGCCGGGGAAAGCCTGGAAAACAATCCCGGCGAGATAATCTCCGCCAATGGAAACATGCCTTACAGCAGTGTCCTTCTCAATGGTTCGTCGGTCACTATGTCGCACGGTGGAAACACATTTACCAACAATAGCTTCGATGCAACGCAAGAAGTGCAGATTTCGCTGTCCTCATTCTCCGCGCAATACGGTGTCGGGGGCATGGTAATGAATCAGATCACCAAGAGCGGGACCGATAAATTCCACGGAGACGTTTACGAGTACCTGCAGAATAACGCACTCGAGGCTGCGCCGTATTACTTTGGAACCGGCGCTAAACCTCCGACGCCTGCTTATCATTACGATGAATTTGGTGGTTCCATCGGCGGCCCTATAGTGAGTAAGAAGCTGTTCTTCTTCTTCAACTATGATCGGGTTATAAGCCACCAGGGAGAGAGCAACAGCTTCTCGACCATTCCGACCCCGGACAATATGAGCGGTAACTTTTCAAACGATGTCCGGACACTTTACGATCCGACGACCCAAACCATTGCCTACGATTCGTTGGGCAATCCGTATCCTGTGAGGCAGTCGTTTACATCTGAATACGGTGAAACCGGCTCGAACTTGAACACGATACCCGCCGGCTTAATAGATAAAGTTGCCAACGCGGAGCAAGCACTTTGGTATCCAACGCCTTCGCATAATCCTGTTGCTCAAGGACATTTCATTCCTGGAAGCGTGGATTCGAATGGGACGGTCCTGAATAATTGGTCGGCAGATTTCGTGTACTCAGTCCCCTCGGTAAGATACACCGGGCGTCTGGATTATGACATCACGCCGAACAACCGGCTGTCCGTATTCGACTCGGATGTCGATAACCCCTATGTCGATGTTCAGAGCAACTTCTCAAACTGCCCGGTAGGTTGCCAGGATTGGGATAATGAAATGCAAGCGGCGCAAGTTGCCGATGTGTGGGACATCAGCCCGGCCACCGTCAATGAAGCCAAGATTAGTTTTACCTATTTCCCGGAGGTTGCTAGCGATACGTCTCTGGGTAAGAATTATCCCTCACAGATCGGCTGGCAGTTTGCCAAGGCCAATTCATTGCCGTCCATTAACTTCAATTCTACTAATTCGAATGCGGCGGGGTCCTACTCTTCCCTAGACGCGCAATCCAACTCGGTCTACAACCAGATGCTCTTCGATTTATCGGATGTCGTAACAATGGTTCGTGGAAAACATATCCTGCACTTTGGCGGGGATCTCTTGACGTATCGTGACAACGCCACGCAATGGGGAAATGAAAACTCCGGGACGATGAGTTTCACCGGTGCCTACACTGGCCGTTGGACACTTTCGAATGCCAATTGCCCAAGCGGCACTCCTGCTTCGGAGACATGCGCGGCTCCCGACCTTACCACGGGGATCGACTATGCGGATTTTCTGCTCGGTCTTTCCGGGAGTTGGAACGCGACTGTTTTTAACGAGTATGGTGGCCGTTTGAAAAACCCGGAGATGTTCGTTCAGGACGATTATAAGATACGTCCGAACCTCACCATCAATCTTGGCGTTCGCTATGATATCACCCATGGCTGGAGTGCAGTCGGTGGCAACGAAAGCTCTTTTGACCCGACAGTCGTTAATCCTGCAACTAACACCCTGGGTGCCATGTGGTATGGAACTACACACGCCAATGGCCGTAAGAATCTGGAAGCGGACCACTGGAATACGGTTCTTCCTCGGCTTGGATTCTCCTGGCTGGCCAGGCCGAATCTTACCGTCCGCGGTGGATTCGGTATCTATGACCATGAATTCAGCGAGGATCAGTACGGCGGGGGACTGGGCACAGCGCTCTCTTCCTCCGGCAGTATCTCAGACCAAACCCACGGCGTCATTCCAATAGTACAGCTGGACGGCCCCGGCGTGATTTATGGAACCACTACGCCACTCCCTTATGTACAGGCCTCCACCGCTCCCGACGCTTATAACGGCCAAAGTGTCAGTTATTTCCCGTATCGTGTGCCTGTTCAGAAAGTCAATCAGTACACCCTCTCCGTTCAGAGGCAATTCGGTTCCAACATGGCTATCCAGGTAGCCTATGTAGGGAGCCACGGATACAATCTAATAGGTCCCGACGACGCTAATGCAGTGCCTATGTCGGAGGTCTCAGCGAATGACGCGGCATTTCGTCCGTACCCGAACTTTCAGAGTATTTCCAGCTATGCGCTAGGGCAGCATGGTGAGTCCAACTACAATGCCCTTCAGGTCAGCATTGATAAACGCATGAGCTCGGGCCTGAGCTTCGACGCTAACTACACCTGGTCGCAGTTTTTGTCTGACCAGGACAGCTCATCCTGGAACGGTCAAGAGGGAGTACAACCATACCAGCTCGCTGGCAACATTCATGCCAATTACAGTAACTCTAGCTATGACCTGCCACAGGCTCTTAAGGGTACTGCGGTGTATCGTTTACCGTTTGGGAGGGGAAATCGCTTCCTGAGCGACAATGCGGCAACCGATGCGGTGGTTGGAGGTTGGCAGCTTGCCGGTTCGGTGACGGCTTTTTCGGGCCAGCCGTTTACTGTATATTCGAACGGCAACACGTACCAACTGGCGTCGGGTGCTACACAGTTCCCCAACTGGAATCCCGGAGTCAGCCCCAGGCCGCGGCACCGAAGCGCCAACGAGTGGTTCAATCCCGCCGCCTTTTTGGAGCCGGCGAATGGAACTTTAGGTAACGTGCGGAGGAATGCTCTATTCGGACCCGGGATGAGTGCTATCAACCTCTCGCTGGGCAAGACATTCACCTTGCGGGAAAACATGAAACTCCAGATTCGCGCTGACGCTGCTAATGCGGTCAATCACCCCAGTTTCGGAGCGCCAGACGAATATGACCTCACCACGTCCAACGGAGTCGGAACCGCCTACGCTGGTCCGGATGTAAGCCAAATCCAACATGTCGCCGTTCCCGCACGGAACGTGCAACTTTCGGCTCGTATATCGTTCTAAGAATCAGAGCTGACGCACACAAAGGAGGGAGACAACATGTCATGTCGTCTCCCCCAGCTGCATCGTGACCGCACGATTTATAAATTGATAGATCAGTTTTTGCTCAGATAATTAGAAGGGCTGATTCCAGACTGCTCGACCGCGAAGCACTCCGTGACCTGTCTGGCGTGCTTGTCATGCGTGGGCCCCGCACCGGCGTTAATGCCCAACTAAGGTTCGCCCTCAGCAGAAGGTAAACGAGAACTATACCCAACCCCATAGTTGAAAGTTCAGTGGCGCTACGCAACCCCACTCTGAAGCTCGGGTTGCGTACGTTGAGAGCAACAAGTACATGCCCTGCAGGTGCCAGATCAAATGCTTCCTTCCATGTCTGCCGAACATGCTCGTGTCGTGGTTGTTCTCGAGGAATTCAGTGAACCCGTTTTATCCGCAATGCGATGTCTAATTCATATTCGGGCGTCGAAAGCGCTTGATTGCCTCCCTGATGGACGAACGTGGCAGAACTGAGCACTGAACCCAAGGAAGGGTCAACCCACTCTGTTTTGTAGGTTCCTCCAGGTATATCCAGCACAAGGACCTCACCCCTGTATTGTCCTGGTGTTGCGATGTAGTACATCATGTCGGGCGCCGGGACAAGCCGGCTATGGTGAAGATAAAGTGCATACTGCTCTCCCGGCTCACTGATGCCTCGGCAGTAAACTCCTTCCGGTATTCCGTCGACCACGAAGCTTTCGTCCGCACGCATCCTGATGAAGTCGAAGCTGTAAATGAAATCCTTCAGGTTCCGGAGGGCGCTGAGGATCTGGATATTGTCAGGCGTGTTGCCAGCCGGATCCTCAACCGTATATCGCGAGTTGAGGTGGTTGAAACCAGCTCCCCCGCCCACGATGAACTCCCAGGCTTCCACGCGCGAGTCAAAAATGGGGTCCCCTTCTCGGTACTGAAATGGGTAATAGGGGGTTTCATTCATTTCGATCGGTTTGCCGTAGCCATATTCATACTCCAGACCCTTCATTCCTCCCATCTGCTCGCTATCCGCTTCCCCGCCCCACACGTATTGCCCGGTGATAATTGACAGAAGGGGGTTCGCAGAGAAATCGACAGGACCTCCAATCGGCCCCTCTACCATCTGCGCCACCATGTGCTTTTTGGGTAGCTTGGCTTCAGTATCGTGCACTACATGCAAAAGGTGGCCCACCCAAGGACCAGCTTCCGCGTGCGGAGTGAAATTGGATGGCTCGTCGCACACCTCCAGAATGACGTTGTCGTATGCATTGACCTCCTCGATAATCTTGCTTACGTATTCACACTGGCGCCGGACCAAGTCAGGGTATTTAAGTGTTTGGACATCCTTGAAGTCGCACCTGCCCACCCCTTGGATATTGTTTTCGTAATACAAGGGATGGAGGGGCCAACGATGCGAATACTGCGAGTTAAAAAAGCAGATCTCTACGATAATGCCGCGCTCAGCAGCTTTCGCTATGAAATCGTTAAGACGCGCAAAAAACTCCGGGTTCCATTTGTCTAGGTCATACTTGTTTCCGCCATAAACGCAACTAGGGACGCTGCTCCGCGCCCAAGGCACAATGGTTCTTGACGGTCTCGGCCCCACGGTATTCCCTGGGTAAAACTCGCCCACCGCCTCGATACATCCGCCCGGCCAAATGCGGGTATAGTTCAGTCCATAGGCTGCTAACGCATTCAGGTAACGGACATAATCGAAGTCCATATTGATCACCGCCCCGTAATGTTCCGCGGAGGTGATCAGAATCGTAGGCCGACCGCGAAACAGATAATAACGGGGATTGGCGGGATGGACTCTAATAACTGAGCTAGTTCCTGCCGGAGTGGCGGTGTTTTCTGGTTTGGTGCCCGCAGTGTCCGATAGAGCAAGCACCTTCATCCCGTCCAACATGAGCGAAAATCCGATGCCAGTGCGCTGCAAAAATTTGCGTCGCGAAAATCCACACATACGAGCCCGCCCTGAAGTGATGAGAATATCTTGCTAATAACCTCGATTATATGATATATCAATTTTGTTGTTGCAACAGCAGATTGAAGGATCGGTTCTGTCGAATTCATCCTCGTAGTCGTGGTTTCAGTGAGGAAGTGGAATATAGGACTCGATTGATTTTTGATGTGTCCAATGGTCCCGGTGAGCGGCCTATCATCCATAGGAACCATGACATGGGCCGAACGGACCAACAACGGGTGAGGAGACGCGAGAAATGCAGCGGAGAAATTTTCTAGGGAGTCTGATTGGAGCTGCTGCGGGTCTATGGGGAGCGAAGTGGACAGTGATCCCCACTTTTTCCGCTGCCGAAACTGAAATTGCAGACAGCTCGCCCGAATTTCGGCTGAACGCGAAAGGGATCGGAGTAGAACTCTCGGCGGCGGGTGAGATCGTTGGCGTGACGTCCGGGGGCCGCAAGATCAACCTCTTGGGACGGACTAGCCTGGCGGGTTGCACGCAAGCCGGCACTGCCAAAGAGGAAAAACTAGCGGACGGCGCGATCCAGTTTACGCGGACTTTCAAGGACAGCGCCTCGGGACGGAGCCTCACGGCGGTAGATCGCTTCAGCCCGGCAGGCGACAGCGTGCGCTGGGAAATCGTGATTGTCTCCGAGGGCAGTCCCTGGACAACCGATATCGTGACAGAACTGCAGTATCCGGCCACTGCGGCAACCCGCTTTTGGACGGCGTGGTCCGATCCCGTTTGGTCAACCTCGCACGAAAACGCGCCGGAGCAGACTCAGCCGACTGGCGATTGGCGCGATCCGCTCGTGCTGCGGCCGCTGATCGATGCGACCTGGACCTACGGCGGATATAACTCTACCCCTGATCACATCGTGTTGCCGCTGGCGACGGTCGCCGAACCGACGGATGATTCCGCCCTAACCTTGGTATTTTCGCCGGCGGATATTATCCTGTGCGGGTCGCGGCTGACAACAACACCGTCTGGTTCCGTCAAATTTTCCCGCGCGAATTATCGCCTTGGCGGTGGGAAGACCATTCACTTTGAAATGAATTTGATCCAGCATGAAGCAGACTGGCGTGGCGGATTGCGATGGATGACGGACCGCTACTCCGAGTTCTTCGAGCCTCCCAGTCCAAAGGCCGACGAGATGGCTGGCTGCGCCGCCTATTCCGGCGACGAAGGGCCGATCGACGTCGCGAAATACAAAAAGATGGCCTTTCGCGTCAATTGGAAGCTTGATGACGATATGCCCTACATGGGCATGTTCCTGCCGCCGGTCACCAGTTCCGAGGAAACATGGGAGCGGGCCTGGGCGTACGAAGCGGATAACCCCAACAAGCCACACTGGACCAGCGCCGGTCGGATGAACGACTATGCCAGCTATCTGAAGACCAATGGCTTTTACCTGCTGGATTACTTCAACGTATTCAACTATGGCGGCAAAAGAATGCCGAGAGATCCCGGCGCTCCCTTGTGGCAAGATCCCAGCGCGCTTCTTGCCGCCCACTTTCCCAACGCGCGGTTAGCCACCGATCGAGAAGTTATGGATTGTGACGACCCCGGTTATCAGAAGTTTCTTCTGGAGCAGGTGGAACGGGACATTCGATGGCTCCCCGATTCGGCCGGCGTCTGTATTGATAACACTTACTTCATGTTTTGGAACAACCTCGATGCCGACGACGGTGTGAGCTGGGTTGACGGGAAGGCCGCGCGGGCGCTGTGTATTTCGTGGAACCGTCTTTTCGACCAGGCCGCCCCGAAGATGCGCGCTGCCGGCAAGGTGGTTTTCGCCAGTCCGATCTTTTCGCGTCTCGACGTCTACCGCCAGATCGATGGGTTCTATGACGAATACGGATACGACGGGCGCGGGCTGAACAGCACCGCGCTGATGGGCATGAGGAAGCCGGTGATGGTGTGGACCTACAACGAGAGCCTCTTCCGCCCCGATCCTGACTCGTTTTTCCAGCGTCATCTGCTCATGGGAGCCTATCCGACAGCGCCCTATCCCTGGAACAACCACTGCATCCTTCCCGATATGATCTGGGACGACCACGGCAATCTGGCGCAGGAAGATCGAGATGGCACCCGCGGTTTTTATTACAAATACGGCTCGCTTTTCGAGCGGGATACCGCGCACGAATGGATGGCGACGGAACAATATTATCTGGCTTACGGCCCGTTGCTGGACTCGATGCGTGGGAAAAAATGGGTTCTGGCGCCGCATTGCGTCGAAGTTAGCGGTGGCGCAGCAAAGGCTAACCTGTTCCAGGTCCCCGGTGGCTACGCGATGCCGGTCTGCTTTGGAGGGCAAGCTGATTCTGCGGAAATTATCCTTAGAAATATCCCCGGCCTCGATAGCTTGAAATGTTCCGTGATTCATCCTGGCATCGAGACCGCCACTGTACCAACGGCTCGCTCTAAGGACAACGAAGGGGCGCTTAGGCTACGTGTCCCTCTCCATCATGGGTGCGCGATGGTGACTTTACACGCATGAGATGCTGCCGGAGCGATCAGGTGGCTTCTGCACGGTGCTGGTTATCGGTTTCGTCTGCATCACAAGGACCTGGACCTTCCTGGATGGCCCGATATTGTTCTGCCGCGACGTAGAGCGGTCATCTTCGTATATGGTTGCTTTTGGCATTTGATACAAAGGGTGCAAATATTGCTATTCACAATTGGGTACGACCCTCGACGGATATTCCCGGAGCTGGTGGGATGAACGGTGAATGCTGTCTCCCGTGCCGTAGCGGAGGTGTTTTCCGCACCGGCAGCTCTTCTCCTACAGCGTCTGAAACAAATGAAAATGCTGAAGGCCAGAACTCATAATGGGTGCCTTTTTGGGGGTGCCCCGAACGAGATCCGGTCGCTCAACTCAGCTAAGTAGTTGTTTTTGAATGGTCGGGGAGAGAGGATTTGAACCTCCG
>JASHRS010000115.1 GCA_030037215.1 Silvibacterium sp. | reverse complement strand
GGTGGAAGGCTCGCCTTCCGCCTTTAGGTTTGAAGCCCACTACCCCCTGACGATAGCAATTGAAATACCAGCCAAGGCACCCTCCTGAGAGGGCACGGGGAGGGCCAAACCAGGCGCCGTAAACATCCTCTGGAGCATCGCAACTATAGCAAAACAGACAGCTTGGATACTTCTCCAGGCATAGAACGCTCCCCCCTTCCAACTCCACACACAACATGCGCAATAACTTGCCCACTCTCGACAACATCGTTCACCAAATACACCCCTGTCAGTGAAAGGGAGACCCTCGCCTGTTGTGGCAGGCTGTGTCTATAGCTAAACTGTTTTCAATTTCCTCCTCCCCTGGCAGCTGATGCGGCCTAGCACTGGCATGCTGAAATTTGAGCGCAACCGAACTCAAGAGGAATTATGGATGAGTGCCGACGACCAACTATGTGAGGTACTAGATCAAGCAGTGATGTTGAGGAAGCACATTGAAAGCTGGTACGCGGTGCAGACTCGTCCTCGCCATGAAAAAGCTGTAGCCAACCTACTTTTCAGGAAAGGGGTAACCACCTTTCTCCCGACGGTTACCGAAGTCCATCGCTGGAGCGATCGGAAAAAAACAGTCGAGCTGCCGCTGTTTGCCTGTTATCTATTCGTCAAGCTAGGCCTCGGAAATGAAGACAGGCAGAAGATTCTGCGTATTGACAGCGTTTTGGGATTCGCTGGAAATCCCGGACATGGTACGCCGATCCCAGATGATCAGATCGATGCGATTCGAACTTTAATGGATAAAGGGATGCCATATACATGCCATCCCTTTCTCAAGACAGGACAGCGTGTGCGAATACGGAACGGCGCGCTTCAAGGTATTGAAGGAATTCTGTTGTCTCGCAAGGGGGGCGACCGTTTGGTCATATCGATCGATGCAATGCAGAGATCTCTCGCAATACAAATCGATGGGTTCGACGTGGAGCCGATATAGAATCGCTCACGATTAATTACCTTGATCGACCAACTATCCGCTTGAGAGCTTGGCCGTGATTTTCACTTTACGCTTCTTTGCCCCTTCTTCGTGCCAGCAAGTCGCGCTTTCACTTGAGCAGACGCAGTGCGTTTTCGCGATAGACCTTGCGGAGGATGTCTTCGGGCAGGTCGAGTCCATAGATATTCCAGCGGCCCTGGCGCGAGGCATGCGTGGGGTACTCGAAGTATTCATCAGCGGTTTCAAGGAAGCGGTAATAGAGGCGATACATTTCGACTTCGGGCAACAGGTCGGAGCCGAAAAGGATGCGGTCGGGAAATTTCAGGAAGAGCTTTCGCGCGGAGTATGGCTGGCGGCCCAACTCCGAGGCGCGCGCACTGATGTCGAGCAACACGTTGGGGTATGTCTCCAATAGCTTATTTACGCGCGGCAGATTCTCTCCGCATTCGGCTACGTGCGCAAGAACGAATGTGGTTTTCGGATGGCGTGCGATGACGGCGTCGCGCTGGTCAAGCAGCTCCCATTTGGAATACTTCGCGCCATAGAAGCTCCAGTCGGGGTGGGCGGCGAGCTCTTCGTAGCGCTCGTTGGCGGCGTCGATGGGCAGGAAGAAGGCCGCGGGGTCGGCGATGTGGAACATGACCGGAATGTTGAGCTCAGCAGCCTTGTCAAAGATGGGCGCGAGGCGCTCATCGTCAACGCGGAGCAACTCACCGCTCGCATCATGGACGCTGAGACCGAGGTCTTTCCAGAACTTGAGCCCCTGCGCGCCGCGCTCGACGAACTTTTCAAGACGATCGCAACTGAGCCGGGCAAAGTCCGGTCTTTCGGCGCCGCTCCAATCCATCCAGGCGATGACGGCGAAGCGCTCACGGTCTGCGGAGAGGAACTTGTCCATGATGCGGAGGGCGTCATTGCCGGTCTTCATGGTGATGTTGACGATGCGCTCGATGTTGCAGGCATCCATAACGCGGAGCACGTCCGCTGGCTCAAGCGCGTCAAGATGATTGTGATAATCGATCACGGGAAAGCGCGGCTTTGTAATCTCATGCTGCTCGGCGACCAGCATGGACTGTGGGTGGAAGCTGCTGAGCGGCAGGTCTACGTCTGCTTTCGCAGACACCATGGCTACAAATTTGTCCTGATCGGCAGTTTGGTTCATTGCCTGGATTGCCTCCGGCGCAGTGCTGCGCCGCCGTTAAACGAGAGTGACAGTAATGCCCTGGTCGCGCAGGCCATCGGTGATCTGCTGCGGCAGCTTGCGATCGGTAATGACCTGATGAATTGCGCCGGGCGGCACGATGCGCGACAGGCTGCGACGCGAGAACTTGCTGGAATCGCAGACAGCGACGACCTGCCGTGCGGCCTTGACCATGGCACGGTTGACGCGTGACTCAAGAAGATTGGGAGTGGTGACGCCGACTTCGAGATCGAATCCGTCGACACCGAGGAAGAGGATGTCGGCATGCATCTCTTCTAGGTTATCTTCGGCCAGCGGCCCCACGAGCGAGAAAGAATTCTTACGCAGCGTTCCACCAACAAGGATGACTTCGAAGTCCGTCCCAGCCAGCTCGGCGGCGATGTTGACTGCATTGGTGATCACGGTGAGCTGCTTGAACTGCTTGAGGCCTCGTGCGATGGCCATGGTAGTGGTTCCGGAATCGAGGATAATGCACTGCCCTTCTTCCACCAGCTTGATGGCGGCGACTGCGATGCGTTCCTTCTCCTGGAAATTCTGCTTCTGCTTTTCCTGGAGGCTCGGATCGACGAGGGTGCCGGACTGGACGCGCAAGGCTCCGCCGTGCGAGCGCTGGATGAGGCCGAGGGATTGAAGATAATCGAGATCCTTGCGGATGGTGATCTGCGAGATATTCAGCCCTTGCGAGAGCTCGCCGACAAGAACCCTGCCCTGCTTCTGAATGAGGTCCAAAATGTGCTGGCGACGCTCGTCGATGAGCATGTCGGATTTATCGCCGGATTCAACCTTGGTCTTGCTTCGCATACACCAGCCAGGGATTCTGCTGCTTTGCAGCCTCGTCTGGCTCGCAAACCAGAGCGATCATAAACGAAAGTGAAAGAAGATTCTATACCGCAAAAGTCATTACCCGCGGAGAAAATGGCCTGCGCGGCCGGTTCAGGAGGCAACGCCGCGCAGGCTCTTCATTAAAAGGTGATTCTTGCGCTGACGAGACCTGCGCGAGGACCTCCATACGTGTTCGTTGTTGTGCTGGTGATCTGACCGACGCTCGCGTCGGTGATGGTGGCATCGGGATCACCGAAGTTGGTGTGATTGAGCACGTTTGTAAAGCTGCCCTTGATTTCGATCTGGCCCTCCCGATAAAACGGGAAGGTTTTGAAGAGCGCCAGATTGACGGTATTCATATTGGGTCCTTCAACGGTACCGAAGGCTCCGCTGCCGAACTGACCGTTTTGCGGAATGGCGAAGGACGACGCATTGAACCAGTTCGTGCGAGTGCGATCTGACGGATAAAGCGACTGGCCAACGCGCTGGGCTGCCCCGCTGAACTGGTTGGTATTCGATGGATCGGGCCCGTTGAAGCTGGGAGTGAGGAAGTCGCCGCTTTGCGCCAGATATGCGCCGCTGAGCCGCCAGCCACCGATGATTTTATCGGTGAGACTGTCGCCATTGAGGAGCCATTTCCCATGACCGAAAGGCAGCTCCCAGATGAGATTCGAGACGAAACTTGCGCGCGGGTCGTACTTGGCGTTGCCTTTCTGGCGCGAGAGATTGAAAGCATCTTCCGCGGTTACACCGCCGTCGATACCGTTCGGCACGCTGCCTTCATCATCGTCTGTGAGATTTTTAGCCCAGGTAAAGCCGGCTTCGTAGCTCAGGCCGCCGCTGAAGCGGCGATTGACCTCGGCAGAAAGCGCATTGTAGTTTTCATAGCCGCCGTTCTGGAAAAGATAGACGGAATAAAAGTCCGGATACGGAGTGTTGGCTTGATCATAGGGCGTGGTGCTGGCCGGGACTTGATCGATGTTTCTGGCAAAGACCAGCTTGGCGGCACGCGTTCCTACATAAGAGAGGCGAAAACCGGTGTTAAAGCCGACGTTTTGCTCAATTGTGACATTGAACTGCTGCACGTAAGGGTTGCGCAGGTTCTTGTCGAAGGTCTCCATGTTAACGGCGCCCAGCAGGCTACCCGCAGCGCTGCTGTTGATGGGGTGCTGGAAGTCGAGGAGCGGCTGGCCGTTCACGAAATTATTGGTGTAACCCACGCCAACTCCGAACGGGCCGCCATAAAGATAGGAGAAAAGCGCGGAGCTCAGCTCGTCATTGTAGATTCCATAGCCTCCGCGAATGACCGTGCTGTCGTTGCCGAAGGGGCGATAGGCAAAGCCGACGCGAGGATAGGCGGCAAGCTTGAAGGAGTTCCGCATACTGCGTTCGGGGAAGCCTGCGTTCTGCGCTGTCTCAATGGGAATCTCAGAGGGGAAGACGGAATTGATGTTGTCCTGGGCGATCTGCTCGGTGGGCACAACGATTGCGCCGTTCGCGGGATCGAAGGAGGCAATAACGTTGTACTTATCGACGGCAGGGCTGTTGTAGTCGTACCGCACTCCCAAGTATAAGGTGAGATTCGGCCTGACCCTCCAATCGTCCTGCACGAAGCCGCTGAGATACCAGAGCCGAGAGTATTGCGGTGTGCGCGGGTAAGTGTAACCGGTGGTCTGCGGCAGGCCGAGCAGGAAGTCGGCATAAGGAAAGTTGGTATACGATCCGGTGTAGCTGAAGCTGCCAAAGGTGGGGTTGAAGTAGGAGTCCGCCTGCATGGGGCGGTATTCCACTCCGGCCTTGATGGTGTGTGCGCTGTGCTGCCAGGTGAGCTGATCGACAAGCTGGAATGTTTGCTCGGTGGGCTCGCTCTGGGGCAACTGATAGGGCGAAGTGAAGTCGTTAATGTAGACCGAAGGAATGCCGGTATTGGAGGCAGGAGCCGGCTGGAAGCCTGTGATGCCGAGGGCATCGACAATAGCCTGACCGTGCAGCGCGCCGCCAAAATCGTTCTGCGTATGCGTGAATCCAACCTTGGCCACGTTGATCGTGCTCGGGCTAAGGATCCATGTGTCGGAGACGACGCCCTGCCAGGTGTGGCGCTTTTGCACGCGATAGCCGGTAAGCGACGGCGGGAGTCCGCTGTCCAGCACCTCAGGCGAGGAGCGGATGTAGCCGACGCGCGCGAACATGGTGTTGGTCTGGGAGAAAGCGTAGTCGCTGCGCAGGTAATAGCGATTGGTATAGATGTTTTGTGGATAGGTTCCGCGGAAGTTGGAAATGTAATTGTCTGCGGTGCCGTAATTGGGGTTGGGATAGAACATATTCTGCCACTGCAATGCCGCGGAGTTCAGCATGTTGGTGGGAATTTTGTTATCGCCGAACGGCGTACCGTTGTAGGGATTGACAATCACGATCGGGTTCGGCCCGGAAAGCAGTGACGAAAAGTCGCCATTGCGAAAGTCGAGCGTGGGCACGCTGGGATTGATGGAGGTAGGCTCCGTTTCGCGCAGGAATTCTCCCGAAGCAAAGAAGAACCACCGATTGCGGATGATTGGCCCGCCAATGTCGGCTCCGAAATCGTTGGAGATGAGCTTGCCCACACTGTTGGCGAAGTAGTTTCGCGCATCGAGCGCACTGTTGGCATAGTTGTCGAACAGGTCACCGTGGAAGCTGTTGGTCCCGGATTTGGTGATGACGCTGATGTTCAGCAACTGACCCATTTCTGCCTTGTTGTCGACGGCGGAATATTCAACTTCCTGGATCATGCCGAAGGGCGGCAGTGACGGTCCCACCATGTTGCCGTAGAGCGCAGAGTTGGAACTGATTCCGTCCACGTTATAGTAGGCCTCGCTGCCGCGCGAGCCATACATAGACCAGTCATATGAGGTGCCTGCCTGCGATCCGCCGGGGAGCAGTGTGGTGTAGAAAAGAAGCCCGCTGTCGCCGGTAGCGTCCGAGGTGCTAAGCAGATTGGAAGAGGTATTCGTGAGGGTCTCCGACGAAACAGTACTGGCGATCGACGGCATGTCCGTTTGAATAACCGGCGCTCCGGCAGTGACAACAACGGTGGAGTTGGTGCTTTGCACGCTGAGATGAGCGTCAATTCTGACCGTCTGCTGGGCGGCAACCACCGCGCCCGTGTTGCGGAACTCGCTGAAACCTGGGCTGTCGACCTTGACTGTGTAGGTCCCGGGGTCGAGGTCCGCAGCCTCATAGTCACCGTGGGCATCGGCAGTGACGGCGCGCACGGCATTGGTGCCGTTGTTAATAACCTTGATCCTGGCTCCCGGCAGCACGGACCCGTCAGGAGCAGTCACCGTTCCGACAATGTTTCCGACGGTGATCTGCCCCAGGCATAGAGCGGGCGCCAACAGCAGCAGCATCCATAAACGAATAAACCACTGCCTGGCATAGGTAACTTTGAGAGACCGACACAATTTCGGATGGGAAGGTACTTGTTTATTGCTGGCCTGCTGAAAGAAGATTCTCATGGTCCTGCCTTTTCTATGATGGTTGCTGTTCCAATGCGGGGCCGCACAACGCTGAAACATCTGGACTTCTTTTATTACGTATAGTTACGCTTTGAATCTAATAAAATTAGAAAGTAATCATACGAAGTATGAACTGTCAATAAAAAATATTAGACATTATCCACAACTGACCTTATTGCGTGGAAAATTGGCGAAAAAATGGCCTAGCCTGCTGTCGACTCGGGCCCTCAATCATGCATTACGATTACTTTCTTATTGCATGGGTAATGGAATAAATGCTAATTATACGAAAGATGATTTATCCCCTATCAGAGCGCTGAATGCCTTCCTTTGATATAGCGATTGCCGGCGAGATTAACCTCGATTTGATCCTCTACGGCCTGCCCGTCGAAATTCCAACCGAGCGGGAAATGCTGGCCTCGGGATTCGAGGTCACGCTGGGCAGTTCGTCCGCAATTGTCGCGCACAATCTGGCCAGCCTGGGAGTTGCGACCGGATTCATCACACGTGTAGGGCGCGATGATCTGGGGCGCCTGGCGCTTGACCGCCTGGCTGAGAGCGGCGTGGACATCTCAAGGGTCGTTGCAACTGAGGGCGAGACCAAAACCGGCGTTACGGTGCTGCTGCACCATGGCGACGAGCGGCATATCCTTACTTACCCGGGCACAATGTTTGAGATGACGCGCGCCGATCTGGATCTTGAGTATCTGGCTTCGGCACGGCATTTTCACCTTTCGTCGCTGTTCCTGCATCGGGGACTGCAGGCTGATCTTCCCGATCTGTTCCGCGAGTTGAAGCGACGCGGACTGACGCTGTCACTGGATACGAATGACGATCCCGAGGGCAAATGGGACGGCGTGCTGCCCAAGTTGCTGCCTTATGTCGATATTCTGCTGCCGAACCGCGATGAATTACTGCGGATGACTGGAAAGAATTCCATGAACGAGGCGCTTGCGGAGCTGTCTTCAGTTGTTCCGGTGATTGCGGTGAAATGCGGCAACGAAGGCGCGGTGGTGCAGAACCGGGACAAGCGCATTGCAGTTCCTGGCGTGCGCGTACAGCCTGTGGACACGATCGGCGCCGGCGACAGCTTTGACGCGGGCTTTCTGGCAGCATGGCTCTCGGGCTACAGCCTTGAGGAGTGCGCGCGTGCAGGCAACATTACCGGCGCGTATTCAACGCTTCGGCCCGGAGGCACAGAAGCCTTCCGGTTGCGCGAGGAGCGCGAAAGTTTTCTGAAGGAGCACCGGTTTCCAGCCATACGATTGCGAATTGAGAAAGACATGGGTGATGCGATTGGTTCTTAGCCGTCACGGATACATTTGTGCTGCAATTGCGTTGTGGCTGCCGTTTGGAGCAGGTGTCGCGCAGACCCGCACTTCCATTACGAACCGGACGATGCGCGTGCAGCTGGGCTCAGGCACGCCAGAGGTTGTGGTTGAAGATATTGCAGCGCATCGAACGCTGACCTTCCCAGAACTGTTCACAGTTACGTTGAAGAACGGAAGGGTGATGCAACCTTCCACACTGCGCTGGAAGCACAAGTTTGTCACTGATGGGGAGCAAACCTGCGCTGAGCTTGGCGACGACCAGACAGGCGCGGACTTCCGCTGGTGCTTGCTGGCGCATCCTGATGGTCGCTACGTGCGTGAACTGCTCTCGATTGAAGACACGCGTGCCGACCTGCCGATGACCGACGTGCAGCTCCTGGACTTTGACGATGCGGACGCACATGTTTCCGGAACGGTGAAAGGCTCGCCGATTGTGGACGGGCGCATGTTCTTCGGGTTTGAGCATCCGCTGTCATGGAGCCGCGTGAACGCCGGGCATGCGCAGGCCGGGATTACGCGCGTGCTGCCGTTGCAGAAGGGCCAGTCAGTAACGTACTCCGCAGTTATTGGAAACGCGGAGCCGGGACAGATGCGCAGGGCGTTCCTTGCGTATATCGAAGCCGAGCGGCCGCGTCCCTACCAGCCATTTCTGCATTACAACTCGTGGTATGACATTGGCTACGAGAACCGCTACAGTGAAGCGGACGCGATTGACCGCATTCATGCCTTTGGCAAGGAGCTGGTTGAGAAGCGCGGTGTGAAGATGGATTCGTTTCTGTTCGATGACGGATGGGACAATCCGAATTCGTTCTGGGGATTCAATCCCGGCTTTCCGGACGGGTTTACGAAGACAGCAGCGGCAGCAAAGGAGATTGGCGCAGGCATTGGCGTGTGGCTCTCGCCGTGGGGCGGGTATATGGAGCAGAAGGTCGAGCGCATCCGCAACGGCCGGGCACATGGATACGAGATCATTGGCGGCGGTTTTGCGCTGTCCGGTCCAAAGTATTACCGGGATTTTTCAAAGGTCTGCATGGAGATGGTGGACCGCTACGGCGTGAACCAGTTCAAATTCGATGGGACGGGCAATGCCGACAGCGTATTTCCGGGGTCGGCCTTCGACAGCGACTTTGACGCAGCGATCCATTTGATCGGCACGATCCGCGAAGAGAAGCCGGGTATCTTTATCAATCTGACGACGGGCACGTATCCTTCTCCGTTCTGGCTGTTCTATGCAGACTCGATCTGGCGCGGCGGCGAAGACCACTCGTTCGATGGCGTGGGCAGTTCGCGGCAGCGATGGATTACGTATCGCGATGAGCAGGTGTACCGGAACATTGTGGAGAAGGGGCCGCTGTTTCCGCTGAATTCGCTGATGCTGCACGGCATGATCTATGCGAAGCAGGCTGATGGGCTGAATACCGACCCGAACCATGATTTTGCCGATGAGGTGCAATCATACTTCGGCACGGGTACGCAGTTGCAGGAAATGTATATCACTCCAAAATTATTGACAGACACGGACTGGGACGTGCTGGCAAAGGCGGCGAAATGGTCGCGGGCGCATTCAGCCATTTTGAAGGACACCCACTGGATTGGTGGAGATCCGGGCAAGCTTGAGATTTACGGATGGGCGGCCTGGGCTCCGAGCGGATGGATTATTACGGTGCGCAATCCTTCAGACAAGCCGCAGGATTTTGATCTGCAGTTGAGTCATGCGCTGGAGCTGCCGGATGGCGCGAACACCTCGTTTACCGTGACGCAGCCGTTTGCACAAACAGCGCCATTACACTGGAGCGCAAACAATGCTATCTCGCTTCACCTGAAACCGTTTGAAGTTGAGACGTTTGAATCGGACGCGGCAGGCATTGAGCCATGACGAATTTATCCCACAAACCCATGACACCAGCTACAGCAGGAGTTCGGAACGCGTGAATCCACTCACTCGATTGATTGAATTGAACAAAGCGGAGAAAGAAAGACTGGGAGCGGTTTACACGCCGCGCGAAATTGCGCAGCAGCCCGGAACCTGGCCGCGTACATGGAATCTGCTCAAAGGTCAGCTTCCGGCGATCCGGGAATTTCTTGTGTCGGCGGGCTTGATAGATCCGGTTGCACAGCGGCCCATGGTTTACCTGATCGGCGCCGGCACGTCGGACTACATTGGCTATAGCCTGCATCACCTGCTGCGACAGCAGTGGCAGTGCGAGGTGGTCCCTGTATCGAGCACCAATCTGCTGACGGACTTCCCGGAGTATCTGCTGGAGGGACAGCGTTATCTCTGGATTTCATTCTCGCGCTCGGGCGACAGCCCAGAAGGCGTGGCTGTGCTGGAGCGCGCTCTGGCAGACCATCCTGAGATTGCTCACCTTGTTGTTTCCTGCAATGCCGAAGGCAGGATGAGCCAAATGATTCGCGGCAAAGCGAATTGCCTGGGCATCGTGCTGGAAAAGGAAACCAATGACCAGGGCCTGGCAATGACCAGCTCCTTCACCAACATGGTGGTCGCGGGACAGGCGCTCGCGCATGCGTGGTCGGCGAACGCTTATGAGCCGATCGTCGAGGCCATCAGCGAAGCGGGACAGGCGTTTCTTCCCATAGCCGCAGAACTGGCAGAAAAGCTCGCCGACAGAATGTATCCTCGGGCATGCTTTGTCGGATCGGGTCTGCTGGCGGGGACAGCTCTTGAGTCGGCACTGAAGCTCCTGGAGCTGACGGCCGGCAAGACAAAAACCATGTCGCAGGCAACACTCGCGCTGCGGCATGGACCCATGGCAGCTTTGGACAAGGAAACGCTGTTCGTGAGCTTTCTTTCAACCCAGCCTGCACGGCAGCGGTATGAGATTGATCTGATCCGCGAGATCGAGCGCAAGCAGCTTGTGGGCAAATCATTGGCGGTATTGGGGTGCGGAGCAGAGCCGCTGCCGCAGCTTGAGTCGACCGGGATTCTCGCGCCACAGACCGCGTGGCCGGTTCCGGACATGTATCGCCCCGCTGTCGATACGCTGTTTGGGCAACTGCTGGGGATGTTCTTCAGCCTGAAGTATGGACTAAGGCCAGACACGCCGAGCCCGAACGGAGCGATCTCTCGCGTGGTGCAGCCGATCCTGATTTATTGAAGGGGAAAACCGAGGGCGATTGGATCACGCGCATCTTATCGCGCAGTTACGAAAACTGCTTTCTTCGACGCGAGTCTACAGTCACGGAGTCGAAAGTTGCAGGCGATTGATTATTTAGCATCAACTGACTGTGAGAATGCTTGCTCAACTTCGGTCAGCCAACCATCCGGAAGTTGAACGAGCGCAAGCTACTGTTCTGCGCACCCGCTCTATGACGTTGCTGTCATCCTCGCTACATGTTGATCTCACTGAGAAGGACGGAGCTTTTCACAGCCGATGTGCGTCCTACAGTTGCGCTCAACCGTATTTGTAGAGAACGCTTCAATATTCCGGGAATCTTCCCAGCGGCAAGACGATTGACATAGGCATTTGTGATGGACAGGGCGATTGCTGCTGGATAGACTTTCTGAAACCTTGAAATACGAGGATTCACCCCGACTTCATGACGCCTCCACTATCGTTCGCAGGATTTGTGTGGAAGAATCTGAAGCGCCGACGCCTGAGGACTCTGCTGACTCTTTGCGGAATTGGCATGGCTATTGGCGCATTCGTGGGCCTGGTGGGGTTCTCGCGCGCATTTGAAGAAGGATGGATGCGCATCTATTCAAGCAGCGGCATCGATATTGCCGTCATTCGCAAGACATTTCTGAATACCTCCGTGGACGAGTCGGCGGAAGCAAAGCTGAAGGGGTTGCCTACAGTGGCTCAGGCTGTGCCCGTAATTTACAACGTGATGGATCTGACTCCGGAAGTCAATGCGCTGGTCTACGGGTGGCAGGCGGACTCGTTCGAGCTCCAATCATTAACGTTGCTCTCGGGACGGCCTTTCCGCGATGGTCAACCGGAAATAATGCTGGGTGATCTGCTGGCTGAGGATTTGAACAAGAAGCCAGGAGATACGCTTGAAATCCAGGGCACACCCTTCACTGTGGTCGCGATCTACCATGGCGGCTCTGGTCTCGAGGCAGGCGCTGTCATCATGCCGCTAGACGAATTACAGCAGCTTAGCAGCATGCAGGGCAAAGTCTCGACCTTCCATGTTCGGCTGCGACCCGCGCCCGCCGGTGAAAGCCCTGGAAAATACCTGAAGCGCGCACAGGCCCAAATCGAGGCTGCGCTTCCGGGACTGCGGGCGGTTCCTGCAGCCGAGCGCGCCAATAACAATCAGTTTGTCCGGCTGGCGCACGCTTCTGCATGGGGTACCTCTTTGATCGCCCTGCTCATCGGCATTCTGGGCATCGCCAACACCATGGCCATGTCGGTTTTTGAGCGTACCCGGGAGATCGGCATTTTGCGTGCGCTGGGCTGGAAGCGGCGGCAAGTGCTGATTCTCATCCAGCTTGAGGCAGTTGTGCTTGGTCTCGGCGGCGGATTTCTCGGCATCGCCATTGGATGGTGCGCACTTCACATTCTGGCGGCCCTGCCGCAAACTGCAAGCATCGTCTCAACCTCATTCCCCTGGCAGCTTTTGCCGGAGGCCCTAGGTATCGCCATTTTGGCGGGACTAACAGCCGGGGCGCTTCCCGCGTGGCGCGGGGCGCGGCTTTCTCCGGTAGAGGCGCTGCGGCATGACTAGTCCTGCTCTGGAGGTGCGCGACCTGCACAAAAGTTACGATGAAGGGCGAATCGAGGCCCTGCGCGGCGTGGACCTCTCGATCTCGGCCGGCGAGTACATTGCGATTACTGGGCCGAGCGGTAGTGGCAAGTCAACGCTGCTGCATCTGCTGGGAGGGCTGGATAGTCCGACCAGCG
>JASHRS010000114.1 GCA_030037215.1 Silvibacterium sp. | reverse complement strand
CTTTCGCGCGGTCGTCGTTGGCGAATCGAGGAATTTTCAGGGCGGCATCGAGTGGCTGCGTGAGGCGGGCATCGAGGTGATCGACCTTGACTCGCCCGATTGCATTGCGCTGCTCGGTGATTACATCCGGCTGAATCCGGCAGTGTGGAATGAGGACATCGGCGAACTGCCCGTTGCCGGATCGGAGTAAGGTCGCTCAGCCTGCGTTCAACGACTCGATGGGATCGACCTCACTGGCGCGATGGGCAGGCAGATAACAGGCAAGCAATGCAATGCAGAGGAACAGGATCGGCGCAAAGGCAAAGGCCACGAGGTCGTGCGCCGTGGTTTTGTAAAGAGCGCTGGTCATGAATCTTGTGAGCAGCAGCGCGAGGATAATGCCTACGCCAACGCCCGCCGAGACGAGGATGAGTCCCTGCCGCACGACCAGCCACACAATGTCTCCGCGGCCGGCTCCAAGTGCCAGACGGATGCCCAGCTCCTGCCGCCGCTGCGTTACCGACCATGCGAGCACGGCATAAAGTCCAATAACGGCAAGCACGAGGGCTACAGCGGAAAAAATGCCGAGCAGCACGGTAGTAAAGCGCGGCTGCGAACGTGAGCTGTCGATGAGGTCATCGACCGTCTGGATTGCGGATACAGGCTGGTCAGGATCGATGGCTGAGATTTGCGCGCGTACGGCAGCAGCCATGCTTAATGGAGGAACAGCGGTGCGAACGAGCAGGTTCATGTCGCCCCAAGGCAACTGCGGGAAAGGCAGATAAAGCTGTGGCTGGGTGTCCTGTGCCAGCCCCTTATTCCGGATGTCAGCGGCGACTCCAACGATTTCAGCAGGCTGGGGCCTGCGGCCAATAAGCACGTGCTTGCCGACGGGATTCTCTGCGGGCCAGAATTGGCGCGCGAATGTTTCGTTGACGATGACGACAGGCGGAGCGTGAGCATCGTCGGCAGGGGTAAACGCGCGGCCGCCAAGCAGTGGAACGCGCATGGTGGCAAACCACTGCGGGCTGATTGCCTCGATGTCAACAAACGGCCGCTGCGCCAGCGGGACATTCGGCTGACCGTCGGGCAGAACAGGGCTGACGCGTTTCCAGCTCAGCGGCAAAGTCGCAGAGATGGCGGCGTTGCGTACGCCGGGAAGAGCAGCAATGCGACGCAGAGCGTCGTCAAAAAATGCGATCTGCTGCTCGGGCTTTGCATATTTCTCAGTCGGCAGCGAGACATCCATTGTGAGGACGCTGTGCGCGTCGAAGCCGGGATCGACGTGCAGAAGGCGATCGAAGCTGCGAACGAGCAGCCCTGCGCCGACAAGCAGCGGGAGGGTGAGCGCGACCTGGCCGATGACCAGCAGGCTCTTGAGACGGGACCGTGTACGGCCTCCGGAGAAACCGCGCCCCTCGTCGCGCAGTGTGGAGTTGAGGTCGAGACGGGCGAGCTGCATTGCAGGGAAGATTCCAGTGATGAGGCCGGTGAGAAGCGTAACGGCAAGGATGAAGAGCAGCACACGCAAATCAAGGCCGGCGGACATGCCCTGCGGGAGTTGGGTTGCGCCCCAGGCTGTGAGGGCGCGGTCGGCAAGCAATGCGAGTCCGGTTCCGAGAAGGCCGGCCGTAACCGCCAGAAGCATGCTCTCGGTGAGCAACTGGCGGACAACAGCGCTGCGGCTTGCTCCCAAAGCGGAGCGCACTGCGACCTCGCGCCTGCGGAGGAGTGCGCGAGAGAGCAGCAAGCTGGCCACATTAGCGCAGCCAATAAGCAGCAGCACGGCAACGGCTGCGGAGAGTATCCATAGCTTGGCGCGAACATCGCCCACGACCAGATCGCGCAGCGGTATAGCCTTCATCTCGACTGAAGGACCAGCATCCGGCGCTGTGGGGTTCTGCTCGCGATACTCGCGGTTGAGAACGGCCAGCTCGGCGTCGCCTTGCGCCAGCGTCGTGCCAGGCGCGAGACGCGCGATGAGGCCCAGGTAGCCCACGCCGAGACGAATGCGCTGCGCGGGCATGAGCGTGAGCTCGAAGAAGCGCGGCGTCCAAACATCGGCGGGGCCAACAAAGGGAAACTGAATGCCTGCAGGCAGCACACCCACAACAACATATGGGTTGCCATCGAGCGCGATTTTTTGTCCGACGATGCCGGGATTGCTGTTGAAACGGGTGCGCCAAATTGTGTTGCTGAGAATGACAACGGGCGAGCCTTCGGGTCGGCTTTCGTCGTCAGTGAACGTGCGGCCAAGTGCGGGACGGACTCCGAGCAGAGAGAAAAAGTTGGGCGAGACGCGCGCCACGGGCACTTGCACCGGCTCGCCGACACCGCTGAGGTTAAAGTTGTCGTTGGCCCATGCAGCCACTCCGGTGAAGGACCGAGCCTTGTCGCGGAGAAGCTCGTAGCGCATGAGAGTGCCGGGATAATCGGTTGTGTCGTCCTTGACGTCGAGGCTTACAAGCTGCTGCGGCTGGCTATAAGGAAACGGCCGCAGAAACAACGCGCTGGTGACGGAGAACATGGCCGTGTTTGTTCCGATGACCAGGGCGAGGGTGAGAATCGCAACCGTGGTGAAACCGGGATCTCTGGCGAGCATGCGCGCGGCGAAACGGAGATCGCGTAGAAGAGCTTGCATTTGCGACATTATAAATAGCGGAAATGCCTACCCGTTGGCTGCTGTCTTCAGAAAGGCCAGCGATCGGAGCGATATGATAGTTTCTTGCGCATGAAGCAGATTCATAAGTTCCCTCTCTTCAGTGTGGTTCTACTGGCCGCTGTGTTGCTTCCGCAAATGGCAGCGGGGCAGAAAGCCGTCAATTCCAGTTCAGGCATGTATGTGCAGCGGCTCGATCCGGAGCTGGACGCCGTGATTGCTCCTGGCACAAAGATCGAGCGCGTGGCTACAGGGTTTACGTTCACGGAAGGACCGATGTGGCGGGAAGGTCGGCTGTGGTTCTCCGATGTTCGCGGCGACAAACTTCGCGCGGTGACTCCCGATGGAAAGGTCCAGCTTCTACTCGACAATTCAGGCGGAGTGAAGAACAAGACGCCGGGTGTAGATCAGGGATCGGACGGCATGGCTCCCGGGCCGGATGGCTGGGTATATGTCTGCCTGCAGGGAGGACGCAAGGTTGTGCGCCTCGATGACCAGATGCACGAAGAGGTGGTTGTCGATTCATACAAGGGAAAGACACTCAACAGCCCCAACGATGTTGTGTTTGCGCGCGACGGATCCTTCTGGTTTACGGACCCGCCTTACGGGCTGAAGGGCATGGACAAGTCTCCGGACAAGGAGCTGCCTTTTAACGCCGTGTTTCGCTACGATCACGGCCGGCTGACGCCTGAGATTACCGACCTGACGCTGCCGAACGGCATCGGGTTTTCGCCTGACGGCAAGATACTTTACGTTTCCAACAGCGGGCCGAAGATGTATGTGGAAGCCTACGATGTCGGTCCCGGTGGCAAGCTATCAAACGGACGCATTCTCATTTCATATCCTGACAATGCTGCGGGGCCCGGCATTCCTGACGGCCTGAAGGTGGACACCGCCGGCAATATCTGGACGACCGGACCGGGCGGAATCCGCATTGTGACGCCGCAGGGCAAAGTGCTGGGCCAGATCAAACTGCCTGAGGTTGCGGCCAACCTCGGCTTTGCCGACGGCGGCTATACGCTTTACATCACGGCATCGACCAGCATCTACCGCCTCCACGTGAAGATTCCTGGCGAGATGCCGCTTTATAGCAACGTACCCGCAAAAACGCTGCTGCACGCGCAGAGGTGACGGGGACGGATTGATCCTTAGTAACCGAGCTGCTTATTGACGACGTTCAACAGCGGCTCGTTCTTCTCGAACCTTGCATACTGCTCGAGAAAGAACCGCATTGCATCGTTGATCCAGCCAGCGATGTTGTCGGCGCAGTGGGGAGAGAGCAGGACATTCTCCATTGCGTACAGCGGGCTGTCCGCGGGCAAAGGCTCGCGTTCAACCACGTCGAGCCCTGCGCCCTTGATTTGCTTTTCGCTCAGAGCGCGCACCATCGCCGCTTCGTCAATTACCGCTCCGCGACCAACGTTGATGATGACTGCCGAAGTTTTCATCATGGCAAATTCGGCGTCGCTGATCATATGCCGAGTCTCTTCGGTCAGCGGAGCAGCGGCTACGATGTAATCGCAGCGGGCCAGCATCTCATGCAGGTCAGTTGTCTTGTAATACTGCTCAATTAGCGAATCGGGCGCTGCGGGAGGATGGCGTTTCAACGCCAGAACCCGCATTCCCGTAGCTCGCGCGCGCGTGGCCACTGCGCGGCCTATGTCGCCATAGCCGACGATCCCCAGCACTTTGTCCGCAATCATCTCCACTTCAAATGGAGCCCAGGTGTGTGCTGCCTGATTGCGGCGCATGCGAGGGATGTCCTTGGCAAAATAAAGAATCGCAGCCAGCGCAAATTCGCCCAGCGATTGGCTGAACACACCTTTGCCGTTCGTGAGGATCACGTCGCTATTTACGAGTTCGGGAAAAAGCAGACTATCGACTCCGGCCCATCGCGAGTGCACCCAGCGCAGTTGGGGGCATTTCAAAAATGCCTCGCGAAGCATGTCGCGATTGCCCGACCAGAAGAGGAGCGCCGGCGCATCCTTTGCCCAATCGTTGGCAAACGGGTCGCTCGCCAGAAGGAAGGGCACATTTTCCAGTTTCGCGAACCGGGAACTCTCATGCTGTGCAACGATCAGTAATTTTGGCTTATCGGTCATCTTTCAATGTTGACACGGCGCAAGGGAAGAGTGCGATTCTGGATAAGACGAGGAATGAATCGATGGCACTGGATACATTGGCGATGACCGGATTGTCGCTTATCGGCGGCGAGCCCGCTAAGGCAGGAGCACCTGCATTTCGCGCCTTCAACCCAGCAACCGGAGCCGAGATTGAGCCGCGTTTCTTTTCGGCCTCGGCCGCAGATATTGACCGCGCGGCTCGGCTTGCAGCCGACGCTTTTCCGGCGTTGGCTACGCTAAGCGGACGCGAGCGCGCGGGATTTCTGCGCCGCATTGCGGACGAGCTCGCCAATATCGGGACTGATCTTCTGCAGCGGGCGAATCTTGAAACGGGCCTGCCGCTGCCTCGGCTGGAAGGCGAGCTGAACCGCACGACGGGGCAGCTCAGGCTGTTTGCCGAGCTGCTCGAAGAAGGCTCGTGGGTCAATGCTCGAATCGACGAAGCGTTGCCTGAACGCAAGCCGCTGCCTCGGCCTGATCTTCGCTCGATGCAGCGTCCTCTGGGACCAGTCGCTGTCTTTGGCGCCAGCAATTTTCCTTTTGCATTCTCGGTCGCAGGCGGGGATACGGTTTCTGCCTTTGCGGCCGGCAATCCTGTCGTGGTGAAGGCGCATCCTGCGCATCCCGGTACGAGTGAGCTTACAGCAAACGCCGTTTGCGCAGCCGTGCGCAAGAGCGGTCTGCCTGCGGGAGTGTTTTCACTTCTGTTCGACAGCGGGATTCAGGTTGGTGTTTCGCTGGTTCAGCATCCGTCAATCAAAGCAGTTGGATTCACTGGCTCGGTAGCGGGAGGCCAGGCGCTCATGAGACTTGCCAGCGCGCGTCCGGAGCCTATTCCGTGTTACGCCGAGATGGGCAGCACGAATCCCGTCTTCGTTCTTCCCGGCGCTATGAAGGAACGCAGCGCCAGTCTTGCACAGGGGCTGCAGGCTTCCTTTACTGCGTCGTCGGGCCAGATGTGCACCAAGCCTGGGATGGTGTTCATGCCGGACGACGGAAGCGAGCCCTTTGTGGAAGCGCTGCGAACGGGCGTTGCCGCACTTAGCGACCAGGGAATGCTGACGCGCGGCATTGCGGTGAAATACTGCGAGACTATTCAGGAGCGTGTAAACCAGCGGACTGTCGAATTGCTTGCCGGTGAAGCACGTGCGCCGGGTTCGGCCGCAGCGGTTGGCTCTCCCGTAGTTTTTCGCGCATCGCTGGAGGAGTTTCTGGGGCATCCAGAGCTGGGTGAGGAGGTCTTTGGACCAACAACTCTGCTGATTCATTACGGCAACGCTGACGAGCTGCTCGACGTGGCGCGAAATTTGCACGGTCACCTGACCGCAACCATCCACGGGACTGAGGAAGACCTTGCTAACGCAAGCCAGCTGATTCACATCCTTGAGGCCAAGGCCGGCCGCGTCATTTTCAACGGTTTCCCAACGGGAGTAGAAGTTAGTGCTGCGATGGTGCATGGCGGCCCATTTCCAGCGACGTCGGATGGTAGATCGACTTCGGTCGGCACACAGGCGATTTACCGATTCACGCGGCCTGTCTGCTACCAGAACTTTGCCGATGCGGCGCTTCCCGCGGAGCTTCGCCACGCCAATCCTCTCGGCATTCTGCGGCTGGTGAATGGAAGCTACACGCGCGAAGCGCAGCCGTAGCCGCGCTCAGGCAACAGGATTGGCGAGCGTGCCCAATCCGTCGATGCTGATGCGAACTATGTCGCCAGTTTTCAGGGTGAAGCTGTCTTCGGGGACGATGCCGGTTCCGGTCATCAGAAGCGCTCCGCGCGGAAAACTCAACTCGCGGAAAAGATATGCGACTAACTGCTCCGGCTCGCGTTTCAGCTCCGCAAGCGTGGTGCTGCCGCGAAACACAGCCTCGCCCGCGCGAGAAATCTCCATCCCGATGGCCGTTGTTTTCGGCAGCGGAGTTTCCGCGAGCAACACTGCCGGGCCAATCGCGCAACTGCCGTTGTAAACCTTGGCCTGCGGCAAATACAGCGGATTCTCGCCTTCGATATCACGGGAACTCATGTCGTTGCCGATGGTGTAGCCCACGAGCTGTCCGCGCGCATTGATTACCAGCGTCAGTTCCGGCTCGGGCACCGACCATTTCGCATCGCTCCGAATGCGCACGGTACTGCCTGGCCCGATGACACGCCAACCGGGGCTTTTGAAAAACAATTCAGGGCGTTCGGCTGCATAGACGCGATCATAGAATGTGCCGCCACCGGCGTCTTTGCTCTCTTCCATTCGCGCGCTGCGGCTGCGATAGTAAGTGACTCCCGCCGCCCATACTTCCTGTCCGACGATTGGCGCGAGGGCTGCACCAGGGTCGAAGCTGACAGCGTTGCCTTTGGTTGCAGCGCGAACAATGTCGAAGAGCCGGTCGCTGCACAGCAGATCGTCCCAGCTTTCTGCAGAGACATGATAGAAGCTTCCATTCTGCTCGACGAAAATTCCTTCAGCGCTACGGTAGAGTTTCACTTTTTAACCTCGTTTGAAATCTCGCGTTCCGATGTGGCCTGCGCGCCTCTGGCGAGCTGCGCGACAATCGCATCCACGTCGTAGACGCAGCCTCCCCATACGCCTCCGCTTGCCTGGATCAGCGCGGCCCACAATTTCGTGTCGCTAGGCAGCGCAGGATGCGGTGCAAGATCGGCTCGCGGTTGCCTCGATGCGAGGCGGCGTTTCCCCTCTTCTGCGGAAAACCACTCGTCCGCTTCGCCTACCAGATCGACTGTTGCATGGTGCATGTTGCGATCGATCACAATCTGAATCGTATCGCCGTCCTGCACGCGTCCGATCGGACCTCCGGCCAGCGCTTCCGGCGAGATATGCCCGATGCACGCTCCGGTCGAGACTCCGCTGAAGCGCGCGTCGGTGAGCACGGCAACATGTTTGCAGAAGGGAAGGCATTTGAGCGCCGAGGTGATCTGATAAATCTCCTGCATTCCTGCACCTGCCGGTCCACCGCAGATAAGAACAATGACATCGCCATGGGAAATTGTTCCGTGCTTGATGGCATCGATGGCCGCCGCTTCGGTTGTATAGACTCGCGCAGGCCCCTCATGGCGGTAAACATTCTGCTCGTCGACCAACGAGGGATCGATCGCCGTACTTTTGATGACAGAGCCTTCCGGGGCGAGATTTCCTACCGGAAAGCACACGGTTGCAGTGAGGCCGCGCGCCTTTGCGCGGTCGGGCGAAAGAATCACCTCATCGGCATCCACATGGTCAAGTTCCCGCAAACGTTGCTTCATACGGATGCGCCGTTCGCTCTGCTGCCACCAGTTGAGGTTTTCGCCGAGCGTCTCGCCTGTTACCGTCCGCACGCTTGTATCGAGCAATCCTGCCGCGCGCAGGTGCAGCATAACCTCGGGCACGCCTCCGGCAAGAAAGACCTGCACCGTCGCAAAACCCTTTGGTCCATTTGGCAAAGCGTCGACAAGACGCGGGACGTGGCGATTTACCTCGGCCCAGTCTTGTGCTGTCGGCCGTTTCAGCCCGGCCGCATGCGCGATTGCGGGCAGATGCAGCAGGAGGTTTGTTGAGCCGCCGAAGGCGGCGTGAACTACCATCGCATTCCGGATCGCAACGTCGGTGATCACGTCGTGCGTGCCGATGCCGAGCTGCGCCATCCTCAGCATCGCCCGAGCTGAACGTGTCGCGGCATCGAGCCATACCGGCTGGCCTGAAGGAGCCAGCGCCGCATGCGGCAGCGACAATCCAAGCGCTTCGGCCACAACCTGCGAGGTCGCTGCTGTTCCGAGGAACTGGCATCCGCCGCCCGGTGATGCGCAGGCCTTGCAGCCTACTTCGGCCGCGTATTCCAGCGTGATCTGGTCCTGGGCATAGCGCGCTCCGATGGTCTGGACCTTGCCCGCATCCTCGCCGTCGTCCGGGAGCAAGGTGACTCCGCCCGGAACAAGGATGCTCGGATACGCTCCAGACGAAGCCAGCGCCATCATCATTGCCGGCAGTCCCTTGTCGCAGGTTGCAATGCCGATCACTCCTTTGCGTGTAGGCAGCGAGCGCATGAGACGGCGCAGCACCATGGCAGCATCGTTACGGTAAGGGAGCGAGTCGAGCATTCCCTCAGTGCCCTGCGTGCGGCCATCGCATGGGTCGGTACACGCTCCAGCAAACGGAATCGCGTGATGGTCGCGCAGCTCCCGCGCTGCTTCGGCGACGAGAAGTCCAACTTCCCAGTGTCCGGTGTGGAATCCCAGCGCGATGGGCGTGCCGTCCTGCGCTCTGACGCCTCCATGCGTGCTCAGGATCAGAAACTCGGGATCGAGCAGCCGACCCGGCTCCCAGCCCATCCCCGCATTCTGGCTCAATCCAAACAGATTGCCGGAGGGCTGATGCAGCAGCATGGCCGGAGTGAGCGGCAGTGTTCCACTCGGTCCGGGAGCGTGCGTCTTTATCTCATAAAAGACCGCATCGTTGCTCTCGAGCACTTGCGCCGCTGTCAATCTTCCAGTGCGATCTCCTTCACTGGTCATGATTCATTTTCTCGCACTGCGACGGGGCTGGTCTGATGACCCTTCTCGTCGAGCAGCAACATCAGCATGGCGGAACAGACCAGCGCCCCGGCCATCAGCAGATACCCGGCGCGCGCATTGCCAGTGACTGCCTGCAGCCATCCCACAAGGTAGCTGCCTACAAATGCGCCCAGCGCTCCGGCACTGTTGATGAAGGCCAACGCCTCGGCCGCTGCCGCGCGCGGCACGCGCTCGGGTATAAGCGCAAAAAATGGGCCGTACGGCGCGTACATGCAGGCACCGGCCGCAACAAGCCCTGTAAAGGCCAAGGCAAAGCTGGTTGGCGCGAATAGAAACGAACTCCAGAGCTCGATTCCTGCGACCAGCAGAAACGGCCACACCATTGCTTTGCGTCGCATCGTTTTGTCTGCTCGATGGGCAGTGAAAAGCATGAGAAGAATTCCGACGAGATAAGGAATTGCCGAGAAGAGCCCTGTGGCGCCCATGGACAATGCCGCGCCACGGCGCACAATCGTCGGCAACCAAAGCACAAATCCGTAAACGCCGAGGCTCCATGCGAAATAGACGACGGAGAGCAGGACAATATCGCCGCGCAGCAGCACTGCCCTAACATTCCGGACCGGCGTAACTGCAAGCTGTTCCTGGTTAAGGCGGCTTTCGAGAAATTCAGCGGCATTCGGAGTCATCCACCTGGCCTGCGCAGGCCAGTCGTGAACCGTCGCAATCCAGACCACTGCCCACGCCACTGCGGGAATACCCTCATAAATAAAGGTGCGCTGCCATCCGAAAGCTTCCATCAGATAGCCGGTAATCACGGACATCCAAAGCACCGTGGCCGGATTCGCAATAATCAGCAGGGTATTGGCGCGCGAACGCTCGGTCTTGGTAAACCATCTTGTCAAGAGCACCAACATTGCAGGGAAGATGCAGCTTTCGGCCACGCCCAGAAGAAAGCGGTCCAGCGCGAGCGCCCAGAAGACGCGAATGACGCCAGTGAGCGCTGCGAGCACTCCCCAGGCGCAGAGCATGGCAAAAATAAGCCGTACCGGGCTGCGCTTGCCCACGAGCATCATTCCCGGAACCTGAAACGCAAAGTAGCCGAGGAAAAAGAGCGCGCTGAGAAGCGAGTTCTGTTCGCCGGTGATATGCAGCGTTGCAGCAAGGCCGGCGGCCGAGCCCAGTCCATAGTTTGCCCGGTCGAGATACGCCAGGCTATAGGTGATGAAGACGGCAGGCAGCAGATACCACCAGCGCCGTTGAAGCGAAGGCTGGACAGGTTCGGAACTGCCGGCGAAAGCCGGCCTTTCAGCCTTGATTTTGACAGGAGGGCCTTGGTTCATGATTGTTCTTTGCCCTCGTGATTGTAATGAGAGCAGAGGCACTTGTGCCGGAAATTGATGAATCCGCAGCCCCGATTCGATTGGTACTGCTCTTTCGGCCTGCGTTGAACGGCAAAATTGAAGTCATCACAACTTTTCCCATTACCTGCACACTTGCCGCAGGCCCAACTCTTCTTTTTCTGATATCCTTGCGGAGTTCCACAGAGAGACGCCTATTCTTATCCTTTCTCGCGGCTCTTTGACCTCGCAATAATGGCCCTTGTTCATTGAGTGGTGCTGCAGCTGGCTTGGAAACAGCTTGCGCAGTCTTGTCGACACTTTCTGCGTTGTACAACAACGGAGAACGAGGTATGCGAACCTTCGCGCAACAGCGGAGCCTATCGCCGACGGCGACCTTTTTTACCAGCGCTCTGCGGCGCCCAACCCCAGAGAGACAAGCTGAACTGCAGCCGCTGGAAGCCGGCGCGGCTATCCCCTTTTTTCATGACTTCGGCAGTATTTCGATCCATCCTTATCCCGCAGAAGCGATTCAGCGGAAGAAAGAGGACCATAAACCTGACGAGGAAGAGGAAAAGGAAGAAAAGAAATCCGGGGAAACGAAGCAAAAGAAGTCCGACTCCCATTCCTCGCCCGTTCTGCTGACGATGGGCAATGTCATGCGCTCTGCAGAGTCTTCGTCGGATGAATCGGCTGCGGTGAGCGATAGTAAAGTCCACGAGATTGAAGCAGACCGCACCGCCGATGCTGTTATTAACCGCCTAGGTCAAGCCAAATTCCGTACACAACGCAACAAACAAAATCCTGCCGCAGGCATAACGGGCTTAGACAAAGGGCGCTCTTTATCGCCAGCGATACGCCGGAGTTTTGAGGGTGCTTTCGACTGGGACTTCTCAGGAGTAAGACTGCACACAGGGAATGACGCCTCAAAGGTTGCCGCAAAGCTCGGTGCGCGGGCCTTCACCCACGGACGCGACATCGTTTTCGGAAGCAAGGTAACCGATCCTGAGGCAAGCCAGCACCATCGGTTGCTGGCCCATGAGCTGACACACGTCGTGCAGCAGGACCTGGGAGCAGGCGCACGCGCATCGTCCCCAGTGCGCGCACTCTCCTCGGCCTCACCAAGACGTGTACAGACTGCTCCGCGTGTTACCAATGTCGTCACCTCAGCGGCAGAGCTCGGCGTGGGCGGCAGGGACATTACCGCGACGGCCACAGTGGGCGGGCACGCTACTCCCCTGCAATGGACCATCAACCCCGGCGCTGCCGCTCCTCCGGGAGTGAGCGTGATCGGCACGGGACGTCGCGTTCGCATACGTGCCGCGCAACCGCCTCCCGCTGCCGCCGCTGTTGGGGGTACTCCCATCACCATCCGGGCGGCAATACCGGGGGCTGCTCCGGCCGATTTCTTTGACTCGCCTGCTGTGATGATGGTCCAGGTGACCAGTGCAACCTATACGAACGCGCCCGCGCTGGCCAATGTTCCATCTTTGATTCCCGGCGTCCCACCACCGAATACCGCAGAACCCAATCGTGACGGCATCGCCGGAAATAGTGTCACTGTCAACGCGGTTACGGCTCCGGCTGGCCGGCCTGTCAACGTCGCGTTTCGACGCCCGCTGGGTGCAACGCGGGCCGGGAACGTCATTACTCCCCACGCCACTACAGGCGACATGCTGCTTCGCATTACCGACACCGCCACGCACGCACAGATGAATGAAACGATTCCTTCCACAGCCAACCCGCCCGTGTTGATGGCAACGCTGGTAGTAAACGCCGTGCCCACGCGCGTAAGAGCGCTGGCTGCTGGCGCAGCGCTCGGACCCTACGGACAACTCAACACAGTTACATTTGCTCCCTCGGATAATCTGCATCCGCCGCTAGTGCGCATCGTCGGAGAGCTCATCACGGGTGTTCGCGACGACTTCAACATCGCGCCGCCCAACGGCGCCTTCAACAACGCGTTCGTTCTTGCTCAAGCCGTGCCGGCAAATCAATGGAACGATCAGCTCATTACGCCGTCTGGAGTTCTCAATGTTGCGGACGGCCTGCCGGCCATTGACGTGAACCGCTTTATAGGACCGGGTGTTCCCCATCCGCCACGGCGCCTGATCTACCGTCAACGCTTTCAGTATTCTTCCTGGCAGGGTGCAGGAGCAGTTGTCAGCAGAACCCTTGCAGACGGGCAGCATATCCGCTCGCTCATCGGAGGGCCGGGCGCTTTTCAGTTCCGGACGGAAGACGTCTTTGGCGCCGTTAAGGCTCCTCCGCGCAACGAGCCCTATGTTGGGAATCCCCTTATCATCCTGAGCAATATAACGGCTACACCCACCGCAGCCGGCGCTACTGCATTGGCGGCGGATGGTGCTGCCACGGCGAACCTTACCGTCAACTCAACCGTCGCGGGACGCACAGTGAACTGGAGCGTTCTGAGTGGAGATGTTGCCATCACCGCGGGCAATCCCGCAGCGTTGCCTGCAGCCGCGACCTTGCAAGCAGGCGCGCGCGCCGGGACTTTTCGCCTGCGCGCCGCCGATTCAATCTTTCCCAACCGTCGGGCCGATGGGCGAGTTCGCGTCGCGCCCGTCCAGCTGCGTGGCATTACCGCCGCGCCGAGAAGTGCAGCCGCAGGCGTGTTGACGAGCAACGTCTCCATCAATGCCAATCCGGGAGGACGCACGCTGAACTGGACGGTAGACGCCGCGGCTGCGGCTGCAGGCGTAACGGTAGGGCCTGCGACTACAGGTCCTGGCCTGGCGATGAATGTTACCGTGACGCGTCCGGCCGCATTCAGGGGCCGCGTCACTGTGACGGCTACAGATTCCGTATTGGCAGCCCGCACGGCAAGAACCACGATCCAGTTCCGCTAGCTCTAAATGGAAAAACGCGAAGGCTCAGTCGGTGTAGCTACAGAGGATATTTCCGCGCGTGCCAGCTTTCGAGTTGTGACCAGTGACCTGCTGGCTGGCGGCCCGGTCGAACTGGAATTTTTGCTGGAGAACCTGAAGACAACGCCATTCCAGATCACGGTGAGCGGGGACCGCGCACGTTCGCGGCCCGGACAGTTCAGTTTCGCGGCTTCCTTTGAAGGCATCGTGCTCGAAGACCCGGCAGTGGGTATGCCATATCTGGGAGGACCGGCAGGAATTGTAGAAGTATCGATCGATAAACCATGGCGGCAACCCTTGCTGTTGAACGAGTTCCTGCGGCTTGAACGCACAGTGGAACAACTGAAACCCGGAGCCGTGGGAAGACTTGATCTCACGTGCCACCGCCCGATTGATTTGCTGTCCGGCGGCGAAGAATCCATTCTTACGATCAACCTGGCGTTTCTCCTACGGCGCGATGACGCAGCTCTGGCAGCGCTGGTCTCCGATCTGTATCACAAAATTATGCAAGGGCCGCCATCTTTGCGCGAACGATCGATCACGTTGCTGCTGTCGCTGCGGTCCGCAGCTCATGATCAGATCGAAGCGCTTTCGCGCCATGCTGACGCAGCAATTGCCGAGCGCGCACAGGCAAATCTCAACTTCAGGCGCCAGAGATAAGCGATACTCCCCGCACGAGTTCCGCACCCTGTTTCATGAACTGACAGTTTGCCGGAGGAATAGGAATCGATAAGCTGCGTTGTGCCGGCAAAACCACATCGACCTCCGCGCAGATTACGCATGTGTGACAACAGCCACACAACATAGATCAACATTGGAGAAGCATTTTAGGAGTGAGCAATTAGGACATTGCATTGTTGCGAGAG
>JASHRS010000113.1 GCA_030037215.1 Silvibacterium sp. | reverse complement strand
GCGAGACAGCGGCAAAAGCCTGGTCGAGTTCGGCATCACTGTAGCCGGACAGGTGTGGAATTGCGTCTTCGGGCATGTTCTTTTTGAGGATAAACGATCATCGCGCGCTCCTGAAGCAGCAGGCTTAAACTAAGAACCATGATCCGCTCCTACCAGGGCCACACGCCGGTCACCCCCGAAAGCTGCTATGTGGACGTGTCGGCGCAGATCATCGGCGATGTAATTCTCGGCGAGCATGCCAGCGTATGGATGAATGCCGTTGTCCGCGGCGATGTGCACTACGTTCGAGTCGGCGCACATTCCAACGTGCAGGACTGCGCTGTACTCCACGGGATGCGGCATCTTTATCCGGTCATTGTCGGCGAATATGTCACCATCGGTCACAACGCGACCGTCCACGGTTGCGTAGTTGAAGATGTGTGCCTGATCGGGATGGGCGCGACGATCATGAACGATGCGCGCATCGGCGAAGGGTCGATCGTTGCCGCGGGCGCTGTGGTCCCGGAGCACATGATCGTTCCGCCGAGGTCATTGGTGGCCGGAGTTCCAGCCAAAGTCAGACGCGAGCTTACCTCAGACGACAGGGATTTGATTCTTAAATACGCGCGGAATTACCTGGATTACACGAAAATCTATCTCGAAGAACGCCAAAACTGGTAGTTACGCTGCGCCTCTATACTTGAATCATGCCCGTAACTCTCACCCTCTCGAAGGCGCTCCAGCAGCGTGCAGAACGATTTTTGCCCGGCGGCGTTGACTCGCCCGCGCGAGCGTTTCGCGCAGTTGGAGGCGATCCGCCTTTTGTAGAGCGCGGCGAGGGAGCCTACCTCTACGACGCAGACGGCAATCGCTATATCGACTACTTCGGCTCATGGGGACCGATGATCCTCGGCCACGCCTCCCCGCCCGCCGTCGACGCAATTCGTGAAGCGGCAGCCCACAGCGCGAGCTTCGGCGCATCCACCGCCTCCGAGGCCGATCTCGCCGAGCTGGTCATCAAGGCCTTCCCTTCCATCGACAAGCTGCGCTTCGTCAGCTCCGGCACCGAGGCCACAATGTCAGCCATCCGGCTGGCGCGGGCCTTTACCGACCGTAAGTTCATTGTGAAATTCGAGGGCTGCTATCACGGCCACTCGGATGGTCTGCTGGTGAAGGCGGGATCGGGCGTCGCGACGTTTGGGATTCCCGGCTCGGCCGGGGTTCCGGATGAGATTGCGCACCTTACACTGGCTTTGCCGTACAACGATGCGCAGGCCGTCGAAGACGCTTTCGCTGCACACCCAAAAGAGATCGCTTGCGTGATTGTCGAGCCGGTAGTCGGCAATGCGGGATGCATTCCGCCCGCTCCGGGATACCTTCAAGCTCTGCGCGAGATCACGAACCGCGAGGGCGCACTGCTGATTTTTGACGAAGTCATGACCGGCTTTCGCGTGGCGGCAGGCGGGGCGCAGGAGCTTTACGGGATTACTCCGGACCTGACGACGCTGGGTAAGATCATTGGCGGCGGACTGCCGTGCGCCGCGTTTGGCGGACGGGCTGACATCATGGACCTGTTGGCCCCACTGGGACCGGTATACCAGGCAGGAACGCTGAGCGGGAATCCGCTGGCGATGGCTGCGGGCATTGCGACTGTCGGCCATCTCCTTGAGCATCGGGATGAAGTCTACCCACTGCTGGAATCACGAAGCGAAGCACTGGTAGGCGGAATAGTTGCGGAGAGTGCGCGGGCGGGTGTGGCCATGGTGGCCAACCGGGTGGGTTCGATGTTTACGTGGTTCTTTACGCCCGGTCCCGTGACGGATTACGACTCGGCAGCGAAATCCGATACTGCGGCCTTTGGACGGTTTCACCGTGCCATGCTGGAGCAGGGAGTGTGGCTTCCCTGCTCACAGTTTGAGGCGGCTTTTTTGAGTACTGCTCACTCGATGGACGACATCAACCAAACTATCGAAGCAGCGAAGCTGGCGCTCTCGTCGGTCAAAGTTTAGAGCGCCCCGTACAGCTCTACCTCTGGCTTCATCGGATTGCCGGGTTCAGCGCGTGCATACCATAGCTCAAGGCTCTTGATCATCCGGTCGCCGCCTGGCAGCACGATCCAGCGGCTGCTGCGCCCCACTCCGATGTAGGTCCTTACCGGCAGCGTCTCCGCCTGGCCGTCGCCGTAATGAATCACCACATGGTCAAACTGGATCGGCGCGTACTGCACCTTAAGCAACACTGAGTGGAAGCGTCCGGCATAACGCCCCACTTTGATGTCATCATGGTCCGTCAGACCATCCACGTGCGCGGTCCCCAACAACAGAACCGGCGTCGTCGCGGGCTGACGCGGCGCGTAATACTGCGCGTTGGCAACAGACGGCAATGCTGCGGCCGCCACAACGAGAGAAAATAAAACAGACATGGGTTTGAGGAACTTCATCGGTCGTTCTCCTTACATGCGCTAGGACACGGCTCGATGATCGAAGTTGCGCAAAGAAAAAAGGCGGCTGTCCAGCCGCCTCATTGTTTCTGAGTTCTGAATCTCGATTTAAATATTCGCTGGCTGCCGATGATGCGCAATCACATGCGCGACTGCCGGGAAACCGAAGGCGAGTCCAACAACGATCGTGGTCGAAAGCAGGTCGTTGCGATAAAACGGCAGACCGGCAATGTACGAGAGTTCGAGCCCAAGGAAGCTGCGCGGATAGATCTGCGGCATCGCAGCCCACGCAGCGAAATTCGTAATCAGGAAAAATGACGTGGGCGCAAGCAGAACGGCTGCGCTCACGCGGGCTATGGAAGTTTTCTTCGCCAGCAGGATGTATCCGAGAACGAGGATCGCGGCATACCAGGTCCAGGTGATCAGGTAAGCCGAAATATGGAACGCGTAGCTGTAGTAGAAAACCGTGAGGTAGTAGTCAGTGACGGCAAGCACTGTGACCGGAATCCACATCTCGCGCAGCGGGCGCCGCGCACCAAAATAGAGCAACGAGCCGCCAACCGCGGTGAAATTGAGCCACCCGGGATGGGGTACAACCCGGCTCAGAACAGCCACAACGATAAGCAGATAGGCAGCCATAGATTCCTCAAACTAGAGATAACCTCTCTATTCTCGGGATGCTGCGAGGCGGGGTCAAGGGGAAAGCCTTTGATGAAGTGAAATATGTTTCCAGAAAACCAAAAAAATGCTCCCGGCTAATAAATACCCGTGATTTTCAAGCCGTGTGCAGAGCCGGAAGTTCAAATATAACCATATTTGTTAAAACAACTTAATCGCGGTTTGTAGCAGAGACAATTGATCTCAGTAAAATGTGATAATAATACACTCATATTTTATGAATCAAATGTGCTATAGTATTTATCAGATTAACTGCAGGCCGATCCTCGACCGGCCAATACCTCTAAATTCTGGAGAAACCTTATGGCTATCACTCGTTGGGATCCTTTTCGTGAAATGACTACCTTGCAGAACCGTTTGAACTCAATCTTTCAGGACTTCAATCGCGGAAATGCCGAAAACGAACCGGTGGCTACCGCGGCTTTCGTTCCGCCCGTAGACATCTATGAGGACGGCCAGAAGATCGTCCTTAAACTCGAAGTTCCGGGCATGAAACAGGAAGACTTGGACATTCAGCTTGAGAACAACACTCTGATCGTTCGCGGAGAACGCAAGTTCGAGAAGGAAGAGAAGGAAGAGAACTTTCATAGGATTGAGCGCCGCTATGGCAGCTTCTATCGCGCTTTCACCATTCCAAACACGGTGAACCCGGACAGCGTGAAAGCGGACTATGATGCTGGCGTGCTCTCTATCAAGCTCGAAAAGCGGGCGGAAGCGAAGCCGAAGCAGATTAAGGTGCAGGTAGGCAGCACTTCGAAGCAGATAGAAGGCGCCGGCAAGCCGGCTGAGAGTGCCAAGACCGCAGCCTAAGCAAAAGCGCGCAGTGCGCGACAAACTATCGTGGGAGGAGGTTGGCGAAGAGCGATGAACCTCGGCTGCCAAACTCCTTCTTTTGTTTTGAGAAATTAAATTACATAACGGAAAAAAATCATGGCGATTCGTTGGGAAAAATTTACTGTGAAATCGCAGGAGGCAGTGCAGGCTGCAAGCCAGCTCGCGGCGGAGAATGGGAATCCTGAAATTCTGCCGCTGCACCTGCTGGCCGCGCTGGTCGATGACAAGGAGGGAATCATTGTCCCCGTCCTTGAGAAAATCGGCGTGCCCGCGGCGCAGTTGCAGGCCAAGGTTCAGGAGGCGATAAGCAAGCTGCCCAAAGTCAGCGGCGGCGCAGCGCAGCCTGGCGCTTCTGCGGCGCTGAATAAAGTTTTTGAGCAGGCATTCAAAGAGGCGGATAACTTTAAGGACGAGTACGTCTCAACCGAGCACCTGCTGCTCGCGCTGGCCAATGCGAAGAATGATGACGCCCAGTTATTGCTGGCCAGCTTTGGCGCGACACACGATGCGATTCTGAAGAGTCTGACAACAGTACGCGGAACACAGCGCGTCACGGACCAGAATCCGGAGGCGAAGTTCCAGGCGCTTGAGAAATACGCGAAGGACCTGACCGAACTTGCCCGTCGTGGCAAGCTCGATCCGGTGATTGGGCGCGACGAGGAGATTCGACGCGTGATTCAGGTGCTTTCGCGGCGGACGAAAAATAACCCCGTTTTGATCGGCGAGCCGGGTGTCGGCAAAACGGCCATCGTCGAGGGCCTTGCGCGGAGGATTGTGCATGGCGATGTGCCGGAGATTCTGCGCGACAAGCGAGTAATCTCGCTCGACCTGGGATCGATGCTGGCGGGCGCGAAGTATCGCGGCGAGTTTGAGGACAGGCTGAAGGCGATCCTGAAAGAAATTGAAGACTCGAACGGGCAGATCATTCTGTTCATCGACGAGTTGCACACGCTCGTCGGCGCGGGCGCAGCGGAAGGAGCCATTGACGCCTCGAACATGCTGAAGCCGGCGCTGGCGCGCGGCGAGTTGCGCGCTATCGGCGCAACTACGTTGAACGAATACCGCAAATACATTGAGAAGGACGCGGCCCTGGAACGGCGTTTCCAGATCGTGTTTGTCGGCGAGCCGAATGTCGAGGACACGATTGCGATTCTGCGCGGGCTCAAAGAGCGGTACGAGTCGCACCACAAGGTTCGTATCAAGGACTCGGCGATTGTGGCAGCAGCAACGCTTTCGCATCGCTACATCTCAGACCGCTTTCTGCCTGACAAGGCGATTGACCTGGTCGACGAGGCTGCGGCTTCCCTGGCCATTCAGATTGGCTCGGTTCCGACCGAAATTGATCAGATTGAGCGCGAGGCCACGTCGCTTGAAATCGAAAAGGCCGCGCTGAAGCGCGAGACGGACAAAAATTCGAAAGACCGCCTCAAGGAAGTGGACCGCGAACTTGCCACTCTGCGCGAAAAAGCGACCGGACTGCGGGCTCGCTGGCAGAAAGAGCGCGAGGCCATCACCCGGTTGAGCGAAGTGAAGAAGCAGATCGAGGCTCTCCGGTTCGAGGCCGAGGAACAGACGCGGCGCGGCAATCTGGAGCGGGCAGCACAGATCCAATACGGCGATCTGCCTAAGCTTGAAGCCGAGATGAAGAAGCTGACAGCAGAGCAGGAGAAGGTCTCCGGCCCGCGCATGCTGAAGGAAGAGGTTGACGAAGAGGACATCGCACGCATCGTGAGCAAGTGGACGGGCATTCCAGTATCCAAGATGCTCGAAGGCGAAGTCACAAAACTTGTCGAAATGGAGAGCAGATTGCGCGAACGCGTAATCGGTCAGGACGACGCGCTCAAAACGGTTGCGAACGCTATCCGGCGGTCTCGTGCCGGGCTAAGCGATCCGAAACGTCCGATTGGCTCAT
>JASHRS010000014.1 GCA_030037215.1 Silvibacterium sp. | reverse complement strand
AAATTATTGAACGCCTGCTGCTGCGCTTCAATGTTTGTGGAAGGTCCGTTGGTGCCGTAAGGAACTACCAGGCTTCTCCATTCATGCGGCCAGAAGCTTTGCGGCGCCAACTCGCTCTCGAGCCTGCTGGTGAACAACACTGCAATCGCATCGCGTAATACTGGATACTGAATCGGCCAATACAGGCACTTTTTCAGATGTTTCAGTGGGTATCGGCGCCGGAACCAGGGATCGAGCATGCCGTGGGGAAACACCGCATATGGGACCCGGCCACGTGCTGCCCGCGACGCAGCCAGGCTCGCGTAGACCCACATTGCATGCGCGACGACACCGTCAAACCGTGCCACATTCTGACGCAGCCAAGCTCGAAGCAGCGGTGAATAACTGTAGGCTCCACTGCGTTGACTGAGAGCATGTATCTGCGCCGGAATGCCGGCAAACCAGGGCGAGCCGGGGTCATCGAGGCAGACGATCTCCGCTTCGACGCCAATCTCCGGATAGGAGATGGCGATTTGGCGCACTGCCTCGGCCGGCCCACCGCTGGCTGGAGAAAGGGTTGGAATGACGTGCAGGATCTTCATGCGTACGGTCTGACAGAAGATTACAGCCTGTTTTCACGATGCGCACGTCGGCCAGATTTGGCCATTGGCCAGCCTCTCCTTGACAATCTTGGAGAATGCCCCTTACTCTCTCTGAGACAGCCAAGGAGAGTCATGAATAAGCAACTCGACATTTTGCAGGGCACGCTGGATATGCTGATTCTAAAAGCCGTGTCACTTGGACCTCAGCATGGTTACGGAATCCTGCTGCGGATTCAGCAAATTTCGGGCAACCATCTCGAGATTCAGCAAGGTTCGCTTTATCCTGCGCTCTACCGGCTGGAGCACCAGGGCGCGATTACCAGCGAGTGGGGCGAGTCGGAGAATAACCGCCGCGCGAAGTTCTACCGGCTGACGGCCGCGGGGCGCGCGCAGTTGAAGGCCGAAACCGGCAAGTGGAACCGCATGACGGAGGTGATTGCCGGAATCCTGAACACAGCTCCAAGCGAGATATGACTCCGCCGTCATTCATGCTGTAGCATCAGTGGTTTTTGCCTGGCTCCTGTGCTTTGGGAGTGTCGTTGGCGAGCTCAGGTTGTTGGGCAGATTGAGATTCCGGGTTGTTGCGGGAACCGCTGACGATCAGCCCGATGACCACCAGCAGCGATACCGCAAGCAGCCCGTATTCGACGATCTTCAGCATCGTTCCCTCCTTAAAGCTTACTCACGGCTCGCATATCATTGCCGCCAGCAGCGCCGTTCTGGGAGCAAGCTTCTTCAACACAACCGACTCGTTCCGCGCGTGCGCGCCTTCGCCCACCGCGCCCATTCCGTCGAGCGTTGGGATACCCAACGCCGACGTGAAGTTGCCGTCCGACCCTCCGCCGGTCGAAGCTTCCTGCAGTTCGAAACCCATCCCCGCGGCAAGAGTCGCTGCGCGCCTATAGAGAGCTACGGTTGCGCGCGTGCGCTCCATCGGCGGGCGATTCAGGCTGCCCTCCACCTTCAGGACGCAGCCTCTGTCCCGAACGCGCAGATTCTTCAGCCGACGATCAAGCGCGGGAAAGTCCGCTGCGCGAACGACGCGGGCATCGACTTCGGCCCAAGCCTCTGCTGCTACAACGTTAGACCGCGTTCCACCCTGAATGGTTCCAACATTTATTGTGATGCCGCGTTCCAGATTGGTACACGATTCAATAACACCAACCTGTCGAGCCAGCTCCGTGATTGCTGAGTGACCCTGCTCAAAGTTGACGCCGCTGTGTGCTGCGACGCCGGTCACATGAACGCGGTAGTTCGCGATGCCCTTGCGTGCCGTCTTATACGCGCCTTCAAGGCCCTGCGCAGGCTCAAGAACGTAGACAGCCTCGCACCGCTGCGCAGTTTTCTCCGTGATTGCGCGGGAAGCGTGGCTTCCGGTTTCTTCATCGCCGGCCAGCAGCAGGATGACAGGACGAGGAAGCAGATCTTCTTCTTTCAGGAAATCGAGCGCGGTCAGCGCCATTGCGACGCCGGCCTTCATGTCGAGCACGCCCGGCCCCCATGCGCGTCCCTTTTCGATTTTGAACGGCATTCCGGCAAGCGTGCCCAGCGGCCATACGGTGTCGAGATGGCCCAGAAGCAGAAGCGGCTTTGAGCTGCGCTTGCCGGAGTTGCCGGGATCGAAACGGGCTTCAAGAATGTCCCCGGCATCGCGCCTGCGGTGGCGCCGGACGTTTGCGCCGAGCTTCGTCGCGACTTCAGCGGTAAACTCAACACACTGATCGACGGCGGCCTTGTGATCGCTGGGAGACTCAAGCTCGACAAGAGCACGGAGCAGCGTAAGGGACTCAGTCTGGCGCTGCCGAGCCGCCTTGAGAAGGCGGACCATATCGTAAGTAATTGCTTTTACAGGCGATTTCAACTCGACCCCCGGATTTCTGCTCCGCGGTAACTGTGCGGTTTTCGCCTCGGATTGTGGTAATTCTGCCACAACGCAACTTCGTGGCACACAAGTAGTCTATGCCTTCGTAGCCTTTTTGGGGCACTAGGATCTGCGTTTGAACGAATCATCGCACTTTGAACACACGATTGCGGATGCAGTAAGCTTCTCCGGCATCGGTCTCCACAGCGGGGTGCCCGTCTCGATACGATTACTTCCGGCTCCGGCCGGGTGCGGGATACTCTTCCGTCGCACCGATCTCGACAACTTTGAAATTTCCGCGACCGGACGCAACGTTGCGAAGGTCAGCTATGCCACCAGCCTGATGCGCAAGGGCGTGCTCATTCAAACGACTGAGCATCTTTTGTCGGCACTGATCGGCATGGGCGTCGATAACCTGATCATCGAGATCGATAACCTGGAGCTTCCTATCCTCGACGGCAGTGCGCTGCCGTATGTGGAGGCGTTCCGATCCATCGGCCTGAAGACCCAGCGCCGACGCCGCGAATATATCCGCATCCTGAAAAGCATGGAAGTGCGCGAGGGCGGCAAGTTCATCGGCGTATACCCGGGCGAGGGTTACAGCGTCTCCTACAAGATTGACTTTCCGACTCCGATCGGCAAACAGGGATTCGTCGTCGATCTGGCCACGCGTGATTACGCAGCGCAGATTGCTCCAGCGCGGACCTTCGGCTTCAAGGAAGACGAAGAGATGTTGCGCAACATGGGCCTGATCCGCGGCGTCTCTGAGGAGTCTGCCATCATTCTGAACCGGCAGCGCGTGCTGAATGGACCGCTGCGCTTCGACGATGAATTTGTACGGCACAAAGTTCTTGATCTGATCGGCGATCTCGCGCTGGCAGGGCATCATATCCTCGGCCACGTTGTTGCCGAACGAGCCGGGCATGCAATGCACACGGCGCTGGTATCGCGGCTGTTGCAGGACCGCTCGGCATGGGAACTGACCACGCTGAGCGCCGAGAAGCGGTCGCGCGTGAAGGACAAGACTCCGGCACGGGCGGCAGCGTTCGCAACGGCTTAGGACTGTGCGTCGAGGCAGGACCCGCTCGCGCGGCTACTCCTGTTGATCGTGGAATCGGGTCTCCACTCCCTTTACCCCCACCCCCGTCTTTTTATCCACTTCTGATGCAAGTCATTCATTCTGCTCGGTTTTCAAGAAAGCTTGATTCCAGTAACTGATTGATTCCATTGAACTTTCAGGGCCGGTGAATTGCACTCGTCATTCATTTCACTGGGTTTTCTGCTGATTGAGCCGGGGATTCGGGGTCTGCGTCTGAACAGCTCCCATCCCGCGAAATTTTCTTCCGGATATTGGTGTATATCCTTCATTCTGCAATGTTTTCAGGCATGGTAGATTCGGTAAATCATTGATTTCATTGGAGCGTGAGGTTGCTAACTGCACCATATCGTTGATTCTGCTAAGTTTTAAGGAATTTTCCTCCTCATAAAGAGTAAAGGGCCGCTCGATGCGGCCCTTTACTCTTATCCCTTATCTCTATTTTATCAGGCTAGAAGGTATTCAACGACATTGAGCGACGGGAGATAACTATATTTTAAGTGAGTGAGTTAGCTGCCGCGTTGCGATCCCGGGACTTGACAGACCGGGAAGACTATTTTTTCTCTTCGCCGGCGGTCAGCTCCAGCGATTCGGATTCCCCAGATTGCTCAACGAGTGTCGGCGGCATGCTTTTCGATGGCTTGACACCGAGGGTTTTCAGCATTTCAGCCTGGCGGATAGCGTTGCCCTTGCCGGTGACGAGTTTTTTCTGTGCTTCCTCAAAGCTGACTCGCGCGGCATCAAGGCTTTTGCCAACGTCGGTCAGGTCCTTCACAAATGCAGAAAGCTTGTCATAAAGTTCGCCGCCGCGTTTCACGATGTCCTGCACGTTGCGGGTTTGCTGCTCCTGCCGCCAGAGATGGGAAACCGTGCGCAGAACGAAGAGCAGCGTGCTGGGGCTGACGAGCAGAACGTTGCGGTCCCACGCCTCCTGCCACAGCTTGCCGTCGCGGGCGATGGCGAGCATGAAGGCCGGCTCGATGGGGACGAACATCACAACGAAGTCGAGGGAGCCGAGCTCGAAGAGCGCCGGGTAATTTCGTTGCGAGAGGTCGCGGATGTGGTTGCGTACCGAAGCAAGGTGCCGTGCCAACGCGGCTTCACGAGTGGCCTCGTCTTCGGCCACGCAGTAGTCGTTGTAAGCGTTGAGCGACACTTTGGAGTCGAGAATGATGTGTCGGCCTTCGGGCAGGTCGAGGATGACGTCGACGCGGGCGCGTGAGCGATCATCGCGGGTGAAGCTCTCCTGTACTCGGTATTCGTAGTCTTTGCGCAGGCCTGAGGACTCAAGAATGTTTTCGAGCACGAACTCGCCCCAGTCGCCCTGCGTTTTTGACGAGCCTTTGAGCGCAGTGACGAGATTGGTGGCGTCCTGTGAGAGCCGTTCGTTCAACGTTCGCAGCTGTTCGATCTGCGACTTCAGCTCTGTGCGCCCGGTGATACCTTCTTTTTCGAGGCTCTCGACCTTCTGCTGGAATTCGCCGAATTTGGTTTTGAGCGGGTCGAGCAACTGGCCGAGGTTCGCCTGGTTCTGTTCGGTAAAGCGTTTGGATTTTTCCTCGAGGATGTCGTTGGCCAGGGACTTGAACTGGTTTGCCAGCTCGGAGCGGGCTTCGCTGAGCAGAGCAAGCTTCTCCTGCGAGTTCTTTTTTTCAGACTCCAGGGAGCTGCGGAGCGCGGCCAATTCGGTCTGCACGGTTGAAAGCTCGTTGCGCACGCGGGAGTTTTCGGCCCGGAGCTCTTCCAGGGCCGTTGCTGCACGATCTCCATCCTGCTCAAGGTGGCTGCGGGCTGCGGAGAGCCGCGCGATCTCCTCCCGCTGGGAGGCATTGCGCTCGGCGTATTCTTTACGCGCATCGTCCTGCTCACGTTGCGCGGCCTGGAGCGCTGCCGTCCGCTGGGCAAGATCGGCGGCCAGCTGGTCAGCGCGCTGTTTTTCCTGCTGCAGGCGGCTGCGGCCGAGCGCCCAGGCGAGGACCCAGCCAAGAATTCCGGCGGCGAGGGCGATTCCAATTTCGGGGAGCATGGCCTGACTATAAACCCTGGATGGCCAGCCCGGGACTTGCTTCGACAGGATGGGATTTGCGCTGCTTTTATGCCAATGCGAAGCGCATTTGCCGGGACGGCAAGTCCTCGTTAGACTTGAAGTTTCGGGGCGGCGCTTTTCGCGTCTAAGCTATTGGTGTGTCCGAGTTCGCTCCGAAGCAGTTTTCAGTTATTTACTTAGGAGAATCAAATGGCAGCAGTGGACGAGAAGGTAAAGCAGATTATTGTCGAGCAGCTACAGGTGGATGAGGCGGAAGTGACGCCGAGCGCGTCGTTTCAGGAAGACCTTGGCGCAGACTCGCTCGATGTAGTCGAGCTGGTGATGCAGTTTGAAGAGGCCTTCGACATCGAGATTCCCGATGAAGATGCCGAGAAGATCAAGACCGTAAAGGACGCGATCGACTACATCGAGAAGAACGCGAAAGGCGGCAAGTAACTTTGCAACGGCGCGTCGTCGTTACCGGACTTGGGCTGATTTGCGCTGTGGGGAACACTGCGCCTGAGGCCTGGGAAAACCTGCTTGCGGGCAAGAGCGGGATGGCTCCCATCACGCAGTTCGATGCTACGGGTTATCCGGTGACGTTTGCTGCCGAGGTGAAGGGCTTCGATCCGCTGAACTTTATCGACAAGAAGGAATCGCGCAAGATGGCGCGGTTCATTCATCTGGCGCTGGGCGCAGTGCATGAAGCGGTGGAGTCGGCGGGGCTGAAGATCGACGCGGCTAATTCCGAACGGGTGGGCGTGTTTATCGGGTCGGGCATCGGCGGGTTCGAGATTATCGAACGCGAGCACACGAACCTTATGAATGGCGGGCCGCGCAAGATATCTCCCTTCTTCATTCCGGCGGCCATTGTGAATATGGCGGCGGGGCAGGTGAGCATTAAATACGGCGCCAAAGGACCGATTTCGGCCACGGCAACGGCCTGCACCACGAGCGCCAACTCGATTGGAGACGCGTTCCGGATTATCGAGCACGGCGATGCGGATGTGATGATCGCGGGAGGGTCGGAGGCGGCGGTGACGCCGATGTCCGTGGGCGGATTTGCGGCGATGCGCGCGCTGTCGACGCGCAACGATGAGCCGACGCGGGCGAGCCGGCCTTTCGATAAAGACCGCGACGGATTTGTGGTCGGCGAAGGCGCGGGAATTCTGATCCTGGAAGAGCTGGAGCACGCGAAGGCACGTGGGGCAAAGATTCTGGCGGAGATTTGCGGCTACGGCATGAGCGCGGACGCGTATCACATGACGGGAATTGCTCCGGAGGGTGAAGGAGCGCAGCGCAGCATGCGCGCGGCGTTACACGACGCGAAGATGCAGCCGACGGACATTGACTATGTGAACGCGCATGCGACGTCGACTCCGCTGGGCGATGGAAATGAGTCACGCGCGATCGAGGTTGTGTTTGGCGAGCATGCGCTGAGCAAAAAGCTCAAGGTGAGCGCGACGAAGTCGATGACCGGTCACCTGCTCGGCGGAGCAGGTGGACTCGAAGCCGGGATCACAGTTCTTGCTCTCATGCATCAGAAGATTCCGCCGACGATCAATCTCGAGAACCCAGATCCCGAATGCCGCCTGGATTACGTTCCGAACAAATACCAGGACGCAACCATCAAGGCAGCGTTGTCGAACTCGTTCGGCTTCGGCGGGATTAACGGGTCGCTGGTGTTCCGCCGCTACCCGGATTAGGGGAAAAGACCACCTCGTTTACCCACGCATATCTTCAGTCGACAATTTCTCAAGCTGCCGGAAGACGTTGGCCACTACCCGGTCACAGCGGACGCCCATGAATGGAAATGCTTTTTTGGCATTCGATCCGACGCGCTCAAACAGCCGATTGCGCGCCAGGGTTCGACCGCGGTGAAGACGAATCTTTACGTTCTCCTCTGAGATGTCGAGTGCGGCGGCGGTCTCCGCAGTGCTGAGGTCTTCAATGTCCCGAAGCATCACGACTGCGCGATATTGCAGCGGAAGGTCAAGCACGGCGTCTTCAAGCAGATGGCCCAGTTCAGCGACCGACGCTCTTTGTTCCGGATTAAGCGAAGTTTCCGTGATATTCATTGCCTCTCCATCGCCATCGATGTCCTCGATCGAAAGGTTGCGTTTGTGCATGCGGAGCCGATGCAGTGCTTCGTTGACGGCGATGCGCGTAAGCCACGCTGAAAATGGCGCGGGACCACGGTATTGGTAAAGATGCTGATAGGCCAGGACGTACGCGTCCTGTATGACGTCTTCCGCTTCGCTGTCTTCCCGCAGGATGGAGCGCACAACGCGATAAAGCCGCTGGTTGTAGCGGCGCATGATGATTTCATACAGGGCAGTCTCTCCCGCCTTGACGCGCTCGATGACTTCAAGATCGGTCCAGCCCTCGCGTTTGGCTGTCTCCAGAAGTACTGCGCTGGCAATTGCCATAGTTAATAGAGTCGGATCGGCCGCAGGAGGTTACAGATATCCGGCGCCGCACGATCGTTTCCCGAATTAATCGCAATCCAGTGTAACCAATCCTCGTCTCCAAAACTCTTGTCAGCAGAGGGCAAGAAGATGAAGGATTTCGATAGCCACTTGAATGTCGCGTGGTGGGCGCTGAAGATCGGACTGGGAGCCGGACCGGTCATCACCGGTATTGATAAGTATTTCAATAAGCTGGCGGACTGGCAGATGTACCTGAGCCCCCTGGCGACAAAAGTTGTGCCGGTCAGCCCGGTGACATTTATGCACGTTGTTGGCGCGGTAGAAATTGTCGCGGGCCTGGTCGTACTGAGCCGCTGGACAAAGATCGGCAGTTACATCATCATGTTCTGGCTGTTCGGCATCGCGCTGAATCTGCTGACGACAGGGATGTTTTTCGATCTCGCCATGCGCGACGTTGAAATTGCAATCGGCGCGTTTGCCCTGTCGCAATTGTCGACGGTACGCGACCGCCACGCAGCGGCCGCGAAGAGCACGAGCGCGCCAACGCATCTATTTGCAGAAGGCCGGTAGGCAACACAAAGCTTTACGGAGGAAACACCATGAAGAAAATCGCCACTTTTCTAATTCTGCTGGGACTGGGCGCACTGCCTGCCCTGGCTGAATCCGCCTCGTTTGAAAATGTACCGGTAATCGACGTGAGCTGCTCCAAGAAAGCCGCCGCCAATCCTGACGCTCATACCCGTTCGTGCGCGCTGGGATGCCAAAAGAGCGGATTTGGTATTTTGACCAGCGACAACCGGTTCCTTAAGTTCGATCCCGCAGGAAATAAAGAGATGGTTAAGGCTTTGGAAGCCACTCAGGAAACGGACCACTTGCGCGTGAACGTCACTGGAGATGTCCAGGGAGATACGCTCGTAGTGTCTTCGATTAAACTGCTGTAGATTTTCCTGATCTTAGCTAACCTGCGCCGGGCCTTTTCTGACCCACAGGCGGCGAATCGCCCTCCAACGGGAAGGCTTGGCGCAATTTTGTGTTGGTTCCTGATGCTTCCGAGGTCAATAATCCAGCTTCGGGATAATCTGGAAAAACGGATGCTGCCTCGATCGCGTGCCCAATAAATATTGGGACGCAATGATTAAGGCTGCGCTGTCGAACCCGTTCGGGTTCGGTGGGATTAACGGGTCGCTGGTATTCCGGCGCTGGGAAGGCTAGCGCTCTCTGTAAACTAGCTTTCCAGAACAGCATGCTTCATTCGAACTATCGAATCTCTTTGAAATCGATGCTGCATCGTGCGTGAGATTGGATACCCGATCCGCGCCAAGACATGCCTAGGGCGGGAGACTGCCTCAATCACGTAGAACACCGCTTCGTTCCCGGGATCAAATTCGATCAAGAAACGCTCCTGCCCCTCTTCGATATGCAGCGCAGTCGTGGTGTACATAAAGCCGAATTTCGTTGGGGTGTTCACTACTTCAACCACACGGCTGAAGTTGATCGACCAGAGATATGCGGTGTGCGCTTCAACAGCAACCAGTTCTCCAGACAAAACCCGAGAATTCGGATTTATAACTTTCACCCATTCCAGATCGAATTCAATCCACTGTTGCATGGCCGCACGCGCTACTTCGAAGTCGCGATGTCCTCTACCAATCTCCCTGCGACAGAGATCGTGCGCGAACCCGAACGGCAGGGTGCTGCGTAGACCGCCTTCCAGTGCCAGTAAGTTTGGGCTTGAGACAGGCGCATCGCTGGCAGCCCATAGAAGCTTCTTTTGCTCGTCTTCGCTTGCTCTGGTCAGCCGCAGCACGAGCCTAGTATCTCAAGCCCCTGCACCACGATTCCAGAATCTTTGTGCGGTTATATCTTCTTCTGAAGTTCCGGCCTATCTCGCTACAATCGTCTTAACTTATGCCCACAACTCTCCGTTCGTTTTCGAAGATCAATCTGGGGCTGGCCATCGGGCCAGGTCGACCGGATGGTTTTCACGGGCTGACGACGCTATACCAGACGCTGGCGGCGCATGATCTGGTGACGGTGACAGCGCGGCGGTCGAATACAGTGCGCGTTTCGGTGACGAGTAATGATGCGCGGGTCCCGTCAAGTGAGAAGGGGCAGGCGGAGCGGAATACCGCGTACCAGGCGGTGACGCTGGCACTGGAGGCGCTGGGCGCGACTGCTGAGGTCGAAATTCACATTGAGAAACGGCTTCCGGTGCAGGGTGGGATGGGCGCGGGGTCGGCGAATGCGGCGGCGGCGCTGATTGCGCTGGAGCGGGAGTTAGCGGGGATGGGCATTGCGCCGCTTTCAGGGCCGGAAAAACTGCGGATTGCGGCTGAAGTCGGGTCGGATGTGCCGCTGTTTCTGGTGGGCGGAGCGGTT
>JASHRS010000112.1 GCA_030037215.1 Silvibacterium sp. | reverse complement strand
GATCAGAACTCATTTATATATGTTCCGGGTCGTCGCATTGGCGATTATCTGCATCTGGCAGGTGGGCCTAACCGTAACGCGGACAAGAAGCACGCCTTTGTAATCCGCGCCGACGGCTCGGTTGTCAGCCGTGTAGCTGCCAGCGGAGTTTGGGGAAATACCTTTGATTCCATGTCGATCTATCCTGGCGACACCATCGTCGTTCCGGAAAAGGTCTATGGCGCATCAGCTATGCGTAGTTTTCTTGAATGGTCGCAGCTATTCTCGCAATTAGCTCTTGGTGCGGCTGCGATCGCTGTAATCCAATGACCGGGTTCCTTGCCTGAGAGAAGATTTTCTATGAACGACACAATTCTGGTAACTGGCGGCGCCGGGTTCATTGGTTCAAACTTCGTCCTCGAAGGGATTGCCAAAACCGGCGCGAGCCTCATAAACCTCGACCTGCTTACCTACGCAGGAAATCGCAGCAACCTGCAATCTCTTGAAGGTCACCCGCGCCATATTTTCGTCAAAGGCGACATCTGTGATGAACCTCTTGTTACCTCGCTCCTAAAAGAGTACAAGCCGCGCGCCATTGTGCACTTCGCCGCTGAGAGCCACGTTGACCGTTCCATTACCGGGCCGTCAGCCTTTATGCAGACCAATATCTTCGGAACCTTTGCTTTACTTCAGCAGACTCGGACCTACTGGGAATCGCTTCCCGGCAACGCCAAGGCAGAATTCCGGTTTCTGCATGTATCAACAGACGAGGTTTATGGCACTCTCCAGCCAGGTGACCCAGCCTTCCGGGAAACCACTCCCTACGCTCCTAACAGTCCTTATGCGGCATCCAAGGCATCCTCCGATTTTCTCGTTCGCGCCTGGCAACATACCTACGGTCTTCCTGTGCTTACTACCAACTGTTCCAATAATTATGGCCCGTATCAGTTTCCCGAGAAGCTTATCCCGCTCATGATTCTTAATGCGCTCGAAGGCAAGCCTCTGCCGGTTTACGGGGACGGCCTCAACGTACGCGATTGGCTTTTTGTCGAGGATCATTGCGCTGCAATTCGCTGCGTGCTCGAAAACGGATGCGTTGGCGAAACATATAACATCGGCGGTAACAGCGAACGCACCAACATCGACGTTGTCACAGCCATCTGCGACATCCTCGACGAACTTCATCCCGACCAGGCCATCGGCAGCCGAAGAAGGCTCATCACCTATGTCAAGGACCGCCCGGGTCACGACCGCCGCTATGCCATCGATGCCACAAAGCTCGCGCAGGAACTGAATTGGCGTCCCACGCAACAGTTTGAGAGCGGCATTCGCAAAACAGTGGAGTGGTACCTCGCGCATCTCGATTGGGTGAATGACGTCCGCTCAGGAGCCTATCAGCAGTGGATCGACCTTAATTATTCGGAGCGGCTCGCGGCGGAAAGGCTCGTGAAATGAAGGGGATTATTCTCGCCGGAGGCTCCGGCACTCGGCTTTATCCGGTCACGCATGTTATCTCCAAGCAGTTGCTGCCCGTCTACGACAAGCCGATGATTTACTACCCGCTCAGCACGCTGATGCTGGCTGGCATTCGTGACATCCTCGTCATCTCTACCCCGCAGGACACCGCGCGCTTCGCCGAGCTGCTCAACGATGGTCACCGCTGGGGTATTCAGCTCAGTTATGCAGTGCAGCCCAGCCCGGATGGTCTTGCACAGGCCTTTCTCATTGGCAAGGACTTCATCGGCAACAGCCCCAGCGCTCTGGTGCTCGGAGACAACATTTTCTACGGCCAGAGCCTCAGCCAGCAACTCAAGCGTGCCGCAGCAAAAGATAAAGGGGCAACCGTCTTCGCATATCAGGTTCATGATCCCGAGCGCTACGGTGTCGTTGAATTCGACGCCAAAGGCAGGGCAATCAGCCTTGAAGAAAAGCCGCAAAAACCAAAATCAAGATTTGCTGTAACCGGCCTCTATTTCTACGACAACAACGTTGCCTCTATCGCTGCTGCGCTCAAGCCTTCACCGCGCGGGGAGCTGGAAATTACTGACCTGAACCGATGCTATCTCGAGGAGGGCCTTCTCGACGTTGAACTCATGGGGCGTGGTATGGCCTGGCTCGACACCGGCACGCATGACTCGCTTTTCGAAGCTGCGATGTTTATTCAGACCATCGAACGACGTCAGGGCGTCAAGATCGCGTGTCCCGAAGAAATTGCTTATCGTTACGGCTATATCACCTCTACCGAACTCGAGACCCTCGCGCAACCCGTTTGCAAAAGCGGCTACGGGCAATATCTGCTCTCGCTGCTTACAGAAACGCCCAATCTCTAAGGAACCATTCCACATGAAAATCCAGGAAACACGGCTCCCTGGCGTTCTTCTCATCACACCCAGAAAATTCAGCGATGCCCGCGGAGCATTTTGGGAGACTTACAATGAGCGTCTCATGGAAGAAGCCGGTCTGCCCACAGTATGGAAGCAGGACAATACGTCTGTATCTGCAAAAAATGTTGTGCGAGGCATCCATTATCAGATAACGCAAGCGCAGGGAAAGCTGGTTCGCGTTACCTATGGCGCGGTCTTCGACGTTGCCGTCGACCTGAGGCGTAACTCAAAGGCCTTCGGACAATATTTCGGCGTGGAGCTCTCTGAAGATAATGCCGCCATGCTCTGGATCCCTCCGGGCTTTGGCCATGGCTTTGCTGTGCTAAGTGAAACAGCAGGTTTTGCCTACAAGGTAACCGACTACTATTCGCCCTCCGCCGAACGAACGATTCTCTGGAATGATCCGAAGCTCGCCATCGCGTGGCCAATCACCGAAAAGGATGCCGTCGTCTCTGCGAAAGATCAGCAGGGTAGCACCTTCGACGCAGCCGAGGTCTTTGCGTGAAACGGTTCCTCATTCTCGGTGCGCATGGCCAGCTCGGCCACGAACTTCAAGCTGCCTTCTTCGGCGCAGGCGAAATCATCGCCCACAATCGTGCAGCCTGCGACCTGAGCGATCCTCCTAGTGTTCGCACTGCCATTCGAGCTGCACAGCCTGACGTCATTCTGAACGCCGCAGCTTATACCGCCGTCGATCGTGCCGAATCAGAGCCAGAGTTGGCCATGCGAATCAACGGCGAAACCCCCGGAGTCATTGCTGAGGAAGCAAAGAAAATCGGAGCGCTGCTTGTTCACTATTCCACCGATTATGTTTTCGACGGATCGAAGAATAAACCCTGGACCGAAGATGATCCTGTAAATCCTCTGAATGTTTATGGTGAAACCAAGCTTGCCGGAGAACGCAGTATTCAACAAGTCGGCGGCCCGTTCCTGATCTTTCGCACAAGCTGGGTCTTTGCGCCACACGGTCAGAACTTTCTGCGCACTATGTTGCGTCTAGGGCAGGAGCGTGAAGAGTTGAAGATCGTGAATGACCAGAGAGGCGCTCCGACTTCGGCCTCGGCTCTTTCTGTTGGCACGCGCAGCGTCCTCATGGCGGGACGCTCGCTCGACGAAGTGACTGGAATTTATCACATGACTTGCGCGGGGGAGACAACCTGGGCCGGGTTCGCGCAATCCATCTTCGCGAAGGCGCACACCGACAAGCCCTGGGCATCGGTTAGCGGTATTCCTGCCTCGCAATACCCCACTCCGGCAAGGCGCCCGGCAAACTCGGTTTTGTCGAATGCGAAACTAAAGGCAGCTTTTGGTGTGGCACTGCCCTCATGGGAAACGGCTTTGGGTGAGGCGCTTCAGACACTCGAAACTCAGCAGGCGCGGACGCTCTCAAGCTGAGTTAGTAGGCTCCCCTGCTGTGCAGGATCACGAATACCGTCTTCAGCAGGATTTTGATCTCCATTCCTAAGCTCCACCGCTCCACATAGCGAACGTCCAACTGCACACGCTCCGGATAGTCCACGTCACAGCGTCCGGAGACCTGCCATAATCCTGTAATGCCCGGCAGAGCATGCGTATAAGTGCGGAAGTATTTCCCATACTTCACGCGCTCCTCGTCCACAATCGGGCGTGGCCCGACGATGCTCATGTCGCCTGCCAGCACATTCAGCAGTTGCGGAATCTCATCGAGACTGGTTTTGCGGAGAAGCTTTCCGATCGGGGTCACGCGGGGGTCATCCCGCAGTTTCTGTGCGCGTCCCCATTCCTCCCGGGCTTCCGCACTTGAACTCAGGCGTTGCTCAAGAAGGTGGTCGCTGTCTTCATACATCGTTCGGAACTTCCAGACGTAGAGGTCCTGCTGGTATTGGCCGATGCGGCGATGCCGATACAGGACAGATCCTCTTGAAGTAAGCCGAATCAAGCCTGCAAGAATCAAGCCGAGCGGCAACGCCACCGGCAGAGATAGGAAGACCATAATCAAGTCCAGGATCGGCTTGACAACTCGGTAACGGAAAGAAGCGATCGGCAAATCTGAGTGGATAGCCTCAGCCGCGTCGGCTATGACTTGTTCAGCAAATCCACCAGCGCGAAAACGATCTTCCCCGTAAGAAACATCGGAACTAAAAATCTCTGGCGTAGCCATGCACTGTGAAAATTGAAGTCCTGTTCTTTAAGTTTGTGACACAAATCGAGCTAAACTACTGAACATCCTGGGGGGGCGGCAATTCTCTACAGGTCAAGCAGTTTTAATTTTGTCTTATTTGTTTTATCGAACAGAATCAACCCGTCGCGCGGTTACTAACAGTGTATGTGTACCCGATGTGAAGTACACATCTTCGCTCAATTCATATCTTATATCATTCAAAATGCTGAATTGGTTAAACTCGCCGCTAAAATAGTCTCACTTCTGAACCAGAATTGGTATTCATCCAGACTTGGAAACCCGATGTATATGTAAAAGATGCTCCGTTATATCTTTTTTCAAGGATTAAAAACTCTTCATCTACGAGAAAAGCCCGTGCTTCTGGCAAATTGTTAAAGTGATAACCTGTTACATGCCTGAGGTAACTGGCCGTTCGCACAAAAGGACGTATAACCTCGCGATAGTATCCACAGCCTTTAATCTTTTATCACTTAGTTCTCTACCCACCGCCTCCTCTGGCAATTCCTTGTCATTTTACGCAAACTAGGAGCGACTTGGATTCTCCTTTCCCAATCATCGGCAATCCAGCTCATCCACATGAAGGTCTCCGCGCATCACGAGAGCTTGAGGCGAGGCTTGTCTCTGCCATTCGTGGAGAAGTCCGTTTCGACTCCGGTTCGCGCGCTCTCTATGCAACTGACGCCTCCAATTACCGCCAGGTTCCTATCGGCGTCGTCATTCCACGGGATGCTGCCGACGTCGAAAGAGCCATCACCGTATGCCGCGAATTTGGCGCGCCAGTCCTTTCGCGCGGTGGAGGTACCAGCCTCGCCGGACAATGCTGTAACGTCGCCGTCGTACTCGATTTCTCAAAGTACATGCGCTCCATCCATGCGCTCGATCCGGAGACAAGGGCCGCGATTGTCGAGCCCGGCATCGTACTCGATCGTGTTCGCGAGGCCGCTGAGCGGCATCATCTCACTTTTGCGCCCGACCCGGCTACGCACTCCCGCTGCACGATTGGCGGCATGATCGGCAACAACTCCTGCGGGACGCACGCGCTGATGGGCGGCAAAACCGTCGACAATATCCGTTCGCTCGACATTCTTCTCTACGATGGAACCCGCATGACCGTCGGCTCGACCAGCGATGAAGAGTTCGCACGGATCGCTGCGGCAGGAGGGCGCCCTGCCGAAATCTACTCCGGGCTGGCTCTCATCCGCGACCGCTATGCGCCCCTTATCCGCTCGCGTTTCCCAAAAATCCCGCGCCGCGTCTCCGGTTATAACCTCGATTGGCTTCTCCCTGAAAACGGTTTCCATGTTGCACGCTCTCTGGTCGGCAGCGAGGGCACCTGTGTCACAGTCCTCTCCGCCGAACTGGATCTTAAGCCCAGCCCGCCTCATCGCCGTCTTGTTGTTGTCGGATTTGCCGATGCCTTCGTCGCCGCTGACCATGTTCCTGCCATCCTCGAGCACAAACCCATAGGCCTTGAGGGTTTCGACGGCATGCTGCTCGATTTCATGCGCCGCAAGAAACTAGCCGAAGACGAGAGAGCGCTTCTGCCCGAAGGCAATGGTCACCTCCTCGTCGAATTCGGGGGATGGACCGCCGAAGACGCTGACCAGCAAGCCGAAAACTTCCGCCTCGCGGCGAAGTCCTTCCCGGCAAAACCCTCTATCCGGCTTTATTCCGACGCAGATGCAAAGCGCATCTGGTTCGTTCGCGAATCGGCATTGGGCGCCACCGTCTTTGTCCCTGGCGAGCCGCACTCATGGGAAGGTTGGGAAGACTCCGCTGTCCCCCCTGAAAGGCTCGGCTCTTATTTGCGGCAGCTCAACACGCTCATGGGCGAATACGGCTATCGTGGCCCGCTCTACGGGCACTTCGGCCAGGGTTGCGTACATCTCCGCATCAACTTCGATCTTGAGACCGCCGAGGGCATAGCAAAATATCGCAAATTCATCGATCGCGCAGCCGACATCGTTGTTGCCCACGGTGGCTCGCTCTCAGGCGAACACGGCGACGGTCAGGCCCGCAGCGCTCTGCTGCCCAAAATGTTTGGACCTGAGCTCATCCAGGCTTTTCGCGAATTCAAGGGAATTTGGGATCCGGGCAACCGTATGAATCCCGGCAAGCTCTCCGGCCCCGCCGAGATTTATGGTCCAACCGACAACCTGCGACTCGGCGCCGAATACCAGTCTCACAACCAGAAAACCTTCTTCCAGTTTCCTGACGATAAAGGTTCACTCTCTGAAGCCACTCTGCGCTGCGTCGGTGTCGGAGCCTGCCGTAAGCAGGACACGGGAACGATGTGCCCCAGCTACATGGTCACGAATGAGGAGAAGCATTCCACACGCGGCCGCGCCCATCTTCTATGGGAAATGCTTGAAGGCGACGTCCTCGATCGCGACTGGTCGAGCGAGCCTGTAAAAGAGGCTCTTGATCTATGCCTCTCATGCAAGGCCTGCAAGAGCGAATGTCCGGTCCAGGTGGATATGGCCACCTATAAGGCCGAATTTCTTGCCCACTACCATCAGCACCATCGTCGGCATCTGCGCGACTACGCCTTCGCCTTCATGGATAGATGGGCCCGCTTTGCATCGGCCATTCCCGGCGTCACGCCGCGCCTTGCCAACCTTCCGCTGCAACTTCCCGGCCTGAGCCATGCTCTGAAAAGTATCCTGCAGGTCGCGCCGCAGCGCCGGCTGCCGCGCTTCGCGCCACGGAGTTTCCAAAGCCTGAAGCGCAAATCGTCACAGCAAGCAGCTAGTTCCGCGCAGAATCAGGTTCTGCTCTGGCCCGACACCTGGAACAACTACTACCACCCTCAAACCCTCACCGCCGCGCAAACCGTTCTCGAAGCCGCAGGCTTTTCAGTAGCTGTCCCGCGGCGTCATCTTTGCTGCGGACGGCCGCTGTACGATTTCGGCTTCCTATCTGCCGCGCGCCATTATCTTGAGGGCGTCCTCGAAGCGCTGGCTCGCGAGATTGACTCGGGCCTTCCCATCGTCTTTCTCGAGCCCTCCTGTGCCAGCGTCTTTCGGGACGAGCTCCGCAATTTCTTCCCCAACGATGTCCGCGCGGCCGCTCTCTGCAACCAGACCTTTCTACTCAGCGATTTTCTCGTCCAGCACGCACCGCACTATCACCCGCCCGGCCTCGCCGGTCAGCAAATCATCCTCCATGGCCATTGCCACCACAAATCGCTGATGAAGATGAACGCCGAGGTCGAGCTTCTCCGCCTGAGCGGAGCCGATGTCACTGTCCTTGATTCCGGCTGCTGCGGGATGGCCGGACCCTTCGGCTTCGAGCGTGAGAAATTCGACATCTCGCAAGCCCTCGCCGAACGCGTTCTGTTGCCCGCCATCCGCCAAGCCACGCCTCAAACCATCCTTGTCGCCGACGGTTTCAGTTGCCGCGAGCAGATTTCTCAGAACTCGTCACGCCGCGCATGCCATCTGGCCGAAATTCTTGGAGGCAGGCCGGAAACTCCAATAGGGTAGAAATTCACTACCCGGTACCCGACCCGGCATATTTTTCCTATTCTCTCTGGCAAAACTTACCGATGGAAATTTTTACACGGTTCTTACGTTCCATCTGCCGCTTGCGACAACCATATTTTTACTCATTCTAAAAGACTTATATCGTCGCAGAAGCCATTCCCATTTTGGCAAGCCAACTGCACTACCTGTCGGCATATGGGACGCTGCGCAGCCTTCCGAAGTGTGTTCTTTACAGAGCCCCTTACCGAAGGAAAGCGGAACGGATGAGAAATAACATGAATAATCTGAAGACATTTCGTACCCCCTCGGCAATCCCGGCGCTGCTGGTTGCAGCCGCCATTGCGATGCCGGCATTTGCGCAACAGACGCCCCCCGCTACGCAAACTCAAACCCCGGCTCAGGTCCAGACAGGCGCGACCACGGGTGCAAATCCAAATGACGCCAGTACTTATGCGACTGGCCAGCCATTGTCCACGCAATCGAATGAGGGTTTTTGGGGACATATGAACCCCTTTGCCCGCAAAAAGTGGGTAAAACGGCAAATCGATCCTGTAAAGGATCGCCTCAACGAGCTCGACCAGCTTACCGCGAAGAACGCAAACGATATTAAAGACGTAGATGCCCGTGCTCAGGCGGGGATCCATCAGGCAGAAGCCACTGCGGGACAGGCCAGCGAGACGGCCACCACAGCGAATAACACTGCGAATCAGGCAAATCAACTGGCTCAACAGGCAAACACGCAGACTGCGCAGTTGAACACTACCGTCAACAATCTTGACCAGTTCCATAAGGTCAACGATACCGAGATCCGTTTCCGTCCCGGCCAGACCGTGCTAAACGAGCGAGCCAAGGACGCCCTTTCCCAGATCGCTACTCAACTTCAGGGGCAAAAGGGATACATCGTTGAAGTTACCGGCTACTCGCGCATGCGCGGGCAGGCGGGAATCGCGAACTCCCAGCACATGTCTGATGCAGTCGTCCGTTACTTGGCTGAGCATCAGGTTCCGGTCTATCGCATCCACCAGGTCGCGATGGGCAACGCCAAAATGGACGATGACACCGTCACGAGCGGCAGCGTAGTGCACGTGACCTTAATGCAAAACAGTTTAGCGGCCTTGAACACGCCCTCAGCCGATGGCGGTTCGCCGATTGGTGCGACGCAGCAGTCTTCCGCGCAGCCCTCCCCTCAGGGTGCTGCGTCGCAGCCAACGGTCCCACAAAACAATAACCAGTAAAGGTCCGCAACCAAGCTCTCACACAACGAGAGAACCAAGGCAGATTGGCCCCTCACTCGAGGGGCCGTTTTTTTTGCTCCCTTCGCGCATTAATCCCCAGGTGCAACCGGCGCAATTTTGAGTAGAATCTCTCAGCAGCGGCAGTCCAGACCACAGGTGCCGATAAATGAGCGAGAAATCCAACAGCCCGCGGAAGGATGCATGGCTGGTTTTGGCGATGCTTGCCATGATCGTTGTCCCCGCAGGCCTCACGCTCCACTCCGTG
>JASHRS010000111.1 GCA_030037215.1 Silvibacterium sp. | reverse complement strand
GTTGCCCTCAGTGGGGTTGTAGAACTCAGTCAGCGGCGAGCAGGAAACGCTCAGTCCGGAACCACCAGTCGTCACGAGTTGGAAAGAGCCGCTGTCGACAGAATCGTTCATGACGCCGCTGCTGTTGAATCCCACCCGGAACAGCACGGGGGTAGCAGCGGATGTAAGGTTCCCGCATGCGTACATGTGTCCTGTGCTCACGCTGGTAAAGTATGCATTGTCGAACGCACCCGTATAGTGATAGGTTCCGGCGGCTCCATAGGGGATGGTGACCGAAGAACTGAAATTCACCGGGGTTTGAAACAGGATCATGTTTGTGGTGTCGCTATTGTCGGCTGTGAGAATGACTTGCTCCCAGGTGCTGTCCACAATGGGCCCATCGAAGATATTTGTGCCTACGGCAATGCTGGCTGTGGAGCAGAATGAGGCCGTGGCTGCAGTCGCATTAATGCAGTAAAGCGTGCCAGTCGTATTGTAGGCGCCGGTATATTGTGTCGCTACAAAGATGTCCCCACTGTTGCTGTCATAGACCGGAGATGTAAGACCGAGACCCGAGCCAGCGAGAGTCACATCCAATGGCCAGCCATTGGATGTGACTTCAGTTGGAGTACCAAGAAATACGCCCGTAAATTTGTGCAAGTACCCGGAATCGTCTCCGATATATGCAACGTCATCCTGATAGTCGACGAATGGGGATGAATACGTATCGGTGACGCCGCCGTGCATCGTGATTGCCACATCTACCGCGCTGTTGTTCACGCCCGGAACGGCAGGTGCATTGTAGCTGGCTCCGTTGCAGGGACTCGTGTCGGTGGCGCAACCAGCATTTCCACTCTGATCAATCGTGAGGACGTGGAGCTTCGAGCCGCCGCTGATCGTCTCAACAAAAGCGATCTTCGTGCCATCGAGAGAGAGAGTGGGTGAGTTGGAAATCTGGCCGGTGCCGACTTGATAGGCAAAAAGTACAGATGGCACCGTTCCCGTGGTGCAACTGCCTTTGTACAGATTGTTGACGCCGACGATGTTGGCCTGCGTGCTCGATCCGCTGGCAAAAACCGGGTAAACCACGTAGTCATTTGTGCAGCTGGGAGCAGCAGCGGGGTTAAAGCTGTACTTCGCAGGGTATGCCCAGGCAGCGACGCCAGACCCAACTGGCGCGATCGGCACCGCCCAATCCCGATGGAGAGCAGACTTCTCAGCCTTTCGTGGCTGTGAGGGCGGCGGCGGTCCTCCATGATTTCCTTGAGAGTTGAAGTTCCCATCGGCATGACGCCTGACCAGCTGCATCTGGTAGCGCGGGTTGTTGACGACGCGCTCCCACTGCTCGCGCTTGCCTTTCATCATCGCATCCATCAGCGTGCCCGCATCAGAAAAGAGGGCGTGACGGCTGGTCCAATCGGTGATGACGCTGCCCCGGGAAATCTGGCTCTGCTGAGCGAGGGCGGGTATTATGGTGGTTGCCGCTAGAAGTGCTGCAGCTATATAAAGATATGTATTTTTAGAGAAATAACCGATTCTGCTCATCAACATCCTCTGGAGTCAAACTGCACACACACAACTGCGTTAGCCTCATATAAATCCGAAGCGGTGTCTTTACTTGAACTGTGGGTTTTTTACTTCAGGCTCAACTTCTACAAAGAAGCTTCACTGCAGCGCGGCCTGCGACGCTTGTATGCCCGCCCCCTCACCTATGTTTCCGAAATAGACTTGGGACGCGCCCGATTCATTCGAATAGTTGTCGACGACGATTGAGCTGAACGCATATCCGTAGTTCTCCGTCAGCGTTGCGGTTGGACCAGAAGGAAATGTGAAAGGTGACGTGGTTGGAAGTGTAAAGCTCATCATGCACGCAATGCCGCCGCAGTTGGGATTGCCCGATTCAAATCCGTAGTATTCCACTCCCAGGAAGAGATAATCGGTGCTCTGGTCTACGTTGTAGAACTCGGTGAGTGCTGTACAGGAAACACCCGCTCCCGACTCGCCTGATTTGACCAGCGCAAACGAACCGCTGTCCGGGGAGCCGTTCATAACTCCGCTGCTGTTGAAGCCAATCCGGAACAATACTGGAGTAGCTGCAGATTCCTGGTTCCCGCATGCATACAGATGTCCGGTGCTCACGCTGGAGTAATAGGCATTGTCGAACGCTCCGATATAGTGATTCGTCCCCGCAGCTCCATAGTCGACTGTGACGGAAGAGCCAAAATTCACCGGGGTCTGAAACAAGATCATATTCGTATCCGTGGAGTCGTCGGCTGTGACAAAGACCTGCTCCCAGGTGCTGTCTACGATCGGCCCATCAAAGATATTGGTGCCTACAGCAATGCTGGACGTGGAACAAAACGAGGCAGTAGCTGCAGCCGCGTTCACGCAGTACAGCGTGCCGGTCGTAGCGGCAGCGCCGCCGCCCGGATATTGAGTCGCTAGAAAAATGTCCTGGCTGCCGCTGTCGTATGTCGGCGAGGTAAGCATGCTGCCGGAAGCGATGGTCATCGGCCACCCGTTCGTTGTGACCTCGGTCGGAGTACCGTGAAACACCCCGGTAAACTTGTGCAGTGTTCCGTTATCGTCTCCCACATAGGCAATGTCGTGGGTATAGTCGATGAAAGGCGATGAAAAGGTGTCAGAAACGCCGCCGTCCATCGTGATGGCCACATCCACCGCGCTGTTGTTCACGCCAGGGACGGCAGGGGCATTGTAGCTGGCCCCATTGCATGGACTCGTGTCGGTGGCGCAACCTGCATTTCCGCTCTGATCAATCGTGAGAACGTGGAACTTCGAGCCTCCGCTGATCGACTCGACGAATGCGATTTTGGTGCCGTCCAGAGAAAGAGTCGGCGAGTTATAAACCTGGCCGGTGCCGACTTCATAAGCAAACAGTACTGAGGGAACAGTTCCCGCGCAGGTACCGCTGTATAGATTGTTGACGCCGACTATATTGGCTTGCGTGCTTGCCCCGTTCTCCCAAACCGGGTAAACGACATAGTCGCTTCCGCAGCTTGGAGAGGCCGACGGGTCGAAGCTGTATTTTGCGGGATACGCCCAGTCAGCAACGCCGAACCCTGTAGAGGCGATCGGCACTGACCAGTCCTGATGGATCTTGCTTTTCTGAGGCTGCGGAGGAGACGGTTTGTTCCGGGACGGTTTCGTAGAATGAAAGTCGGAAATTGTCGTCAACCGCGCAGAGGGTGCGTCGCGCCTTATCTGCTGCATCTGGTAGCGAGGGTCGTTCACGATTCGCTCCCAGCGGTCGCTCCTGCTCTTCATTGCGTTCGTCAATGTACCGGCATCGGAAAAGAGCACGTGACGGCTGGTCCAATCTGTTACGACGCTGCCGCGGTAGGTTGTGCTCTGCTGGGCCAGACTAGGGGCGAATACCCCTGCAACAAGAAGCACTGCGGTTGAAAATTGAAATCCATTCCTTGCAAGACAACTGAATCGGCTCATCGAAGTCCTCTGGGGTCAAATCAAATACGCACAGGGCAGACATCTACTTCAGGGGGGAAGCGGCGTCTCCGAATAAAACGCAGTCCATTGCTGCTTCGGCGTGCTCGAGAGGCATGAAGACTGAGTGGAGCAAATTTTAACATAGCTCGGCCTCAGTTTTCGAAATCAGTGCCCTCTTCAAAACACTTTTGTGTTTCGAGTTTTCTGCAAGAGACTCATTCCAATGTGACTCTTACAGCGCTTCCCAAAATGGGACGCACAAACACACTCCAGATATGCCAGCTTGATATTGGGCGCGGAAAACTCAGCGAATCAGCAAGGGGAGCTTCGCGACGACGCTCAGATTTCTCTCCAGTTCAGCGTCGAATGTGATCCCGGCGGAGGATGTCGGGTTAAACATTGCATCCTGCAATGAGACGCGGTCGCGGGTACCGTCAAGCAGCGTTACCAGCCGCCGCACCTGCGCGTCCTCAGCCTCAACGCATGTGTGAGCAAGGGTGGTTATCTTTAAACCTCGGCTTGCCTGGAGCCGCGCCAGAGGACTCGCTTCAGGGCGCTCACTGGGGATGGTTGCAAATTCCGGACGCCACGCCGCCATCTCCACCAGCCCGGCGCCATACATAGAGAGCAGAACTTCGCTGATGGCCTCGGCGTTCCCTGCCCCAAACTCGCCGACAAGTTCTTCAAAAAGGATCAGCCGCGGTTTGGCCTCGATGAGTCTTGTGATCAACCCGATCACGAGAGGATGCGCAGTCTTCATTTGCGCACCTCCCACTGCACAAAACGCGCTGACTCCAGCTGATTCTTCTTCGGCGTTAACCTTCATCGCCTGCGATGTAGCGTAGAGCGTTCGCACGCTGCTCGCCTTTACATTTGCATCGAGCGTCACGTCCTTGTGACAAAGAAGCGTTCTGCGGAACTTGCGGCACTTAATAAAGTCGCGATACTGCTCGCGCTCCAGCCGCGTATTCACGCTCATCTTCGCCATGGCTTCTGCAATCTCCGGCCGCAGATTGTTCTCTGCCAGGTCACAAAAATCAGCTTCGGCTAAAAACTGCAATTCATGCTGCTGCGCATGCGCCATGAAATCGCTGAAGGAGACCGGCTCCCAATGGTCCGATAGCTCGTCATGGAACAGGACGTTCGGCGGGCGGTCGAGAATCTCGGCAATCTCGCGCCGTGCGACAGCCTGATAGCCACTGTCCTGTGAATCAATAGCGGCGTTGAGAAACTTCATCAGCTCTTTTGCCTGCGTCATCCGATCTGCCGGGTCATTGACACCGGAGACGTGGTGCAGCATCATTTCGCGAAACATGCGCCGCAGGTGCCCGCCCGGATATGCGTTGTAACTGACAAACGCCACACCGTGTGCAGCCAGATTTTGCACGGCGATCCGCAGAACGGCGTCTTTAACCGCTGCCGGGACCCAGGCATAGACTCCGTGCGCGATGATGTAGTCGAACTTGCCCCAGGACAAATCGATCTGCGTCAGATCGAGTGCGCGCAGCTCGATATTCTTCAAACCCAATTGCCCAATAATTTCTAGCCCAGCCACGACCTGCTGCTCTGCCAGGTCGACGCCGATAAACTCGCTGCCGCGAAGCCCAAGAGCCATTGGAATAAGATTGGTGCCGTCCGCGCAGCCCAGTTCGAGCACACGGCAATGATCGACCGGCGCCGGATTCATGCCATACAGCGTTGCGAGCGCCGCCAGCCTGCCCGGATGCGTCCGTGCATACGGCCGGCTCTCATACGGAACGACATCGTAGGCAAAAGGCATGACACACACTATAGTCTTGCCTGTTTGCGCCGCCTATGAAGCATTCAAAGAAGTCCAGCTATCAGGGGCCAGGTTGTTCCTTGCCTATTCCAGCCCAGACTGCGTCAACTTTGTCGCCATCGTCGGCGACGCCGTCATCGTTGAGAAGTAAATACTGGAAGCCTGGGCTTCAGTACTGACGTTATCAACAACAATTCCCGCCGCACTATAGGCGTTTCCGGTTATCGTCACCAAGTTGGAACCGGAGCAATCCGTGGTCATGAAATCGGTAATGTTGCATGAACTCAGAGCACCGCTGCCTGCAGCGTCTCCCGCCACAAATATCCGATCAGCGCCGTTGTTCATGAATTCAGTCATCGGGCTGGGGCTTTGAAAGTCGCTGGATAAGTCGGTCAGAGTTACGGGACTGCCGAATATATACCCGTCCGATTGAAACCCTTCTACAACAAGAAGCGGGGTACCACCGCTGTCGAATGCAATGGTGAAAAGCCCCCAGGTGCTGGTGTCCGAATTTGTGAAGTAGGCATTATTCAGAGCTGGAGCCCGTTGGCCGAGCGCCGTAGGCGGTGCGCTTCCGAGAGAGATACTTGCGTAGGTGCCCAGAGAAGACGCGACCGGCAGGAGCACGAGCAGTGATGTACTTCCATTATTCGTCACCACAAAGAGGTTCTGATTGACCTCGTCCAACAGCGGAGGATCAACAAACCCTCCGTCAGCGCTGCCATCTCCTAAAGCGACAGGAGAGTCTACCATCGGGAGTCCTGTCGAAGTAAAGCCGTAGATTTTACCGTCCCCGCATCCGGCAAATACATCTCCTGTTACTCCGCTATGCACCGGAGCGGTGAGCTGGGTTTCCGAAGTCGAACCCGTGCATGTGCCGCCAATCGTCACCACTCCCGCGGTTCCCCATGTGGGATCGAGGCTCGGCGCAGGCGGAGATGCTGTCGAACAGGCAGGATTGACCGTGCAGAAAACGTTTTGCACCCGCACAATCGCCGCCGTTCCTGCAAGCGAGATGTAGGCAGTGTCATTCGTGTAGTCGATAAACGGGCTATACGTTGTTTCTCCGCTGATGCTTCCGCTGCCGCCGACCACCAGATCCGTTGCGGTACCGCTTCCGGCAGCAGGAGCAAGGGAGCTGAATGATGTGATCGAGACAGGGCTGTACACGCTTTGCAGGTTCGCGGAGGTCACGCCATCGCCACTTTTCCATGCGAGAACGTGAAAATGCTCTGCACCCGAAGAATCGACGCTTACAAAAGCTATCCTGGTTCCGTCAAGCGACAGTTCCGGCGACGATGTATTTATTTCGGTTGTGCTGCCGACCCTGTAAGACCACATCACCGTGGCATCTACCCCGGTATCGCTGCTGGTTGGCGTACGATTGCAGATTCCGGTGGCGCCGGCAGTACCGCTATACAGGTTATTGAGCGCCAGAATGTTCGGAGAACCTGCCACTGAGCCGTAAGCCGAAAAGACCGCAAAATCAGCGCTGCAGCTGGGCGCTGCGTTGACGTCAAAACCGTACTTCGCGGGATAAGCGGGATCAGGATTCCCCGAGGTATCAATGCTGATTGCCCAGTCCCGGTGAAGTCGCTTTGTGATTCCATCAGACCCATGCATCCTCGAGTGCAGCCGCGCGCTTCTTGCAGCGTCGTTAGCCAGCATCCGCCAGCTCATCACGGCGCGTGCATCGTTTTGTGCCGCGAGCTTTCGTGCATACGGGCCATGGATGGGAAACACGATAAAACGTGTGCTCCAGCTTTGCACCAGACCGGCATGTCCAGCATGACGGACCAAGTTCTTGTTGGTCCCATCGTTGCCATCGCGAGCGGGGCCAGATGCATTACACCACACGGATCCGAACATTAAGACAATGGAAACGCATGCCGTTAATAGCCGGGTGAAAAGATTCTTCATGAACGCAACTCCGCACGGTGATACCGGAAGGATTTTAGCCAGGATCAACCAAGGGGAAGACAAGGGAGGGGTTCAGAGATGAGGAACTTCGAATACCGAAGCCAGCTTAGTGTCGTGCATCGACAAATGGCAAGGCCAGGACCCACGGTATTTTTGGCGATTTCATATCATTGAAAACTGCTGCAGAGGAGACAGGTTTCATCCATGCCCCATGGGGAGCAAATTGACCGCTGAGTCAAGAAGCCGTCTGTGAGCGGGATGAATTCTCGTCGGCGTAGAATGCAGCGATCTCTGCCTCGTACTTTTTCAAGATCACGCGCCGCTTCAGCTTGAGGCTTGGAGTGAGTTCGCCGGTATCGAGCGACCATTCATCGGGAACAACGAGGAAGCGCTTGATCGTCTCAAAATTTGCCAGCGTCATGTTCACCTGATCGACGATGCCCTGATAAAGCACGATCATTCGCTCATTCTTCACCAGGTCGCGCCGCGTGGCTGCTGTAATTCCCTGCCCTTTTGCCCATGCTTCGAGAACGGCGAAGTTCGGAGAGATCAATGCCGAAGCAAATTTGTGCCGGTCGCCGACTAGCGCGGCCTGGCTTACGAGAACATTTGCTTTCAGCTTGTTTTCGATCGGCTGCGGAGCGATCAGCTTTCCGCCGGACGTCTTCAGCAGTTCTTTTTTCCGGTCAGTGATGTAAAGAAAGCCGTCTGCGTCGAGATGGCCGATGTCTCCGGTTTTGAACCAGCCTTCAGTATCGAAATTTTCCGGCTCATGTTGCGGGTGCTTCCAATAGCCGGAAAAGACGTTCGGACCCTTCACCAGCAGCTCACCATCTTCGGCAATTTTGCACGCGACCTGCGGCAATGGTTTGCCGACGGAACCCATGCGATTCGCGGCCGGCGTGTTAATGGCAATCACAGGCGAGGTTTCCGTGAGCCCGTAGCCCTCAAGAATGCGAATGCCCACCGAGGCGAACCAGTGCGCGGTGTCGAGGCCCAGCGGCGCGCCTCCTGCAATGAAGTAGCGCACGCGTCCGCCAAAGCCTGCCTGCATTTTCTTGAAGACAAGAGTATTGGCGAGCTTCCAGGTGGCTGAGCCGGGCTGTTCGCCGCGCGCAATCGCTTCGCGGTGTTTTGCGCCCGTATTGATGGCCCACTTCAGAATGCGCAGCTTTGTCGACGATTCGCCGGCGCGGCGCTCGACCTCCTGCCGGAACTTTTCATAGACGCGCGGCACAGCAACAATGATGGTGGGCTTCACGGAAACCATCGCTGCGGGCAGCTTGTCGAACCCGGGAAGATAGGCGACGGTCGCCTGGCGCGTATAAATTGCGTAATCGAGATGTCGGGCCGTGATGTGCGACAGCGGAAGAAACGAAATGCAGGAATCGTTCGCGCCGATGTCGAACCCGGAAAGCGATTCGTTGATGTTCGACGCAATGTTGCCGTGCGTAAGCATGACGCCCTTCGGCTCGCCCGTGGTTCCGGATGTATAGATCAAGGTTGCGAGGTCCTCGGGCTGCACGTCATAGGCTGTGCGGTCGAAGGCGGCATCACGGCCAGTGGTCTTGTCCGCGTCGCCGATGAGCGAAGAAAACAGCACCGCGTCGGGAGTTCCTTCTTCGTCCATGATGACGATGTGTTCAAGCACAGTCTGTGCGCGATGTTGCACAACTTTTTCGTATTGCGCCCGCGTTGAGACGACAGCGATGCGCGCCCCGGAATCAGCCAGCAGCTCGGCGGTCTGTTCTGGGGTGAGCGTGGGATAAATAGGAACATCAACCGCACCCAGAGCCAGCGTGGCGAAATCGGTCACCCCCCACTCCCAGCGGTTTTCGCCCAGAATCGCAATGCGATCACCCTTGCGAATGCCCCATCCGGCGAAGGCTCCAGCCAGAGCGCGGACACGCTGATAAATCTGATTGCTGGAGATGGGCTGCCATGCGCCCTTCGCGTCCAATGTGAGGACGGCACGGTCGCGATTGGCGGTCGCGACCAGAAAAAAGACGTCGTTGAGAGTTTTGAGATCAAGCACAGCGACTTAACAGTAGATGAAAAGCCTCCGCACGGGCAAGCAAAGCACAAAAAGAAGAACCAGCCGAAGATTTTTCGACCGGTTCTCGGTAATTGCCTTTTACTGAGGCTTCGGAGTGAGTCGCACGAACTTCGGAGCTAGCTCGCCCCACTTCGAGAGCAGCCAGTAGGCGCGCGTGCTGGCCGTTTTCTCGGCATGAAGCTGCACCAACCCCTGGATTGCTTCTTTTGCTTCAGCATCGAGCGTGTCGTACAGCTCGGGCGTGAGGAAGTCGGGGTGGTAGAGCTGCTTTTCGAGGAAGCTGCCGTCCTCGTCAAAGACCCATGCGAGTCCGCCGGTCATGCCCGCACCGAAGTTAAAGCCCGTGGCTCCGAGAATAACGGCTAGACCGCCTGTCATGTATTCGCAGCCGTGGTCACCCACGCCTTCGACGATGGCCAGAGCACCGGAGTTGCGCACAGCGAAGCGCTCGCCCGCGCGGCCCGCGGCAAAAAGCGCGCCGCTGGTAGCGCCATAGAGCGCGACATTGCCGAGGATGACGTGCAGTTCGGATTGCAGCGCCGCACGCCCCTCGCCGCGAAGGATGATTTCGCCGCCGGAGAGTCCTTTGCCCACAAAATCGTTGGCAAGACCTTTCAACACAAGATGCATTCCCGGAGCAGCGAACGCGCCGAAGGACTGCCCGGCAATGCCACTCAGTCTGAATGTGAGTTGAGCGGTAGTGCGTGTGCCATTGGTATTGAGCAGAGCTACCTCGCCCGCGAGTCTCGCTCCCAGCGTGCGGTCTTCGTTCGAAACCAGCGCATCGTGGATGAAATGCTCACCGGCGCGATAGGCAGTCAGCGCCGGTTCCACCCAGGCGTCATCGATAGGAGGCTGCGGCGACGGACGCGAGTTGCGCTTGCCTTGCCAATGAATGTCTCCCTCGACCGGCGCAGCCAGCACAGCCGCCAGATCGAGTCCGCCGTCGTGGCGAACCTGTTCGAGCAGGTCCGTACGTCCGATCGCGGCATCGAGCGAAGGCAGCCCGTACTGCGCAAGCAGCGATTGAAGATCGCGTGCCAGCTCTTCATAAAAGCGGACCAGATGTTCGGGGCGTCCGCGGAACTTGGCGCGCAGTTCAGGCCGCTGCGTGGCGATGCCCGTGGGGCAGGTGTTGAGATGGCACTGCCGCGCCATGTCGCAACCAAGCGCGACCAGAACAGCGGTTCCAAATGCATACTCATCCGCGCCAAGCAGCGCCGCAATCAGGATGTCGCGTGCGGTGCGCAGGCCGCCATCGCAGCGCAGGCGAACGCGTCCACGCAGGCCGTTGGCTAGCAGCACCTGTTGCGCTTCGGCAAGGCCAAGCTCCCACGGATTGCCTGCGTACTTGATGCTCGAAAGCGGCGAGGCGCCCGTGCCGCCTGCGTGTCCCGCGATAACGATGTAGTCGGCATAGGCTTTGGCTACGCCAGCAGCGACGGTGCCCACGCCGCACTCGGAGACGAGTTTGACGCCGATTGCCGCCTTCGGGTTCACGCGTTTCAGGTCGAAGATCAACTGCGCGAGGTCTTCGATGGAATAAATATCGTGGTGCGGCGGGGGGCTGATGAGCTGCACGCCCGGCTGCGCGTGGCGCAGGCGAGCGATGAGCTCCGTGACCTTGTGGCTGGGAAGCTGGCCGCCTTCGCCGGGTTTTGAACCCTGCGCGATCTTGATCTCGATCTCTTCGGCGTGCATTAGGTATTCAGCGGTGACGCCAAAACGTCCTGAAGCTACCTGCTTGATCTTATTGTTCAGCAGATGCGACGGCGTGGGCGTGCCGACAAGGTCGAGGTTCACGTCCGGCTGATAAACCGCAGGGTCCTCGCCGCCTTCGCCCGTGTTCGAGCGCGCGCCGAGCATATTCATTGCGGCAGTAATAGTCTGGTGCGCTTCAGGGCTGAGCGAGCCGAGCGACATAGCGCTGGCGATGAAGCGCTTATACATATTGGATGACGGCTCGACCTGCTCGACTGCCAGTGGAGCACCTGCGGGACGAATCTCCAGCAGATCGCGCAGCACGGCTGGCTGTTTTTCGACCGCCTGCGTTGAGAACGCGGCCCACGCCGCGCCGGGTTCGGCAACGGCAGCCGTTGCGCCGCGCGCTGTTCCCACAACCGTCTGCAGCAGCTTTACAGTCGAAGGCTGCCACCCATGCGGCTCTGCTTTTTCGGCCTTACGGAAACGAACCCATCCATAATCGGGAAGGTCTTTCGTGATGGTGACGAGCGGAGCTTCCGGCGCATCATCGACGGATTCGCCGCCGTTATCGGCCGAAACCCACGTCTGGCGCAGTTGCGCGTCCAGTTCGTCGAATCCGATGCCACCGATCGGCGCAGGAATTCCGTAGAAGCAGCGGTCCACAACTTCTTTGTTCAAGCCGAGCGAATCGAAGAGGTGCGCACCGCGGTAACTGTCGACAACCGAGATACCCATCTTCGACATGATCTTCGCTAGTCCGAGGTCAAGCGCGTGGAGCAGGTTGGCTTCGCCCTTTTCGGCGTTCAGATTGCGGGCGGTTTCCAGCGCGAGCCACGGGCAGACTGCTCCTGCGCCCAGGCCAAGCAGCACCGCAACGTGATGCAGATCGCGGCAGTCTCCCGCTTCAACGGCCAGGCCCACGCGCGTGCGTTCTCCGGCGCGAATCAGCGCGTGATGCACGGCTCCGGTTGCCATAGCCATGGGAATAGGCAGGGACTGTTCCCCTGCACTGCGGTCTGTGAGCAGCAGAATGGCCGCGCCGCCGCGCACCAGCTCAATGGCCTTCGCGCAGATGTCGTCGAGCGCCGTTGCCAGATTGCATGCCGGGTTAAAGACGCATTCGAGGACAGCAAGAGGCAGATCGCTGGCGAGCGCATGGTGGCGGTCGCGCAGGTCCTTTAATTGCGCAAGTGAAAGGAACGGCGATTGCAGCGAAAGACCGGGCAGCGGAGCATGCTTGTCGAGCATGTGCGGCCACGGGCCCAGACGCGTATGCAATTGGATGACGCAGGTCTCGCGCAGCGAATCAATCGGAGGATTCGTGACCTGCGCAAAGCGCTGCCGGAAATACGCGTAAACAGGGCGCGGCGAGCGTGCCAGCGGCGCAAGCGGCGTATCGTCGCCCATGGACCAAACGGCATCCTTGCCGTCAGAGGCCATTGGCTTCAGGATCATCGCCACGTCCTCACGTGTATATCCAAAGCCGTGCTGCAGGCGATTGAGTTCTGTGGTTTCCATCGCTGGAACCAGAGCGTGATCGTCGAGCGTGCTGTTTTCCAGCAGGTCCTCGTACTGTGGAGCAGCACCGTCAAAGATCGCCTGAATCTGCTCGTCTTCGAGCAGCACATGGTCCTTGAGATCGGCGACGATCATCTGGCCCGGGCCGAGGCGTCCGCTATGGACGACCGTCTCCGGATCGAGATCGACAAGCCCAGCCTCAGAGCCAAGAACCACCAGATTGTCTTCCGTCACAAAATAGCGGCAGGGCCGCAATCCATTGCGGTCGAGAATCGCACCGACAAGGCAGCCATCGGCGAAGGCAATCGCGGCTGGGCCGTCCCACGGCTCGGCGCAGTCGGCTGCGTACTTGAAGAAGGCTGACTGCGGCTTGATGGTGTGCGCCGGAGGAATGAGCATGCGCAGCGACTCAGCGACCGTGCGCCCGCTGCGGGCAAGCAATTCCACCGTTTCATCGAGACTGGTTGAATCGGAGCCGTTCGGCGTATAGACCGGCTTCACCTCGTCAGGGAAAGTTGCAGCGCGGGCAGACATGCGCGCGCGATTGCCCCACACTGTATTGATTTCGCCATTGTGCGCCAGCATGCGCAGCGGCTGCGCGCGGTCCCACGAAGGCGCGACGTTGGTCGCATAGCGCTGATGGAAGAGCGCGAAAGGCGTGGTGAACCGCTCGTCGGTAAGATCGGGGAAAAAATCGCCCAGGATGCGCCCCGCGCACATCGACTTATAGACCATCGTCGAAGCCGAGAGAGAACAGATATACCCTTCGGCACCGGAGCGCTCGAACTGCTTGCGCGCCAGAAACAGACGCCGGCTGATCTTCTCCATGTTCTCGCGTCCTTCGCGCCCGATATCCCCGGCTGTGATCAGCACCTGCCGGATCACCGGCATGGTCGAAAGCGCAATCTCACCAAGAATTTCAGGGTGTGTGGGCACGTCGCGCCAGCCCAGAGCCGTGAGGTTCTGTGCAGCCAGGGCCTGCTCAAGCTCGGCATGCGACTCGCCTTCAGGCGGAAAGAAGACTACGCCGACTGCCAGCGGACGGGCTTCGTCCAGCGCGATGCCGGTTTCCGCCAGCAGAAAATCGCGGGGAATGCCAGTAGTAATGCCGATGCCGTCGCTTGATTTGCCGTCCGCGGCGATCGCGCCGCGATGTTCGAGACGGGCCAGCGCTGTAAGCGCCTTGGCAAGGATGTCGTGGGAGGGCTGATTGGTAAGTGTGGTCACGAAGCCCACACCGCAGGACTCGTGGTCAAAACGCGCATCAACGAGGGAGGGGCGACAACTCCGGTCGCGCAGAAGAGACAGCCTGGAATCAGAAGTTTTTATATGGCCCATACGTTACTATACGACCTCCACAGTTGGCCAGCATCACGAAAATGCAGTGCGAACACAGTTTTTCCGTTTCTCATAAAAATCAGGAATCGCGGTTATTAACGAAAATTATCCGGAAATCTTGACAACGCACCCTCTGTATATTTATACATTAAGTTGCATGTTTATGCATCGAGGCGCAGATTTTGGCGGTCTGCGGTTTTTGTTTGACGAAATACGATCGGCACAATGCGATTCGCGAACTGGTGGGGGCAGCCGCTGTCACCAGTCAGGACGAGTTGCGGCGCAAGCTGGTGCGGCGCGGCTTTGACGTAACACAGGCAACACTCTCGCGCGATATCCACGAGATGCGTCTATATAAAGGACCCAATGGCTATGCACTGCCCAACGGCAACGGAGCAGGAGAACACCAGGATGATGAGCTTCCCTCGATCCGTGAGGTTCTATCGAGCTTTGGACTGAAGGTGAAACAGGCGCAGAACCAGCTTGTGCTGGTCACAACTGCGGGAAGCGCGCAGCCGGTTGCGCTCGGCATCGATCATGAGGACTGGGATGAAGTTGTAGGCACAATTGCGGGCGACGATACCGTGCTCATTATCTGTCCCGACCACAGGCAGGCAGGCGCGCTGCGTGAACGCCTCGAAGAGATGATCGGATAAACGCACCCGACGGCAGGAACGTTACATCCAAATTGAGATTGGAAAAGGGTTGAATGGGAGATTCAGTACAAACCGCGATTTTGGGCGTAAGCGGCTACGCCGGCATGGAGTTGGTGCGGCTGCTGCTGCAGCATCCACGGCTGAAAGACCGCCCGCCCGTGTTCCTTGGACGCGCCGAAGCCGGCCACGATGCTTCCCTGATCGCACTGCATCCTCACTTAATGGATAACAACGGCTCGGCTGGTCTCAAAATCGAGCCGTTTTCATGGGACCTGCTGAAGGCGCGCGGCGTCGATGTGCTTTTTCTTGCAATTCCGCATGAGCAGTCGCGGGAATTCGCTCCGATTGCGCTCAAACACGGCATCCGCGTAATTGACCTCAGCGGCGCGTGGCGGCTCACCAAGGCGGCGAATCGCGCTGTCTATAAATTTCATGATGATGGCGCTCCGGTTGCCGTCGAGGTGCAGGCAAAGGCTGTCTATGGCAGCGCCGAGTTGCATCGCGACGAGATTCGAACAGCGGAACTCGTTGCCAATCCCGGCTGCTATGCGACCTCGATCATCCTCGCGCTCAAGCCTCTGCTTGCCGCAGGATGGGTCGACCTCGATCGCGGGATTGTTTCCGATGCCAAGTCCGGAGTCTCCGGCGCGGGCAAAGCTCCCACGCCGAAGACGCACTATATGTATGCAGCGGACAATCTCTCCGCATACGGTGTGTTCGCGCACCGGCACACGGGCGAACTGCTGGAGCAGCTTGGTCTCGATCGCTCACAGATCATCTTCACGCCGCATCTGCTGCCCATTCCGCGTGGCATTTTGGCGACCTCGTATGTGACGTTCAAAAAGAAGCATAGTGCGGATGAAGTTGCTTCGCTCTACCGCGACTTTTATGCGGATAGTCCGCTGGTGCGTCTCTTTGCTCGAGGACACCTGCCGCAGATTCAATATTCGGTGCGCACCAATTACTGCGACATCGGGTTTGAGCTGGACAGCGACGGCCGACGCTGCGTGATTGTTTCCTGCCTCGACAATCTTTTGAAAGGCGCAGCCGGACAGGCCGTTGAGAACATGAACCTGATGTGCGGATGGGGAGAAGCGGAGGGATTGGCATGAGATTCGTCGTCAAGCTTGGAGGGGCTACCCTCGAAAATCGGGAGATCCTGCATCAATGCGCGCAAGCGATCGCCGATCTGGTAAAGGACGGCAACCAGGTCGCTGTCGTCCACGGAGGAGGCGTGCAGTTGACGCGAACGCTGAAGCAGTTGGGTAAGCAAAGCGAATTCGTCGCCGGACTGCGCGTAACAGACGCCGAAACGCGTGACGCTGCCCTGATGGTCCTCGGAGGCCGCATCAATAAATTTCTGGTTGCATCACTCGGCGCGCACGGACAGGCTGCCGTGGGACTCTCGGGCGGCGACGGGTTGATCTTCAGAGCGCGGAAAAAGCGCACCGCGCCCGACCTTGGTTATGTCGGCGAAATCGTCGCATCGGACCCGCGCTGGCTGGAAACCATTTGGAAAATGGGCGCTGTGCCTGTCATTTCAAGCATGGCGCTCGGCTTCGATGGCGAGTACTACAACGTGAATGCCGACGAGATGGCATCGGCCTGCGCCGCTGCCTGCAAGGCCGACGCGCTGGTCTTCCTTACCGATGTGCCCGGCGTGCGCGGCGCCGACGGTGAAGTGATGCGCTGGCTGAGCGTGGACCAGATTGCCACGCTCACCAAAGACGAGGTCATCAGCGGTGGGATGCTGCCTAAGTTGAGCGCCTGCCGCGAAGCTCTGCTGCAGGGCGTCAAGCGCGTGCGGATTCTTCCTGCAGATGCGGCATCGGTTTTGCCCGACCTGTGCAGCACGCGTGTGAATCATGGAACGGAAGTACTTGTGGCATAACCCGGATTCAGGAGACTGGAATTGACACTTGAAGAAATAAAGGCGGCAGAGGCAAAGCTACTGCTTCCAACGTATGAGCGGAATCCGATCCTGTTTGTCTCAGGCGAAGACGTGCACCTTGTAGACGAGAATGGCGCGCGCTATCTCGACCTGCTGAGCGGCATCGGCGTCAATGCGCTTGGCTACGCACACCCCGCGATCGTGAATACCATCGCGGAGCAAAGCTGGAAGCTCATCCACATTTCGAACCTCTATTATCACGAGGGCCAGGCGCAGCTTGCGCTGCGGCTGACCACGGCCAGCGGGCTCGATCGCGCCTTCTTCTGCAACAGCGGCACCGAGGCCATCGAGGCGGCTCTGAAGCTTGCCCGCGCCTATGCCGGATTGAAGCGCAGCGAAGGCAAGCCGCTGGGAACGAAGATTCTCGCCCTCGAGCACAGCTTCCACGGACGTACCATGGGCTCCGTCGCTACGACCCACAAGGGAAAATACCGCGAGCCATTTGCGCCCGTTATGCCGGATGTTGAGTTCGTCCGTTTCAACGATGTCGCAGACCTCAAGACGAAGTTTTCCTCTGAGGTCTGTGCGGTTCTTGTTGAAGCCATTCAGGGCGAAGGCGGCATCAATCCACTCTCACAGGAATTCCTTGCTGTCGCGCGCGAGCTTACGCAATCGACCGGAGCGTTGCTCATCTGCGACGAAATTCAGTCCGGCCTCGGCCGCACCGGAAAGTGGTTTGCATACCAGTATTACGGCATTCAGCCCGATGTAACCACAATCGCCAAGCCGCTTGCCGGTGGGCTTCCGCTTGGAGCCATGCTCTGCACGGACGAGGCTGCGCGGGCGATTCATCCTGGCATGCACGGAACTACCTTCGGAGGAGGTCCGCTGGCCTGCGCAGTCGCGCTCGCCGTCATCGGCACCATCGAGAAGGACAACCTGCTCCAGTATGTAACCGAAACAGGTACATATTTCCGCAATCAACTGGCCGCGCTCGCAAAAAAGCACCCGGCGATTATCGATGTGCGCGGACTCGGCCTCATGCTGGCCGTCGAACTCGACTCTGCCGATCTCGCCAAGCAGGTGGTTGCAGAGATGCTTGCGAAGCACATCCTTATTAACCGCACCAGCGAAACGGTTCTCCGTTTCCTGCCGCCTTACATCCTCAAGAAAGACCACATCGACGAGGCCATTGCCGCACTCGATGACATTTTCACCGAACATGCACCGCAGACGGCAACTTCATCCCCAAATCAGGTAAAGACTGGAGCCAAACAGAATGGCTAAAACCTATAACTGGAATTCGCCGGAAACGGCAGCCTCAACACTTCCCTCGCCCGTGGAATCGCTCGCCGGGCGCGACCTCTGTTCGATCGCTGACTTCTCGACTGACGAGATCGCAGCCGTGATGAAGCTCGCGCACGAAGTCAAAGCCGATCCCGGCAAGTACCGCTGGGCGCTCGACGCGAAGCAGATGGTCATGTTTTTCGAGAAGGCGTCTCTGCGCACGCGGCTCACTTTCGAGACGGCCATTAACACGCTTGGCGGCAATGCGATCTTCGTCGACCAGACGCAGTCACCGCTCGGCGAGCGCGAATCGCTGGCCGACATGGCGCGCAACCTCGAGCGCTGGGTTTCGGTCATTGTGCTGCGCACCTATGCGCGCGAGACGATCACGGAGATGGCGCAATACGCGACCTGCCCTGTGATTAATGCGCTCAGCGATCTTGAGCATCCATGCCAGGCGCTCGCAGACTTCATGACGATTGAGGAGCGCTTTGGCACGGCCAAAGGTCTCAAGTTCACCTATGTCGGCGACGGCAACAACGTCTGCCACTCGCTCATGTTGATGGCAGCGCAGCTCGGCGCGCATTGCACCGTCGGCTCGCCGAAGAACTATGCGCCGAAGGCCGACATCGTCGCGCAGGCACGCGCGATTGCGAATGAGACCGGTGGCAGCATCAATCTGGTCAGTGACCCTGTGGTCGCTGTGACCGGAGCCGACGCCATATATACCGATGTTTGCACCAGCATGGGCTTTGAACATGAAGTGACCAAGCGCGCTCCCATCTTCAAGCCGTATCAGGTAAATGAGCAGCTGATGGCGCACGCCGCGCCGCACGCTGTCTTCATGCACTGTCTGCCCGCGCACCGCAACGCCGAAGTTACGGACGCGGTTCTCGACGGACCGCAGTCAGTAGTCTTCGATCAGGCCGAAAACCGCATGCACGCACAGAAAGCGCTGCTGCTGATGCTCCTGGGTGGAACGGCGCGGGAAACAGCAAGGCAATGAAAGGCCGGCGCAGAAACATGCCGTTCCGGGCGCTGCTAATCATTCCTTTAATCATGACGGAAGAACTTTGGGGTTTTGAACGAAATGTCTGTAATTCTTGAAAGTCTCCCGATCGGCCAGAAAGTCGGCATCGCTTTTTCCGGGGGCCTCGATACCAGCGCCGCGCTTCACTGGATGAAGCAGAAGGGCGCCCTGCCGTATGCGTATACGGCCAACCTCGGGCAGCCGGATGAAACTGACTACGACGCCATTCCTCGCAAGGCGCTCGAATACGGCGCGGAAAATGCCCGGCTGATCGATTGCCGCGGGCCTCTGGTGCGCGAAGGCATTGCCGCCCTGCAGTCAGGCGCCTTTCACATCTCAACTGCAGGCGTCACCTATTTCAACACCACGCCCATTGGACGCGCTGTCACCGGCACCATGCTGGTTGCGGCCATGAAAGAGGACGGCGTCGACATCTGGGGCGACGGCTCGACCTTCAAGGGTAATGACATCGAGCGCTTCTATCGCTACGGCCTGCTCGTCAATCCTCACCTGCAGGTCTACAAGCCATGGCTCGACCCGGCTTTCATCGATGAGTTGGGCGGTCGTGCCGAGATGTCGGCCTTCATGCAGAAGTCCGGCTTCGGCTACAAGATGTCCGCCGAGAAGGCCTACTCGACCGACTCCAACCTCCTCGGTGCAACCCACGAAGCCAAGGACCTCGAGCTGCTTTCCAGCAATGTACGGATCGTCGAGCCCATCATGGGAACAGCCTTCTGGCGTGACGATATCGATGTCCAGCGCGAAGAGGTGACTGTAAGGTTCGAACAAGGCTTTCCAGTAGCCCTCAACGGCAGGGAGTTCCCCGATCCGGTTGAGCTGCTGCTCGAAGCCAATCGCATCGGCGGCCGCCACGGCCTCGGCATGAGCGACCAGATTGAAAACCGCATCATCGAGGCCAAGAGCCGCGGCATCTATGAGGCCCCCGGCATGGCCCTGCTCTTCATCGCATATGAGCGCCTCATCACTGGCATTCACAATGAGGACACCATTGAGCAATACCGCGAGAACGGCCGCAAACTGGGTCGCCTCCTCTACCAGGGACGCTGGTTCGATCCTCAGGCCATTATGCTCCGCGAATCCGCGCAGCGCTGGGTCGCAAGTGCTATCTCTGGGCAGGTCACGATCGAGCTGCGCCGCGGCAATGACTACTCGATCCTGAATACGGAGTCGCCCAACCTCACTTTTCATCCCGAGCGCCTCAGCATGGAGAAGACCGAGTCCGCCTTCTCTCCGCGCGACCGCATCGGACAGCTCACCATGCGCAATCTCGACATCACTGACACCCGTGCCAAGCTGATGACTTACGCCCAGACCGGCCTCATCACATTGAGCCACGGTTCGGAGATGCCGCAACTGAGCGGTGGAACGAAAGACAGGGGATCGAAAAACGGGGCGACCACGAAAGGCAAAGAGAATTCATGAGCGAACATACCGCCAAAATGTGGTCCGGGCGCTTTCGTGAGCCGCTCGATCCCGTATTCGATCACTGGCAACGCTCCTTCGGCTTCGACCGGCGGCTACTTAAGGAAGAAGTAGCCGCCAGCCGCGCGCACGCGCTCGCCCTTAAGGCTGCCGGAGTTTTAACAGAGACCGAGTGCGTCAAAATCCTCGATGGACTCGATCAGATCATCTCCCGTTTCGTGCAGCAGCCTCATAAGCTCGGCGATCAACCACACGCACCTGAGCCCATGACTGCGGACGCCGAAGACATCCATCATTTTGTCGAATTGAAGCTTGTCGAGGCCATCGGCGACCTTGGCCTCAAGCTCCATACCGGCCGTAGCCGCAACGAGCAGATCGCCACCGACCTTCGCCTCTACATCCGTTTTCGCTGTGAGGCTCTCCTCGCGCACATCGCCGCGTGGGCGATGCAGCTTGTTGAAAAAGCAAAGTCCATGGGCGATGCTGTCATGCCTTCGTATACACATCTCCAGCGCGCCGAGCCCGTGCTTGTCGCGCATTGGCTGCTTGCATATGTCGAAATGCTGCTGCGCGACATGGCCCGTCTCGAGGATTGCGTGAAGCGCCTCAACTATTGCCCGCTTGGCTCCGGTGCTGTTGCCGGAGCCACGCTTGCGCTCGACCGCAGTATCACAGCACAGGAGCTCGACTTCGCCGCGCCCACCGCCAATAGTATGGACGCGACTAGCGACCGCGACTTCGTCCTCGAATACCTGAATGCCCTTACGCTGCTCGCGCTGCACGCCAGCCGCTTTGCCGAGGAAATTACTCTCTTCGCTACTGCCGAGTTCGGTTTCGTCGACCTTCCCGAAGCCTTTTCGACCGGCTCAAGCGCCATGCCGCAGAAGAAGAATCCCGATTTCACCGAGCTGGTCCGCGCAAAGGTTGGTCGCGTTCATGGAGCCACCGAGGCTGTGACCCTCCAGCTCAAAGGCCTGCCGCTCGCTTATAACAAGGACATGCAGGAGACGCAGGAGCCGGTCTTTGCCGCCACCAGCGCAATGCACCTCACCACGTATCTTTTGGCAAAGTTCACTGCGCTACTCAAATTCCGCGAGGACCGCATGCGCGCCGCCTGCGAAACCGGATTCCTTAACGCCATGGCCGCCGCCACCTGGCTGGTTCACAAGGGAGTTCCCTTCCGTAAGGCGCATGAAAAGATCGGCAATGCCGTCCGTTACTGTCTCGACAAGGGCTGCGAGCTTGGCGATCTCACCCTCGACGAGCTGAAGCAGTTCGGCCCCGAGTTCGACGCCGGCTTTTTCGCTGCCATCACACTCGAAGCCACGCTTGACTGCCACGACGTTCCCGGTGGTACTGCCCGGCATCGCGTTCATGAAGCATTGAAGACCACAGAAACCCGCTTACGGCAGCTCGTCAATCGCTACGGTGCTGTTGATCTCGGCATTTCCGCGCCGACCGAGGTGGCCCATGCAGGTGCGTAAAGCGCGCCTTCAGGACGCGACCAACATCTATGAGCTGGTCAACAGCCTCTCGCACGATGGCACTCTGCTGCGCCGTGCCTTCGCGGAAATCTGTGAGAACGTGCGCGACTTTACCATCGCGGAAACGGAGGCTGGAGTCTTTCTAGGCTGCGGCGCGCTGCACCTCTACGGGCCGCATCTCGCCGAGGTACGCTCCATCGTCGTACGCCCGGAAGCGAAAAGTCATGGCGTCGGCGGAAATATTCTGAAGGTGTTGCTCGAAGAAGCCGAAGACCACGGCATCGGCTGCGTGTGCCTGTTCACGCGCATTCCTGATTTCTTTTTCCGTTACGGCTTTCGTGAGGTGGAAGACCGTACAGCGCTCCCCGACAAAATATTCAAGGATTGCCAGAACTGCCCGCGCCTATACCGCTGCGACGAAGTCGCGATGGCGCGTGGCCAGGTTCCAAAGGTTTCGATCCTTGGTCCGCGGTTGGAAGCGGAACAGCTTGTTCGTCTCACCGTATAAAATCCAAGCCGGAAGGCCATTAGACGATAAATGCACTTAAACGGCGCATCGATACTATTGATCTTCGTCCTGCTTGCTATCGCAGTCATGCTGTTTTTGCTGCACCGCACGAAGCTCGGCGACATCATTCACACCCGCATTCCCGATCGCCCGCGCCGTCGGCTCTTTTACGCCTCTGTCAGTTTCTTCGTAACGTTTCTTGGCGTTCGCCTGCTCGTCGCAGCCATTACGCATCACATCGGCCCCTTCGGATGGGTCGAGGTTGGCGGTCGCCACATTCACCATCTCGTGCCGGGAATCTTTCTCCTGCTCGCTGTCGGTTACGCATGGCTTGCGGAAGCAGGCTCGGGATCTTCGCCAACCTCTATATTCGTCTCTCGACTGCTCGCCATCCTGTACGGAGTAGGAGCGGCGCTCACCCTCGATGAGTTCGCGCTTTGGCTCAATCTCGCCAACGATTATTGGTCGCCGCAGGGCCGCGAAAGCATTGATGCTGTCATCCTCTTCGGAGCGGCGCTTGCTGCGGGAGCATGGGGAGCGCCGCTCTTTCGCGCCATCAGGCGCAAAGAATCATGAATCAGGCGCATCCGGCTCGACCTTTACCAGCTTCATAAATTGATCGAAGTCCTTGCGGACTTTCAGCAGCTCCGATTCGATGGTCGTCAGCGTGGCGATGCCGACCCACCGTCCCACGCGGATATAGTGCTGCACTTGAAAGACCTGCGTTCCATTCATCGGCTGATGCTTAAGCATGAGCAGCGCGGCTTCGGTGGCGCCAGAATACTCGAGCGGCGCTGGTCCCGCGATCGTCGGCTCCTGAAATGTCCGCTTCATGATCGTGACCTGAGCCTGAATATAGAGCGCCAGGTCCCCTGCCAAAAGCTCGTCTTCTTTCAGATACACATTGCTCGGGGGCACATTTTCCCCGCTTCTCTGGATGCCGAAATCCGGGATCCACACCCACCCGAAAGGAATCGCGGGAATAATCCAGCGGCCGATGCGAGCGGCGGTAGTCTGGCTGGCGAATTGTCCCGGATCGGCACTCATAGATCAGCGCTCATAGATCGGAATTCATTGGGGAGATTGAGACCGCTCTCAGACCGCTCCTGCAGACTGGCACACATGCCACGCTGCAAACACAACAAGCTGTTGTGCCTGTTTCAGTTGAGTGGCAAACTCATCTCCGGCAAAATCCAGCGAATAGCCGTCCATGTCGCGCCCCAGGGACAGCGATTGGCGCGCGTGTATTACGAGCGGCTGTTCATCGCCGATTGCATAATGCGCTGACGCAGACTTAGCAGCTGTAAGCCGAAGCTCAAGAAGCGGTAGAACCTTTTGCTTCCATACTTCGGCCTGTTGAGAACTGCCGGCAGCGGTCGCGTCGCGGCCTTTGGACACCAGCGCCGTGAAGGCCGTGAGGTAGCGATCAGCAAGGGGCTGCGGAATGGTTTGCGTCTCTGTCATGTTTCAGCCCTTTTTCGCAAAGCTCTGAATCGCCTGGCTGGCCGCGCCCGACGCGGATGTGCACACCTGCGAGGCCTGCTTCGTCGCCTGACCGGCCTGTTGCTGCGCCTGTTGAGCAGTTTGCTGAGCCTGCTTTGCGGCCTGTTGTGCTTGCTGCTGCGCCTGTTGTGCCTGCTTTTGCGCCTGCTGGACAGCCTGTTGTGCCTGTTGCTGCACCTGCTGTTCCTGCTGCTTGGCCTGGTTCAATGCCTGCTGTGCAGCGGCCTTCCCCTGCGCTGTCGCCTGATTCACTGCTGTCTGTGCCTGCTGCACCTGTTGCTGCGCTTGCTGAACAGCTTGCTGCGCTTGTTGCTGTACCTGGGCCAGAGCCTGCTGCGCCTGCTTCTCCGCTTGTTGCGCGGCTTGCTGTGCCTGGGTCGCAGCCTGTTGCGCGTCCTGCGCATATTGTGCCGCCGCTTGCCCGACCCACGCTTTCATCCCGGATGGATCAGTCACGGTAAGAACCTTCATTGCGTCTTTGGCTGGATCAGCAGCTTCCGGTGGCGCCGTCGACCAGAGATTTGGAACGGCATCGCTCTGCGAATCGGCCGCGGCGAAAAGTTGTGTTCCCTGCGGCAGCGTGGCGGGCGCGACGCTCTGGAACGTCGCTGTGCTTTCCGGCGACAGGTCGGGCCATCCCAACTGACTGAGGGTAATCGGCGGAAGGCTGCTCGCCTGCGTGGATGTGTTCGTCGTGCCGTCATATTGCACGACGGATTGCGGAGTCCCGGCCGGCGCAGAAGAAGAATTGACTGGAACAGCTACTCCCATGGCAGCGACGCCTGCAGCTGCCCCTCCAGCGCCGCCTGCTCCTGACATCCCCACCAGCACCGTCTCTACGCCCATCACGGCAACATCGGGAGGTCCGACGCACGTGAGTTGGTCCGTCACTCGCGATTGCGGCATAAAGCCGACAAGGACCGTCGGTGAACCCAGGATGAACGGGCCGCCGACATGCGGCACCACGCCTGTGACCATGGGGCAAACGTGCATGTCGCCGATGCGCGACGCAGGCATAAAGCCGATCAGCACCTGCGGAAAGCCGACGATAACCGTTCCGCCGTGTGCCGTCAGGCTGGTAATGGTGCAGGCAGGCATTCCCATAAGCTAGATTCCTTTCATCGCCTGCTGGGCGGACTGTTGTGCTTGCTGTGCGGCTTGCTGGGCCTGCTGCTGTGCTCCTTTGGCTGCCTGCTGCACCTGCTGCGATGCCTGCTGCGCTTGCTGCTGGGCCTGCTTTGCCGCCTGTTGCGCCTGCTGGGCGGCTTGTTGTGCCTGCTGTTGCGCTTGCTGTGCTGCCTGTTGCGCTTGTTGCGCGGCCTGCTGACCTTGCTGTTGGGCCTGCTTCGCGGCCTGTTGCGCCTGCTGGGCGGCTTGCTGGGCCTGCTGTTGAGCCTGTTGTGCCGCCGTTTGCGCTTGTTGCGCCGCCTGCTGGGCCTGTTGCTGTACCTGCTGGGCTTGTTTCTGTGCCTGCTGTACTGCTTGCGCGGCTTGTTGCGACGCCTGTTGCGCCGCTTGCTGCGCTTGTTGGGCTGCCTGTTGTGCGGCCTGCTGCGCCTGACCCACGGCCTGGTTCGCAGCCTGCTGTGCCTGCTGCGCAGCCTGATTCGCCTGCTGATACGTCTGCCGCGCCTCCTGCGTAACCTGGTTCACAGCCTGCTGCGCCTGCTGTTCCGTCTGCTGTGCGGCTTGTTGTGCCTGGGTCGCAGCCTCTTGTGCCTGGGTGGCCGCACCTGCGGCTGCGGTCGCAGAAGAGGATGCCGCGTTCGAAGTAGTGATATTCGGAGATGTCGCAGACTGACCTGCCTGGCTCGTCGCTGCCTGTGACGGCGGCGCATCGCCGGGAAAGCTCGGGGCTTTTGGCGCCGTGGGCGAAGACGGCGACTGCGGGCTCTGCGTGCTCGCCGACTGGGCGCTCATGGCCGCGCCTCCGCTGTTGATATTGACCAAGATGCCTTGGATCATGACGCCGGCGGGGGTAAGATTCACAAAGTTGCCGCCGCATGTGAGGCTCACTCCCAGCGGAGCGTCGAGCGTTATCGTCATCCCACCTTTGATGCTGACCGTCATGCCGGAATCGATGTTGTACGACATGCCGATCTTGTGGTTCTCACTCATGCCGACATTCAGCGAGTAATTCGAGCCGATTTGTTCCGTAAGGTTGGAGCCGACATTGATGTCTGAATTCGTGCTGATCTTCTGCACCGCGCTTCCGCCAATCGACTCATTATGGTCTGCGCTGATGCTGATGATCTGTTTGGAGCCATAGGTTTGATGAACTTCGTCATCGATCTGCTCATACAGTTTTTTCTCGATGTGCAGATGAGTGTCTCCGGCGGTCTGCATATAGTGGTCGGTGCCGATCTGTTCATGCTGCTCGGCGCCGATGAGTGTGTGATGGCTGTTTTCGACATGCAGATCGTAATCGCGCTCCGCGTTCATGTAGATCTGCTCTTTGCCTTTGAGGTCTTCGAAGCGCAGCTCATTGGCATTGGCCTCGCCGCCGTCTTTCGAGCTGCGCGTGAGGATGCCGGAAAGCGTGTACTGCCCCGCCGGGTCGTACTTCGGCATGTTGACGCCGTTGTAAACCGAGCCGACCACGATCGGCTGATCGGGGTCGCCCTCGATAAAGTCGATCAGGACCTCGTCGTTCACACGCGGCCAGAAATAGGTTCCCCATCCATTGCCGGCCCACTGTTGTGCAACCCGCAAGAGAGTATTGTCCGTGGTGTTTGGCTTGCGAAGCCGGTCCCACCAGAACTGCACGCACACGCGGCCATACTTGTCCATGAAGGAGTCTTCGCCCTGCGGCACTACCACCTGGCCTGTGTGCATGCCGCTGACGACCGGCTTTTTTGTTTTGATCGGAGGCCGGTAGACAATCGAGAAAGGTATCGCGGTGAAGTTGTTCTTGAACGGTGCGGGAATGTTCTGTGATCGTGTCCTGTAGCTCGGCAGTTGCTGAACATCAATCTCGACTCGCGTCAAAAGATATTTAATGTTCAACGTGCTTTGCGGATTCTCCGTGAGGTCGAAACTGTAGCCGGCCTGCATGGGGATCGCGTTTGCCTCGCCCTCAACTACGAGGGTCGTAGCGTCGTTGCTGTCTCTGCGGATGTTGAGAAAAAATGTCGCCAGATCGCCGATCGTCGGGTCCGACGCCGCTTTTTTCAGGTAGGCCGCAGCGCTGTTGGCATAGTCATATTGCTCGTTGGGGTTGGAACCGAGTGGACCTTTCGTCAAGGCCGAAGTCGAGGAATCGGGAACCGTCTTGTATTTGATAAAGCTGTAGTCCCAGGTGGTGTGCTTGCCGGTCACCATGGTCGACTTGGAAGAGAGCTTGTCGACGATAAAGTCGTAAAAACCCTCGTGAGTTCCCGGCTCCGGCGCATAGCGGAACGAGTTCTGAATCGCGCAGGCGCTCAGCTTGGTCGACGTGTCCTGCAGCGTCATCGTGTGGTCGTTCTGCGTGTGCTTGAAGTAGTACAGGATGCCGTGCTGCTCCATCAGCCGCGAAATGAAGTTGAAATCGGTTTCGCGGTACTGCGTGCAGTACTCCATCGGCGTGTACGTGTTGGAGGTCTCGATTGCCGGGCTGATCTTATAGTTGCCGAGCACTGCCTTCACCACGTCTGTAACCGTCTGGTTTTGAAAGACGCGCGTGTTCACGTTAAGAGTAAGGACCCAGATGCTGGGAACGATGAGCGCGCGATAGTTGTTGAACTCCGCATCGCCGCCCGTCATCTCAAAGCTGGCAACATAACCGTTGATGTAGCGCTCGGTGCCCGTGTCGTCACCGAGAATGCTTACGCTGACTTTCTGGCCAACGATGCTTTTCGGATCGATCTTTGTGCCGACGGTCGCCAGAAGGTCGACATTGTAGAAAAACAGTTCTGAGATGCCCTCAACGCCGGTCAGCCGGTCGGCCAGAAGCACATTGTCGCCCAAAGGGCTGGAGAAGCTGAGAAGCCGTTCGTCTTGCTTGAGTGCGCACATACTGGCCTGCCGGAACCCTCATTGGAATAAATGCGCGGACGCAACATGCGCCTGCACCTGCGGTAAACTGCCAGCCAAACTACCAACTATAAGTGAACTGGCCCTCAGAAGAAACGCCAACATTGACCCGTTCGCTCGGCGTCTCCTCTGCCATGCGCGCCAGCACCTGCCGCGAAATCTCAGGAAGCATGGTGTTGGTGAGGATGTTGTCCACGTTGCGCGCGCCGCTCTCGACCTCGGTGCAGCGCTTTGCCACTTCTTCCAGCACCGCATCGTCGTAAGTAAACGCGATCTTGTGGTTTTCCTGGAGCCGCCGTTGAATCTTGCTGATCTTCAGCCGGATGATCTGCTTGAGCGCTTCATCCCGCACCGGGAAGAATGGAACAACGATCAAGCGCCCCAGAAACGCAGGCTTGAAGATCTTGTTCAGCTCTGGCTTGATCGCTGCCGCAAGCCCGTCGCTGTCGGGCATCGTTTCCTTGTCGGCCGTCAGCTTCATCAGCGTGTCCGTCGCGGCGTTACTCGTCAGAATGATGATCGTGTTCTTGAAGTCGATGGAGCGGCCTTCGCCGTCTTCCATATTTCCTTTATCGAAGACCTGGAAGAACAGTTCCAGTACATCGGGATGGGCCTTCTCGACTTCGTCAAGCAGCACGACCGAATACGGACGGCGCCGCACTGCTTCCGTCAGAACACCGCCCTCGCCGTAGCCCACATATCCCGGAGGCGACCCCTTCAGCGTGGAAACTGTGTGGGCTTCCTGAAATTCTGACATATTGATCGTGATCAGGTTGCGCTCGCCGCCGTAAAGCAGGTCAGATAGCGCCAGCGCGGTTTCGGTCTTGCCCACGCCGCTCGGACCTACCAGCATAAACACGCCCACAGGTTTGCCCGGATCATCGAGACGAGCACGCGACGTGACGATGCGCTGCGCAATCGCTGCCAGAGCATGATCCTGCCCAATCACGCGCTTGCGCAGATGCCCGTCCAGATCGAGCACTGCGGCAATCTCATCCTTCACCATCTTACCCAGTGGAATTCCAGTCCACGCCGAGATCACCTCACCGACAATGCGCTCGTCGACACAGACGTGCATCAGCGGATTCGCGCCCTGTATTTTTACAAGCTCGTCTTCAAGCGCATTCAGAGCCTCGATCGACGGTTTCCCCCCTTTTTCGCCGTCGCCCTCGGTCTTTACGGCTTCAGCACCAGTCTCCAGAGCCCCACGCATCGCGCGGATACGCTTCACCAGATCGACCTCCTGCGTCCATTGCTCGTTGAGTTTCGCAAGATTCGCTTCCGTCGTGGCAAGCTGCGCTTCAATCGCAGCCAGGCGCTCGGCGTGGTCTTCGCCCACGGCCGTCTCACGCTCGAGAATCTGCTTCTGTACCTTCAGATCGTCGATTCGTCGTGTCGCGTCTTCAATCGCTGGCGGAATCGTGTTCTGTCCGAGTGAAAGCCGTGCGCACGCCGTATCAAGGACGCTCACTGCCTTGTCGGGCAACTGGCGCCCCGCCAGGTAGCGGTGCGAAAGCTTCACGGTCGAAGTCACAGCTTCGTCGAGGATGCGCAGATCGTGATGCTTTTCAAGGGCGGAGACGATTCCGCGCAGCATTGTCGCGCACTGGTCCTCGCTTGGCTCCTCAACCTTAACCACCTGGAAACGACGCGCGAGAGCCGCGTCTTTTTCGAAAAACTTCTTGTACTCCGACCATGTCGTCGCAGCGATGGTCCGCAGCTCACCGCGCGCCAAGGCCGGTTTCAGCAGATTGGCTGCGTCATTCTGCCCCGCCTGACCACCCGCGCCGATCATCGTATGCGCCTCATCGATGAAAAGAATGATCGGATGCGGCGATGACTTCACCTCGTTGATAAGCCCCTTCAGCCGGTTCTCGAATTCACCTTTCACGCCCGCACCTGCCTGCAACAGCGCAAGATCAAGGCTGTGCAGTTGAACCCTCTTGAGCGCCGGAGGCACGTCTCCATTGGCAAGCCGCAGTGCAAAGCCCTCGACAACAGCAGTCTTGCCCACACCGGCCTCACCGGTAAGGATGGGATTGTTCTGCCGCCGCCGCATCAGAATGTCTACCACCTGCCGGATTTCCTGATCGCGCCCGAGGACGGCGTCGATCTTCCCGGCCTTTGCCTTGGCAGTCAGGTTCTCGGTGTACTGGTCAAGGTGCGGAGTCTTCCCGCCTCCCGGACGGGGAGCTTCACCTTCACCCGCAGGTGCACCGGCATCTGCTACCGCTCCGTACACGGTCTGCTCCTTCGACTTCTCCGTCACCGTGTAGAAGTCCTTGCGCAGCGCCTCTGGCGGCACAAGCTGGAGCTCCTTGCTAATATCGCGCACCAGCCGCGACAACTCTTCGCTCGAAAACAGCGCCAGCAGCGTGAAGCCGGTGCGAATCTGCGCTGCGTCGTATTCGATCGTGGCGATGGTCCACGCTTCGGTGAGCATCTTCACCAGCAGCGGGCTGAAGGCTGGGCTGCGCGCATTGCCCGTTTTCAGGCGGCTCAGGCTGCGCTCCAGTTCATTCGTCAACCGCGACTTGTCCACACCATACTGCTTCAGGATGAATGCGATATCGTTGTCCGAGCTGTCGATCGCCTTCAGCAGATAATGCTCGATTTCAATGTCGTAGTGAGTGCGCGAAACGCACAGGCCGGCCGCAGCTTCAAGAGCGCTGCGGGTTGCATCATCCAGTTTGCTGATCAGCGACTTCAGGTTCAAACTCATCGTTCTTACTCCCGTAGGTATAACTGCCTTTATTTAAGACAAGCGGTACGTTGCCTCGTCCGGATCACGCTCAAGAGGCCGGTTCTTCACCCAGCTCACCAATCCCAGACGCGAGGCGCGCAATCCTTCTTCGCCCAGTTCCATGCCGGGCGTCTCTTCGCGTTCCAGCACCAGCTGGATAATAAAGTCGAGCTCGCGGTTTGCATACAGCCGCAGCCACGCGCGCAGCTCGCGATTGGCACTGGCGCCGGGCAAAAACTGCTGATATCGCTTAAAGCTCATCGGTCCCAGCCGGATGGTCACGGTGCCGTGCTGGTCCCACACCTCGTCGCCGACAATTGTTCCCATGCCCAGGCGCTCGCAGAACGCTCCTGTGTCGCGCAGAAAAGTCAGATTGCCGGGAGGAAGCCGGTTCCATGTTCCCGTGAACTGCTTCACCTGAACCGGGACTTCAAAATAATCCTCAAGCAGTTGCTTCAACCCCTGCGCCGTCGGACGCCGCTGCGACAGCAACCCGGCATAATACAGGCCCGCTTCGTCCTCAATATCCATGCGATGCGTCAGGCCCTTGGTTCCCAGCCCGATCAGGTCCAGCAGCCGCGCGCTGATCACGTCATCGCTTGCGCCTGTCCGTTCATACGCAATATAAAAGCGATACTTCTGCCACCCGCGGTAGAACAGCGCGATGATGCGGGTGTTGAAGATGTCGAAGAATTCACCCGGCGTGTGGTCTTTGGCGCGAATGCGTTCCAGTAGAAATTCCGTATAAGGATGTGGCAGCGCGCCGGTCGCTGCGGAGAGCCCCATGAAATTCACGAAGAGCTTCGGCTGGCCGTCCTTACCGAACTGTATATCCTGAATTTCGCTCGCCGGGAACGACAGCGTAGGCACAGAAGAGAAGCGGACGACCTCCGATGACGGCGACACAAACAGCCCCACCGGATTGCGCTCCGGATAAACGCGCTCCAGCAGGCGCACTGCCTGGAAGAACCGGAACGAGTATGGCTCCCGCTCCAGCATTTTGCGTATTGCATCGAATTTCGGATCGGAGGGCTGCTCAGGGCTCAAATCAGAGGTTGATTGCCCGCTTTGGGTGACCATTCGCCCAGCATCTCCTTTCTCTGATTGGTGCGCGCCGCCAGTTGGCAGAAACTGTTGATCGAGGTGTAACAGCCGAGAAAGCGATCGAGCACATTCGCGAAGAGATACACGCCGCCGCCAACAAACTGCCGCTCGTCAAACTCAATTTCCACTCGCGTGCCGCGCGCCGGCACGTTGCCGTAGACCGACTGCATGATGGCGAAATGCGGCCGCGAACTGAGTGTGACGATGCCGCCGATCTGGTTTTCGAGATAGGATGAGTCGGTAAAATTGTGCAGCCGCAAAATCTCCTGCAGTGCGCCCACTCCCTCTTCCATCAATGAGAGATAATTCAGCGACAACTGCGATACAAGCCTCCACAATTGCCCTTTGGCTGTCGGAGGATCGTAAGTAGGCGTCGGTCTGCGCAGTGCCGTGATCTGCTTGACCACCGGATACTCTTCAGCCATGAAATCGCCGTCCTCAAGCCCGAAGGAAAGACGCGACGGCAGATCGAAGTTCGAGCATGAGCAGCGCACCGTCAGCACTTCCGCATCCGGCTCCGTCATCGTGCCATCGACGTCAACCAACGAGAGATACATTGTCGAAGGTTCGCGCTCGCCAAGCACATTCATGCGGCGGACAGCATGCCAGTAAACGCGCCCCGTCTCGCTTCGCGCCTGAAAACGGTAGGAATAGAGCGGCTCAAGCTGAATGCTTTCCCGCCGCGTAGTGTTCGATGCCATCACTTCGTCGATCGAGAATATCTCCGTCGTTTCCTGATGGCGCACATCGGGGATCACGACATACTCGTGCTTCGTGTGCGTCACCAGAATCGGCTCCGCGACATGCGAAAACAGGTTGATGACTGGCGTGCATCCCAGCCGCAGAGTGCGCGCAGAGACGCCGTTCTCCAGGTCCTGACTCCGCTCAGGCCGGTCAAAGCGCGAGAAGTAGAAAAGAATCTCGGCCTGCTCGCCGCATCCCGCTTCGGCAATCGCTTCCAGGCCCCTCAGCTCAAAGAAAAGAAATTTCTCGGAAAATGTGAAGTACTCCTGCAGCAGCCGGTATCCATCAAACGAGCGCCGCGGATACGGCAGCAATGCCTCATCTTCCTCAAAGCCCAGCGGCCGCAGTTGCGCCGGAGAAATGCTGACAACTTTGCCGCCACGCTGCTGCGGATTGCGCACGACGATCGAAATGCAGTTGCGGCAAAGCAATTCGTACAGCGTGTGAACAACATTGGTCTCGCCGGTCAGATGAAACGCCAGCTTGCCCACGCTGAATTGATTGAAGGCAACATCGCGTGCGCATTGCAGCCGCATCCGAATCACGCCGGCAGCGCCCGGCACGCGCACAGGGTCCGCAAGCCGCTCCGGCTGCCGCCACTCGCACTCGCTCACAATAAACGGCCATAGCTCCACCGGGTATGCCGTCTGGAACCTGCACGGCATGCCGTCCACGGTGCGTTTGGTAATCAGCGGAGTACGTGCCGGCACGCGCAAACCCGCGGTCTGCTTGCCCTGCTCCGGATCGAGCTGGCATTCCACGACTGTCATGGATGGTATGGGACGCAGATAATGTGGCGATACCAGTCCCAGCAGGGCTGAGGTCACTTCAGGAAAATCGTCATCGACGCGCAGATGAACACGAGCAGCCAGGAACGCGAAGCTCTCGAGCAGCCGCTCCACATGAGGATCGTCGCAACGGTCCGGCTCAAGCAGCAGGCGGCTGGCTACGCGCGGATATTTTTCCGCAAATTGCGCGCCCAGCTGGCGAAGATGCGCGAGTTCGCGTTCGTAATATTCCAGCAGCTCTTCGCGCATAGGTCATTTCACCTTGTACTCGCCGCTTGAAAGCTCAAGCACGGTGTCAAAAGAAATCTCCTCAGGCGCCGGATCCAGCTTCATGTTGCCTTCAATGTGAAAACGCAGCCGCCGGTCCGTCGTATCCGCGCCCTGCAGCGTCACGCGCACATCGGTGAGGCGCGGTTCGTAATTGGTCAGGCAGACTTCAATGGCAATGCGCAGCCGCCGATGGTCGGCAGCCGACGACAACCCGAGCGATGTGATATCCGGCAGGCCGTAATTGATGACCGACGCCTTCGCCAGCGAGTAGTCCGCAAGCTCCGGCATCGGCGGCTGGCGCGTATTCAGCAGCCACTCCAGATCGCGCTTCAGGGCGTCCTTAAAGAAGCGGAGCGACTGCGACCGGGTCGTTGGCCAATCCTCGACAGCCACCAGGCGATCGAGCACGGATTGTGTCACCAGCGTTTCTGTCGTCGAACGCGCCACGCTTGCGCACTCCTTCTATATCAGTGAGAAACATCCATCGCTGCCGTGGGATCGATGCGGCAGAGTTTAGCAAACAGCGCCTCTCGAACGCCGTTGCTGGCGCCCGGGTCAAGGCACTGAATGAGCAGCGCCAGCGGAGGAGACAGCATTTCACTCGATTCCCATTCTTCAAGGCGCCGTTGGTCGATCTCGTTCACCAGCTCTTCAAGCACCGGATGCGCGACCTTGTTCTGCCCCGCATTGATGCAAAGCTGCGCCACCTGCAGCCTGCGCTGGAAGCGCGCACGCCCACAAGGCTGCTGCGCGGCATCGCGCATCAAAAGCTGAATGGCCTGCGGCAGTTGCCCATGGCGGATAAGATCCCGCGCCAGATCGAGCGCATCGGGCGGCGCGCCTTCTTCCGCCTCTCTTGCCTGCTCGGCGGCCTGCGCATACATCGGCTGCTGCTCTGGCTGGTTTTCCTGCACGATGACCACCGGCTCGGGCGGCTTGGGAATTACCATCTCCTCAAGCCAGCGCTGCGTCTCCGGATTCGCCGTCGGCGTGTCGTCATTCAGTGTCCACGTGGGAAGCTCGGGAATGTCCTTGAGCAGCGACTGCAGCGTGGCGATCACGCTGGCCGAGATTGCGGAGTATCCGCCCTCATAGCTCGCCTTCCATATATAACGGTGCACATCGAGCCATGCCCGCCCGCAGGGTTCGCCGGCAGCCGCAATGGCCGCACGCAGCAGCTCTTCCCAGTTCCCCTCTGACGCCAATCGCTTCAGCGTTTGCCGCGTCTCCGTCGACGGCGACACAAGGAAATCGTAGGACGCGGAGCTGCCTTGCTCGCGCATCTCACCCAGCCGGATGGAAGCCTGCAGCAGATACGCTGCTGGACTCGATGAACGCTCCCGGAGCAGAAACAGCGCGCACGCCTGAATACGGCTGATAGCATCGTCCCAGTCAGCGGGCTCGGCCGAAACCGACTTGCCCTTCTTTGCCTTGACCGGCTCGGCGTCTTCCGATGCTTCTGCATCATCCGGCTGTGCTTCGGCTTCAGCAGGCTCATCTTCTGCAGCCTCTTCAGCACCCGCATCAGGCTCGAGCTTGCGCTTCTCATTGAGGAAACTGCGAATCACCTGGCCGACTTCTTCGAGAGACCCATGAAGCTTGCTGAAGCCAGGCCCGTCGTCGCCATATTTCCCTTCGCAGAAAATTTGCAGCTCGTTGATGGTGTCCGTTGCCGAGTGGATCGACTCGTCAAGATTGGCATAGAAAGACTTTGGCGTGGAGGTGAAGGATTTGTCGAAGTCTTCCGCCGTAACTTTGCCGTCATTGATAGCGCGCTCGCGGGCCTCGCGCTTCGCCTCATTCGACTCCGCATCGGCCTCATAGCCAATGGCGCGAGACTCCTTGTACTGGTAATAATCCAGGCCGTCGCGCGTAATGGGAGCTTCGCGCAGGATTGCCGCGACGCGATTGGCGGCCCATTCGATGGGGACCGCCCGCATTCCCGCGTCGCCTTCATCGATTTCCGGATAAAGCGTGTCCCAGAACTGCTCCTGCAAATCGTACATGAGCTTGAAACAGGGCTGGATAAGTGCGATGCCCTCGCGCTTTACGTGGGCCTCGGTTAACCACGCAGCAAGCTGAAGGTCTTTGCTTTTGGTCGCCAGGGCTTCCCCGCCAAGTTTGATGACTAAGGGGTAATCGGCTTTTTTAACTTGGCGCGCCCACATGCCCGCCGGAATCGTGTCGTCATCTTCTGTGCGCGCTTCCTTGATCTGGTCGTAGATGCGCTCGTACCGCAGGCTCACCCCGGATGGATTCTCGCCCGGGACCGGATTCAGCAGATCATCACGTAGTGGCACTTTCAGCGGTCTCCCTCACGTGATGGAAGTTGAGGCTCCGCATTTCGAGGAACGGCTCCTCTTCGTCGCCGCGCAGCAGCAGTTTTTGACCCAGCGGCACTTCGCCGTACTTCGGGTCGCTTTCCCACACAGTCGAGCGTCCCAGGCGGACGGCATCGTCGGAGCTTTTCCACGAGAGCGGCGAAAGCACCGGCAGCAGAACTTCGCCTAGATCCTGAAGGCGAAAGTCTTCTGTTGTGTGCAGGATTGCGGGCATCCACAGCAAATCGCGCAACCTCTTCGGCGGCTCCGTCTCTACCGACTCGATGTACGCAAATGGAATCCACGTATAACTTCCCGCAATAAACGCCTCAACGTGCGCGCCGATGCGCGGATCGGCATCGGAAAGTTTGTCGAAATCCACTCCGTTGAGCTGACCGCGCGAGGATGGATGAGCGCTGCTGAGCGGCAATTTGTCTTCCGCGAACATTTCCTGCCTGGTCCGCTCGGCGTGCAGGGCCGAGCGATATAGCATGGCCCCGGCAGCCGCCTCCTTGCTGGAGTCGGAGAGGATATCGAGCTGCTTCGATGCGCGGTCATACTCGCCGGCAAAGCACAGCAACTCAAACAGAAAGGTGCGGCGCTTGGTGTCGAGAGGCTGTTTCTTCAGCTCGTCACCAAGCGCATCAATCGCCGGTTTCAGCTGGCCGGCACGATACAGCGAAAGGGCGTCCATAAAAGAAAACCGCCTTACGTCAGCTTGTTTTCTTTTGTGTTGAAGGTAATGGCGCCTGTGCTGGTAAGGTTGCCCTGCTCGTTCTGCGTGGAGTAATCAATCTTGATCTGGTTATAGCTGAACGAAACGCTCACCGTGGGAATCTCGCTCGACCCCGAAATCTGAAGGCTGGTCACAAACATCTCTTGAAAATCCACTTTCAGATACGGCTTGTTGTCGGCGCCGGATTTAATCGCCGTCATGGTTGCGGTCTTGATGTGCGTGCCGGCCGCGATCGATTTGAAGAACTTAGGCGTTGACTTATCGAAATAGGCCATGATGCTGAAGTCGCTGCAATCGACCTTGCCTGCGCCCGATCCCCCTGTGCCGGCAACCGAGGACACCTGCGATGCTCCCCAGCTCCAGCTCATGATTTGGACCTCGTCTTTGTGGTTTGAATCCGCTGCTTCGCCCTGAATCTGGTCGAGCTTCAGATAGTAATCAACAGCCATTGGCTAACCCCTTTCTTAGTTCCGAATTCGTTGCTGGTCGCCTGCAATGGACCTCTACGACCCGTATGTTCCGGCTATGCTACTTCCGCGCCGATGCCGGCAAGTCGGCCACCAGACGAAGCGAGACAGATAGCTCGTCGAGCTGGAAATGCGGCTTGAGGAATGCGACCGCCCGGTATGCGCCGGGCTTGCCCGCAACCTCAGAAACCTGAATGACAGCCTCACGCAGCGGATGGCTCGCCTTGGCCGCCTGCGATGCGTTGTCATCGGAGACGACATATTGGCTGATCCACTGGTTCAGGAACTTTTCGCAATCCTGGCGGCTCATAAAGCTGCCGATCTTATCGCGCATCATCGCCTTCAGGTAATGCGCAAAGCGCGACATCGCCAGAATGTACGGCAACTGCGCCGACAGACGCGCATTCGCATTCGCCGCTTCCTTGTCGTACAGCTTGGGCTTGTTCGCTGTCTGCACGCTGAAGAACGCAGCGTAGTCTGTGCCTTTGCAGTGCACCAGCGGCACCAGTCCCTGATCCGCGAGTTCTTTTTCGCGCCGGTCGGTGATGGCTACCTCGGTCGGGCACTTCAGGGCCACGTCACCCTCATCGGTGCGGAAGGTGTGAGCCGGCAAACCATCGACCAGGCCGCCGCCTTCCACGCCGCGGATCGCCGCGCACCAGCCGTATTTTGCAAACGAGTTCGTGAGCCGCGCTGCCAGCCCATAGGCAGCGTTGCTCCACAGGTATTTGGAGTGATCGCTGCCGTCGACCGCCTCTTCATAGTCGAACGCATCAATCTGTTTCGTGTCTTTCCCGTACGGCAGCCGCATAAGGATATGCGGAAGCGTAAGTGCCACATAACGCGAGTCATCCGACTGCCGGAAGGACTTCCACTTCGCATATTCCGTCGAGTCGAAAATCTTGCCGATATCGCGCGGCGCGCCCAGCTGCGTGTAGCTGCTCAGGTTAAGCAGCTCCGAGCCGGCTGCCGTCATAAACGGCGCATGCGCTGCCGATGCCACCTGCGATACCCGCTCCAGTAGCTCGATGTCTTCCGGTCCGCGGCCAAACTCATAGTCGCCCACCAGCGCCGCAAACGGAGCGCCGCCAAAGACGCCGAACTCCTCTTCGTAGACCTTCTTGAACAGTGCGCTCTGGTCGAACTCAGGTGCGCGCTGCAGGTCCTTGAGCAGGTCACGCTTGGAGACATTCAGCACCTTGATCTTGAGCATGTCGCTTGTTTCCGACTGGTCAATCAGGTACTTGATGCCACGCCACGTTCCTTCCAGCTTCTGGAAGGCCGGATAGTGGAGGACTTCATTCAACTGCAGCGAGATCAGCCGGTCGATCTGCGCGATGCGCGCCTGGATCGACGCCTCGGCGTCGCGGCTGAGGGTCATGTGCCCTTCAAGCACCTGGGACACAAACTCCTTGACCATGTCGCGGCCGCGCTCCAGGCTCGCCGTGTCGCGATTGAAGCGGCCCTGGGAGACAATCTGTTCGAGCAGGCCCTGTTCCGATGTCTGCTCGGCCGCCGCTGCCTGTTCGGTTGAAGCTGCCGCTTTGGCTGCGCTCATTTCTCACCTCCGGTCTTACCCAGTTCGGCGCGTAGCTTCTCGCGCGTCTCCGTGTTGGAAACCGCCTCGAACAGCGCCTCGTCAAGCTTGTCGTTGCCCTGCAAACTGCCGCGAAGATCGGCCAGCCGCGTGCGCAGGTCAAGCAGTTCCTTCAGCGGACCCACCTGCTTGGCTACATTCTCCGGCGAAAAATCGTCCAGGCTCTCGAACTTCAGGTTCACGCCAATCTGGCCCGCACTGGGGTCGTCACTCAGCTTGTTTGCAACCGAGTATGAGAGATGCGGCTGCATTCCCTTGAGAACGCTGTCGAAGTTGTCGGGATTGATCTCGACAAACTTGCGGTCTTTCAGGGCCGCAAGCGGCTGCTCGGGCTGGCCTGTCAGGTCTCCCAGAACGCCCATGACGAAGGGCAGTTCCTTCAGCTCGATCGCGTCGCCGATCTCGACATCATAGGTGATATGCACGCGCGGCGACCGCACGCGATCCAGTTTGTGCTGCGTACTTTCTCTAGCCATATTTTTATCCTCGAAGCGCTTGGAGAACCCGTCGCAATTTGTATCAGCAAAGCACGTTAGTTGAACGTGGAGAACGTGACGAACTGCTTATCGTTTTGTTGTTCTTTTCTGGGACAACGCCCACAATTGATAGAACGTGCTTGGGCGCCGCACTCCGCGTACTCTCTTGAGCGGATTGATTATTAACTGCCCCATGAGGTGTGTCAAGCCTAGAGTTTTGACTCGCAGTTGAGCCCTGCTTTTTAGCCACCTGCGGTGATTTCAATGCTCAAATCGGCAGGAAATACGACCACATATCGAGTACTGTCTCCGGCTGCAGCCGCCCAATCTTGCTCACGTTGCCTCCGCCCAAACTCGTAATCTTCGCTTCATAGCTGACAGTAGTTTCATTGAAGCTGGCGCTGATCTGCATGGGATGCGCTCGATTGCCGGTAAAAACTGTCTCCGCTTCGCCCTGCATGTTCGTCGTTTTCACCAGATCCCGCGCTCTGCCGTTTCCTGCCCGAAAACTGATCTGCTGGTTTGCCAGCCCCGCGTTGCCGCTGGTCAACGTGACAGTCACCTTGACGTTGAAGCTGCCGTCCGTGCTGTTCAGGTAGGGTTGGGCAGGGTTTGTCGCCATTCTCATGCCATAGGCCGTTTGCTGCGCAGGCTGGGAGAGATTCGTTGACAGCCTTGACATCCCGATCTGCTGCAAGCTGTTCGTTCTCTGCAATTTCACGCCTGAAACCCATGACGAACCGCTGGAACGCAAATTGCTCTGTGGTAGCGGGTTATTCTGCTGCGGAAGATTGCCGTTCTGCTGTCCAACCACTGCCTTCAATGCCAGCATGCTTCCCGACGACAGTGATACCCCCAGCATGTCTCCCTTCAGCATCTGACCTGTCCACGGGTCGAAGAGAGCATAGCCTAGAAGCTCATTCGGCAGTGCGACACCGTGCGAACCGGAGCCGCGTTGCACACACCAGGCGCCACAACGCTCCGACTTCTTCTCATCACAATCGGCATGAAGAAAATAGCCGCCGTTCTTCACCGGAACTTTTGCAATTTGGTGCGAATCAAAGCTGTGAGGATTGGGGGCAGAAAGCATCAGTTCGAAATCGAGGCTCTCAGGACGCGCCTCTTTACCCAGGTTGCCGTGGTCAAAATCGCCGCACACTTCAATGCCGAACTTCAGCGATTCCACAGTGAAGAGTTGCGATTTCTTGCCTTGCTGGAAACGAACGTCGGCTGTCTTGCCACTGAAATTTCCATCGTCGAAAATCTTGTCGTATTCGTGCTTCAGCTTGCCTTCGTAAAAGATGGGCGTGGTATTCCAACCGTCCTTTGTCAGGTTTCCTTGAGGAGCCTTGGCCGGCTTGCACCACGAAATTGTGCTCGGCGCAATCAGGAACCGCTTGTACTTCCCGCTCAACGCACGCAATTCCTCAAAAATCTGATTTTTCTCAGTCTCTGTATAGAGCGTCCACTTCTCCCCGGCACCGCGCCCTGAGCCGGTAGCTACGCAGTTCTTCACGAAGTAGTATTCCGGGGCAAGAAAAATAAAAAAGGGATTTGTCGCACCCATTCGGCTGGCATAAGCAGCAAGCTGCCCGTACGCCTGCTGGATCGCTACTTTCATCTCCGGAAGACGCCGCTCCGGGGGGACGCTTTTAAGGTTGTCGAGTGTCGGCGGATGAAATATGGCAGCAAATACTTGAGGCATCAGAATTCCCTCCAGGGCAGAATCTGTTCAGCAAACTTCCGGCGGAGCTCAAGCTAGAATTGAACCTTAGCCTGTTCCCTGGTCATATTGCAATACTGCCGCCGATGTATACTCATACCCCGATGGGGAATACGAGCATGCGGCAATTGCAGCCCGTTGTGTGGTCAAAAGGCGTCTTTCTGTCACCGCAGCACCTGCAGGCGCAGGACCGCTTCTTTGAGGAGACGCTGCGTTTTCTGTCTAATGCGCTCTCCTACCGGAACTGGGGTTTTTCCTCGCTGAGCATTGATGCCGCCGGTCTCAGCGAAGGCCAGCTCAGCCTGACTCAGGCTTCCGGAGTTTTCTCCGACGGACTCATGCTCGACATGCCCGCGTCCGATCCCGCACCCCGCTCGCGCACCCTCGACGAGTGCTTTCACGACGGCCGCACCACCTGCGCCTTCTATCTCGCCATTCCGCAGGACCGTCCCGGAGGCATTAACATCGGCCTCCAGCGCGGCGGCGTCAGCACCCGGTTCTACTCCGAGCTCCAGATGCTGCGCGACGAAAACAGCTCTGGCATCGAAAAGCCGGTCTCTCTTGCGCGCAAAAACCTCCAGATCCTCGCCGAGGGGGAAAACCTCGAAGGTTCAGTCCTGCTGCCGTTCATTCAGATCGAGCGCACCGAGGCTGGCGGTTATCGCCTGGACGCGAAATATGTCCCGCCCATGCTCAACCTGAAGGGCAACGAGCTGCTCTCAGGCATTCTGCGCGGGCTCATGGAGACCCTTGTTGCGCGCAGCAGCCAGCTTGCCGGCTCGCGCCGCCAGCGCAACCAATCGCTGGCCGACTTCAGCGCGTCCGACATAGCGAACTTCTGGCTGCTCTACACCATCAACTCGCAGCTTCCCGTGCTGCGCCACATGCTCGATGCCACGCAGGTGCACCCTGAAGCGTTGTATCTGCAGATGCTGTCTCTGGCAGGAGCGCTGACCACGTTTTCCTCGAAGATGGAGCCGCGCGACCTGCCCAAATACGAGCATGAGCACCTCGGCCCGTGCTTCATCGCGCTCGACGCTATCATCACCGAGCTTCTGGATACTGTTATCCCAAGCAACTTCGTCGCGCTGCCCCTCAAGCCGCTCCGCGATTCCATCTACGCGACGGCCATTGATAAAGACAAATATTTCGAGAATTCGCGCCTCTACCTCGCTGTTTCCTCAGATATGCGCGAGGCAGACCTCATCAGCCGCTTCCCGCTGCTTGCCAAAGCCTGCTCCGCCACGCATATCGAGCAGCTCATCCGTCAGGCGCTTCCCGGCCTCAAGCTCACACATGTCCCTGTCCCGCCGCGGGCCATCCCCGTTAAGCTGCGCTACCAGTACTTCAGCCTTGACCGCACCGGCCCCGTGTGGGAAGCGATCACGCGCGCCCGCAACTTCGCCGTCTACGCTCCGGGTGAAATTCCCAATCCAGAAATGGAGCTCATTTTCCTCTTCGCGAATCCAGATTAGGTTGATCTCGCCCGAATGGCAGGTCAGTCCGCTTCCGACCAACGGGAGGACCACGCGAAGCATCCGCCTGGATGGCCAGTCCCTATTTGTGGTGCAGTGCGAAGACAAGAATCAGCACAATCACCAGCAGAATGAAGACATTCAGGACCAGAATCAGCGGTAGGTACTTTTGTAATTTGCTCTGTTCCGGAATGGGCGCGGGAGCAGGCGGCATCGGCGGCTGAGGAAACGCAAATGCCGGAGGCGCAAAGTGCGGTGCCGGTGGCGGAGCAGCAGCCCCTCCCGCGTGCGGTATCTGCGGCATCTGTGGCATATGCGGCATCTGCGGAGCCGAAGGTATTCGAGGCATCTGAGGCGGAGTGAACGCCGGAGCCCCGGCAGCAGGAGCAGCGGCAACCGGCGGAACTGGCGCGGCTCCCGAACCCTGAAGATCGCGCAGTGCTGAGCCCGAAATCACCCGCGTAAACTCGCTCGGCGCACCCGATGACGGTGGAGGAGCAGCCGCCTGCGGCACCTGCGGCAGAACCGGAGGAGCTGGTGTCGGCGCAGGCTCGGCAGAAAGTGTTTGCAGCAGTTGGGTGAATCCGCCAGCCGCGGGAGTCGGCGTCGCTGCCGGCGGAGGCGGCGCCAAACTCGGCTCCGCAGGTTTTGGGACAGCTTCCTGGTTCAAGGCTTGCAGCAGTTGGGTGAATCCGCCAGCCGCCGGAGGCTCCGCTGGCCGGGACGGCTGCGTAAACGATGGCTGCGAAAACTGAAAATTGCTCGGAGGCGTTGGCTCCTGCTTCAACGATTTCAGCGGATCTGGCTCTGAAAAGCTCGCGGACTGCTGCGAGCCTGCCGGGCTAAGACTGGAGAACATTTGCGTAAACGAACCGGGTCCCGAACCTGGCGCTGCTGGTGGAGGCACAGACGAGATTGGCTGCGCCTTTGGCGGTTCGTTCTGCGCAGGCGAACCCATGTTCGAAAACATCTGTGTAAACGATCCCGGCCCTGAACCAGATTCTGAACCTGGTCCTGGCGGCACAGGCGTAGCTGCAGCCGGTGCTGACGGTGTATATGCCTGCATCACTGGCTGCGTCTCGGCATCTGCCCGGCCCAGCGTCGAAAATGTATCCGTAAATGAACCTGGCCTCGCTGGCGATGGCGGCGGAGGTGCAGCAGACGGCGTATATGCCGATATCACCGGCTGCGTCTTCAGTGGATCATCCTGCGGAGGTTTCGGCGGGCCCAGACTCGAAAACGTCTCCGTAAACGACCCGGGCTGTGCCGGAGGAGCAGCCGG
>JASHRS010000013.1 GCA_030037215.1 Silvibacterium sp. | reverse complement strand
ACGCCGGAGCATCTGGCTGCGCTGGAAAAGCACGGCCCGTGCCCCCTGCATCGCAAAAGCTTTCGACCCATAGCGCAAACTTCGCTGCCGTGGGGCGAGGGCGACTTCCCTGCCGAGGTTTGACGCGCTTTGTCTCTGCGATTACTTTGCGTAACTGCGCATCCTGACGATGAAAGCGGCGCTTTTGGCGGGGCGCTACTGATGGCGCACCGCGACAGCGTGGACACAAGCCTGCTGTGCCTGACCGACGGACAGGCGGCGCATTATCGCGGCGGCGTGGAAGACAACGCTGAATTGGGGCAGCGGCGGCGTGCGGAGCTGGCAGCGGCAAGTGAGATTCTGGGCGTGACGCGGCATGAGGTATTGCATTATCCCGACGGCGAGCTGCTGAACCAGGACTTTTACAAACTGGTAAGCGATATTGTCGCGCGCATTCGCAGGCTGCGCCCGCAGGTTGTTCTCACTTTCGGCGGCGATGGCAGTGTGAATTTGCATCGCGACCACACGATGGTGTCGGCAGCGACGACAGCGGCCTTCCACTGGGCTGGTCGTCCGGAGTTTTTCCCTGAACTCGAGCTGGAACCTTATGCGCCGCAGAAGCTCTATTACACGAGCACGCCTTTTATCACCGTGCGCAACCGACCCGAGCTGTCGGGAGCGGCGACGGTTCCGTATTCGCTAACGCTGACCCTGGGTGAGTTTGCAAATCGCAAGATGGAAGCCTTTTCAAAACACAGCTCGCAGGCGGGAGTGCTGGAGCGCGTAAAAGATATCATTGACCAGCACCTTAAGACAGAGCGATATCTGCTGGCGGCGGCGCGAGGGCGCATCAGCGTGGCTGACGATCGTACGATATTTGCGGGCGTGGTCGAGGACTAGCGCGGCATCAGACGCCGGTGCCGCGGAGGACAGCGTCGGCCGTCCGGAAAAGAATTTTCATGTCGAGCCAGAAGCTCCAATTCTCGACATACGCGGTATCGAGGGCGATGTAGGTCTCGAATGAGGCATCCTGGCGTGCATGCACCTGCCAGAGTCCGGTGATGCCGGGCAGCACTTCCAGACGGCGAAGGTGCTCGAGCTCATACTTCTCAACCTCGCTGGCGATGGGCGGGCGCGGGCCGACGAGGCTCATTTCCCCACGCAGCACATTAAAGAGCTGCGGCAGCTCATCGAGACTGTACTTTCGCAGAATGTGCCCGACGCGAGTGACGCGGGGATCGTTCTTCACCTTGAAGAGCACGCCGTCGCGCTCATTCAACAAATCGAGTTTGTTCCTGATCTGATCGGCATTCACTACCATCGTGCGGAATTTGAAGCAGCGAAATACCTGTCCGCGCCTTCCAATCCGTTCCGAAATGTAGAAGATCGGACCCTTGCCTTCAAGACGGATCGCAATCGCGATGATGGCCATGATGGGAGAAACGGCAACGAGTGCCAGCAGCGTAATCGCAAAGTCAGCTGCACGCTTCACTGCAATTGAAATAGTGCGCCGCGCGTTACGATGCAACGAAACCAGAGGAAATGCGCCCAGATACTCCACAGTTGCGTTCACAGCCAGATCGTTGTAGTAGCCTGAAACGGAGCGAACGTCGAGTCCGAGTTCGCGCGCTGCTTTGAGCAGGCGGATGATCTCATCGGTCGTGTAGGTCTCGGCCACGATAATTTCGTCGATAAAGTGCTTGCGGACAATATTCCGCAGATCATCGAGTCCGCCGAGGAATTCAATTCCGTGGTGCTCTGCTGGAAGTACTGTGTCCGGAGTAAGAATATATCCGCGCAACGTGTAACCCAGGCGCGGTTCGCTCATAATCTGCCGGCCCAGGGAGCGGCCGACATGATTCGTTCCCAGGATTACGGCACGGCGTGTGGAGATGCCGCGCTCGTACAGACGGTAACGCCTCATCCTCCATGCCGAACGGCGAATGCACAGCGCGACCATAGCGCTGAAAGTCAACATCAGCACCAGCGTCCTGGAGATGATAAGGTCGTGCATCATGTAGACTGCGCCGCATAACAGCATGCCCGCGTTCAAGCATGCCTGGCACGTCATGCGCATCTCATGGCCGAAGCTGGCTCCTTTGAGGAGGTGCCCATATAGGCCGTAACGCCGCGCGATAAGCACATAGACAAGCACAAACCAGCTAAAGTAAATCGCGCTTATTGGTGCGATTCCCAAACGATGCGGGATATCCGAGAAGCGGACCGCCTTTTCCATGAAGATGGCGCGCAGAACAAGCGCCGCACCGAAGGCGAAGACAATGGTAATTGCATCGTTGAAGACCATCGGCAGGTGCGTCAGAACCGCCGCGCCGAACAGGCGCCGCGACCTTCCCATCTGCAGCGGCAACGACGATGCTTGACTTCCCTCCGGGACTCCCTTACCTGAGATATATTCCGACGTAGCCATTGCTCTCTAGCACCAGCAGGTTAAAGGACAGAGAATGCAAATTAGCCAGCGAGGGCCAGCAACTTCGGATAAACGTCTTCCGATACCCGCCAATCTGGTTTAAAAAGAAACAAAAACAACATACCAACCAAGGCCAAGATTCAGTTGTCCGTACAGGACGTTCTGTATCGTGCCTGAAAGTTATATAGTAACCAGAAAGCAGAGGAACAAGTGGATAATTTTTCGCGAATCAAACGGTTGCCGCCCTACGTTTTCAACATCACGGGCGACCTGAAGGCCGCGGCCCGACGCAGGGGGGAAGACATAATTGATTTTGGCATGGGGAACCCCGATGGGGCAACTCCGCAGCACATTGTCGACAAATTGATTGAGGCCGCCCGCAAGCCGGATACGCACCGCTACTCGCTTTCGAAGGGCATTCCCCGGCTGCGGCGGGCAATCGCGAGCTGGTATGAGCGGCGCTATGGAGCCGACATCGATCCGGATACCGAGGCCATCGTCACGATCGGGTCCAAGGAGGGCATTGCGCATCTTTGCCTGGCCACGCTCGATCAGGGAGACGTGGTGCTTGTACCCAACCCGAGCTATCCCATTCACATTTACGGCCCGGTCATCGCCGGAGCCAACATCCGCAGTGTGGCCATTCATGACACGGACAGCTTTCTTGCCGAGCTTGAGCAGAGCATCCCGCTGATGTACCCAAAACCTAAGATGCTGATTTTGAACTTTCCGGCGAACCCGACCACGCAGTGCGTGGAACTGAGTTTTTTCGAACGAGTTGTCGAGCTTTGCCGGCAGCACGGCATCTGGCTTGTACACGATCTGGCCTATGCCGATATTGTCTTCGACGGCTTTCGGGCGCCGTCCGTGCTTGAAGTGGAGGGCGCCAAAGACATTGCCGTTGAATTTTTTACCCTGTCGAAGAGCTACAACATGCCCGGCTGGCGCGTGGGCTTTATGGTGGGCAACAAAACCCTGGTTGCGGCTCTGGCACGGCTCAAGAGCTATTTCGATTACGGAACCTTCACTCCGATCCAGGTTGCGTCGATTCTCGCGCTCGAGGGGCCGCAGGGATGCGTCACTGAGATTTGCGAAAACTACCGCAGCAGACGCGATGTACTGGTGCACGGGCTGAACAAGCTGGGATGGGATGTGGCTCTGCCCAAGGCAACGATGTTTGTGTGGGCACCGATTCCGGAACCGTACAGACATCTGGGCTCGCTTGAATTTTCCACGCAACTGCTTAATGAGGCCAAGGTCGCGGTAAGCCCAGGCATAGGCTTTGGCGAATACGGCGACGGGCACGTACGGTTTTCGCTGATTGAGAACGAAGAACGCACGCGGCAGGCACTACGCGGCATGCGCCAGATGTTCCAGAAGGGCGGAATTATGCCGAGGCCGGTAGCCGTCCAGGCTTGAACATCCGGGCTTGAAACTCTTTCCTCAGCTATTTTCGACCTGAAGCGATCTCGTCGTAGAGCTCGCAAAAGTGATCCAATGCATGATCCATGTCAAACCTGGTAGCGTTGGCGAATCCCAACTGCCTTAATGCACCGGCCTCGTGAATCCGCTCGGCGATCGATGCGGCCGCGCGCGTGGCATCTTCAGGATCGATAAGGATCGCGGCGTCGCCAGCGACTTCCTGCATGGGGGGGCGCGCGCTGGTGATGACCGGGCATCCGCAGGCCTGTGCCTCTGTAATGGGCCAGCCAAAACCCTCCTCCAGCGAGGGAAACAGCAGCGCGAGAGCTCCGGTATAAAGCGCACAGAGTTGCGCTTCGGAAGGCTCGACGCATTCCAGCACGCCACCGAGCGAGCGTGCTGTTTGGCGAAGATTGTCAGGCAGCGGCGTTCCAGCCATGACCATCTTCATATCGCGAAACCGGGGAAATTTCCGCAGTTCGCCCAGGATGCGCAGCACGCCGGGACGGTTTTTGTACCAGTTGTCTTTACCGACGTGCAGCAAGTACTCATCTCCGGGAGCAAGACCGCACGCCTTGCGGATGGCTGTAACATTCTCCGGCGGAGCGGGACGGAAATCCCGGCTGAACGGATTGAGGATGACGGTCATTCTGATTCCGGCAGGCAGCAGTGCCTGGAAGTCATGCCGGGTTTTTTCAGAAACGCACACTATGTGCCGCGCGCCAGCCAGCCCGCTCAGAATCCACTGCTGCAATTTCACTCCGGAGCGCCGCGTGGGGTTCTGCGGGAAATGACCAAGCGCGGAACGAATAGCCAGCGCGTCATGGGCGGTGATGAGGCTGGGCGTCTTCCCTGTCCAGCGCAGGTAGCCGGAGTTGGAGTGATCGCAGATATGCACAAGATCTGTGTGCCGGGCGCGAAGCCAGAGCAGCGGTGGGAACAGAACGAACTTATCGAGATAGCCGAACCAGCGGAATAGCCAGCTTCCCCGGTCAACCAGCCTGGTAAAAATTGCCGGAGGGCGGATCAGCTCGACTGCATACCCTCGTCCCGGCAGCTCCTCGTACAAAAAGTCAGCATAGCGCGCCATGCTCCTCTGGCGGTCAGGCTTGTAGTTGGCAACCAGAAGGATCTTCATCGGACGGCCGGGAGCGTAAACACGCTCTTATCAGGTTATTCTATGCACCCGAAAAGGCGCTGCGGGCAGCAGCAAAAACTGAGGGACTCCGGATTGGAATCCCTCAGCGTGATGCGGTTCGATTTGTTCCGTCAGAACTGAATGCTCAGGCCCATTGTGACCACGCGTGAACCGCCAATCGTGCCGGTGACGGAACCAAAATTGGCGCCGTTGTTGGGGCAGCCATTGGCGATGGTCGCCTTGGTGCAGGATAGTGTCCCGACAGGAAGAGTTGTCGGAATGGTGGTCCCACGGCCAGTACCGTTGTGATATGGGAGCTGGTCGAGATTGGTCAGCGCCGACTGCTGATCGACGGGATCGTTGGTGGTGACAATCTGACCATAAACATAGCCGTGCTCGCAGTTGTAGTAGTTGGGGGAATTTACCGCTGACGCCGCGCAGGCATAGCTCTGGCGGATCTGCGTCTGGTCCTGTGGGATGTCGAGGCTGGTTGTGTTGGTGGCGTTGAAAACGTTGAACTGGTATTCGATATTGAACCTTTCCTTGACCAGTACATTCTTTCGGATGGAGAGATCCAGGCGCTTCTGAGGCGACTGTCGGAAGAGGTTGCGCTGACCTGGAGCGAAGTCTGTCTCGTAGATGTCTTGCGGGTCGTCGCCGGTCGAAATCGGAATGCCTTTTTCGCCGGGCGAGAGATAGTGGATATCGAGCTGGCTGGGATCAATTGTGGGAATGAAGCTGCCGCCCGAGCCGCGGTATTTTCCTGAATTTCCGGTCAAGGCGCTATAAGGATGTTTCGGATCCTTGATCCCGAGCACAGGGTTTAACAGCGTGGGGAAATTGCCGAAGTACACGCTGCCAACTGCGCCGTAGAACTCATAGAGCGAGTACGGCTCGCCGCTCTGCAGGATGCCGATGCCGTTCAGATGCCAATCATTGGTGAGATAGCCAAGCGCCGAGTTCTTCGGAGCAGCATTGGGAACGAGTACCTGGAAATTCGCGCTGAAGACATGCGTGCGGTCGAAGTCGGCAGGCGCATAGGAGGTGCGAAGGTCGTTGGGGTTGTCACCGGTGAAGAACAGGCCGATGTCGCTCTGTTCGTCGTATGTATGGCTGTATGTGTAGCTGGCGCCTACCTGGAAGTTATGGGAGAGACGCTTTTCGAGATGCGTTTCCAGAGCGTCATAAGCTGACGTACCGACCGTCTCAAAGATCGCCGCGTTGGGACTGAAGCCGATGTAGGGAGTGCGGAAGTCGACGTTGCCGCCATCGTAGGTGCTCCAAGGTTCGTTGGCGATGGGGGCGAAGTCTTCGCAGTATGGGCCGCCGCAGGCATTCTGATTCAAGACCCCAAAGCCGTAGCTGTACTGTTCGCCGTGGATGGGATTCGAGGTCGTTGCGATTGCCGGCTCGTTGAGAGGAATCGGAACAACGGCATGGCGGCCGCGGTTACCGGTGTAGCCAATGGTGACAGCCAGATCGCTGGCCGGTTGCCATTGCATGTTGAGGGTAAAATTCATGGTGTACGGCAGCACGTTCTTGTTGCCATAGGCGCCGAAGTTCAGAGGCGATGGGCAATCTCCAACCTCCTGATTGGCGATGGCGCCGCAGGTTGGTCCAGAACTCCCATCAAAGAAGGTTGTCTCACCCGTCATGGTATTCAGGGTCGTCTGGAGCGCCTGAGTGATAATCGCAGGGTTGGCGCTTGGCGGAGTGTAGGGGGTCGCCTTTGCCAGCGGGGTGGCAAACGAGCCTTTGCCCGCAGTGATATACGCTGCGAGTGGAGAGGATTCCGTTACGCCGAATGGGCCGCCAATGCCGCTGCCAGCCGGCTGCGAAAGATAGGCAAAATACTCGCCGCGATCATAATAAAGACCGAAGCCTCCACGGAAGACGACGGTTCCGTGATCCTTCTTCGGCGCCCAGGCGAATCCGACGCGCGGAGAGATGCCCCATTGACGGCCGTCCAGCGTGGAATTGCTGACTCCCGCGGTCGGATTGTATTGGTTGTTCCCTGCCACAACAAATCCCGCATTGTTCACGGTAAAGCCTGTGGTAGTGGTTCCGCTTACGCTGTAAACGCTGGGGTCGAAATTGAATATGTTGCCGTATTTCTCAGTCATGCCGCCGTGGTAGTCATAGCGGACGCCGGCGGTGATGCTCAGGTTCGACAACAACTGCCATTTGTCCTGCGCGTAGGACGAGATTTCGTTTGTGCGGTAATAGCGGTTGGCGAGATTTCTTCCGTTGCCGATCGTGTCCAGCACGCTGGCTTCCTTGGTTTGCCCCTCAAGAAAATCCTCGAAGTTCGTGGCCTCCACCAGGGCAATGCCGGTGCGGTTGTTGGTAATGTTCAGCTGCGTATAGCTATAGCCGCCGCCGAGACTGAAGGTGTGCTTGCCAAGGACAAGAATGAGGTTGGTAGAAGGATTGACGCGGTTCTGGTAGTAGCCCATATTGGTGAACGCGCTGTAGGGGCCTATTTTGATCGAGGGCGATGCGGTTGTGTCCGCGGCAAACTCTTCAAGCAGCAGACCGGGCAGGAAATTAAATGTTTGACCGGCTGGCGCTCCGGGGTAGGCGGCATTGATGCCGCAGGTGGGATCGGTGCCGCAGGCCATCTGCTGCGCGTAATAGGTGTACGACCCCATGCGCGAAAAACCGAGGGTTTGTTCCCAGTTGACGTGCGGGCCGAAGGCGATCGTATTGTCCAGAGATGCGACCTGCGAGCCGTTGTTCTGTGACTGCGGGAAGCCAGTCGTATCGGAAGCGTTGTATGGCTTGGTGACGGGGGTGTTCTGGTAGTAGTACTTCACCGTCATGTGGTCGGTGTTGCTCATGTTGAAGTCGATCGCGGCAGTCGCCTGATCGCCGGTCATCACCGACGTCCCAATCAGAGTGACATTGGGAACACCGTATTGGAACGGCCCTGCGACCTGAGGTGACGGAATGAGGAGTTGCCCGTTAGGCAACGTGGCGCTCAAAAGGCTTTGGGCCACAGGACTGATGGTGCCCGTGAAGGGTTTCCCGAGCCACGCCGAAGCCGCAGCCGTTAAACCCGCAGCAGAGCGGTCGCTGGTGAGGCCTGGAGGCACATTGAACTGCGACAGGCCGGTGGACTGGTCCGAATTGTAAAGATGCTGATAGCCGATAAAGAAAAACATCTTGTTCTTCTTGATCGGGCCACCCAGTGTTGCGCCGGTTGTCCAGCGGTGCAGCGCGGGATCAACCAGCGATTGCGGGAATGCGCCAACACCCTCTGTTGACAGCTGATATTGCTGGTTGAAGAAGAAGGGCGCGGCATTCAAAGAATTGTTCGCAAAGGTGCCGAAGATCTGGCCGTGCCAGTCATTGCTGCCGGTCGCGGTGTTCACGTCGATCTGCGCGCCGCTGGTTGCGCCCTGCTGCGCGTCGTACATCGAAGTATTGACGCGGAGCTCGGTGATGAACTGGGGCGGCGGAGAAGGCAGGTTGTTGCCGTTTGAGCCGTAAACGGAGGTCGACGTCGGATTTGAGCCGCCGATGGTAGAAGCACCCGCCGAAGACGAGCTTGAAGTGCTGCCGGCGCCAATATTGAAGTTATAACGCTGCGAGGTCTCGCCGCTGGAACTTTTGCCGTTGAAGATATTGGAGACATCGACACCGTTTACCTGGAAGGTATTTGAGGTATCGCGCTGGCCGTTGGCCCAGATGGGCTGATTGCCGAGACCCGCATTGGTGTCGATGCCGCTGAGGAGCTCAGCATTAACGCCCGGAGCGAGGACAGCGAGCTGGGTGAAGCTGCCTGTAGCCAGCGGCGTAAGTGCAATCTGCTCCTTGTCCATGGTGTAGCCATTGGTGGTGTCGGTCGCATTCAGCAGCGGATTGGCAGTGACGGTGACGGAAGTCGATACCTGGCCGACTTTCAACGAAACGTTGACCGTCATCGCACTCGCTTCACGAATCTGAATCGCGGGCAGGTCGGTGGTGTCGAAGCCGCTATGGCTCACTTTCACGTCATATGTGCCGACGGGCAGATTGAAGATTTGGAAAAATCCGTTGTCCTGCGAAGTCGTCGTGCGCTGCAGGTCGGTGTTCGCATTGCGCACCGTCACAGTGGCTCCGGGAACAGCCGCTCCCGATGTATCCAAGACCGTGCCGTTCAAGGTACCGAGAGTCTGCTGGGCAAGAACCGGAGCAGAGCTGGAAAGGGCAAACAGGAAGACGATGGCAGCAAGGCAAGAGAGCCGCAACCGCGAATACAGTCCGGGACACAGGTAACGATTCATACAGGAGCCTCTCAAAAAATACGAGTTCTGTCCGGCAAATAGCCAGATTCTGCAAATCAAATCCAGAGCTTGTGGTTTGGCTAAAGCATAAGAAAATGCCGGACGTACAACGTTAATCCGAAATGAATTCTTTTGGTAAGAAAATTCAGGAATTTTATCCGAGGCATTGAGAAATTCGATGGAGAGGGGTCAAAAATCTGTGGAAAAGGCGCCTATTGAGTGGAAAAGCCAGGAGCTAGGATGCGCTTTTTCTGAGGTATGGGGATCAGAGCAATGGCTAGTGGGAATTGCCAACCCATCCTTCCCGCATAGCGGGAAGGATGGGCTTGAGACTTGCGGACAGCTTACTTATTCTGGCGACCGAAGCGATAAACCACGGCGAGATTGAAGCCTAGGTTGTTCTGGATATCGCTGCCATAGGTGCTCAGCAGGTAGGTGGATGAAAGACGGATAGCGAGCGCAGGGCTGAGGTTGTAATCAACGGCTGCGCCGGGCGTCATGTTGAATGTGGTGCTGTCGGGATAAAGTCCGATGAGCGTCGCTGGCAGCCCGCCGGTCCCTGTTCCGAAGTTGCCGTGGCCCGCGCCTGCAAGCACGAATGCGCTCCAGCCCCAGTGCTGGCCTTCAAAGAAGCGGTATTGCGGTCCCGCCATAAAGGTGTACTGGCTGATGCTGGGAGAAAAAACCTGATACTCGTTGATGTTGGTATAGGCGGTGCCGTAATAGCCGCGGAAATCGGCGGTGACGCCAAGCCTTCCGTGCAAATAGTCGGTGAAGCCTACGTTCCAGTCGGCCTCGCTGTTCTTCTGTAGATCTGAGCCGGGACGGAAGCGAAGATAACCTCCACCGAAATAGACATCGTACTTGTGCGAGTACGTATCCTGGATGATCTGCTGGATGCGAAGCTTGCGGCGCGCCTTGACGCGCTCCTGCGCCTCGCGTAGCACCTCGGCACGCTGTTGCGTGGGCTGCTGCGCTTGTACATCGGTCTGCGCTGCCGGATCGGATTGGCCGGCGCTTTGAACGGGCGGCTGAACTTCCGCCTGCTGCTGGGATGAGGCGTCCTGCGCGCGGGACATTGCGGACGCTGAAAGAATGGCCAAAGCCAAAACCGGATACGCAAGGTATCCTTTACGCTTTCTAAAATGCATGAACCGTGAAGCCTCCACTGCCTGTTTCTGCCGGGGGTAAAACAAAAAACAAAAAATTGTCTTTCTCCATTAAAACATTTTGCAGGGCATTCCCGTCGATCATTAGAAATCCCGCAAGTTTGGGCTCTCATGCAAATTCGCGCTTCGGGCTGCCCGGGCTCTATGCTGGTCAAGTCTTCTATTCAAGGACAAAAGACGATGAAATCATTCCTGCTGGGCCTGATTTTGGGCCTTCTTGCCGTCCCGGCTGTCATTTTTGTTTATTTTCACATGGGGCGGTTGCCGGTGGCAGTCGCCGATCCCCCTTTCTGGTTCGAACGCCAGATCGTACGCATGCCTTTGCACGCCCGCATCGAGAAAGAGATGCCTCAGAGCGCCCCGATTGAACCAACCGACGCGAACCTTGAGGCCGGCGCGCACATCTACCGCGAGCAGTGCGCCGCCTGCCATGGGCTTTATGGGCAACCGTCTTCGTTTGCGCGGAATATGTACCCGCACGCGCCACAGCTGTGGGCCCCTCACCATAACCGCAACGGCGTGATCGGCGTAAGCGACGACCCACCGGGCGAGACGTACTGGAAGGTCTCCAATGGCATCCGTCTGACGGGAATGCCCTCCTTTAATAAGGTCCTGAATGAGACGCAGATGTGGCAGGTGTCGCTGCTGCTGTCGCGCGCGGATCAGCCGCTGCCGGCGAGCGTTCTCGATCTTGTGAGGCAGCCATTGAACTTTGACCCTGTTTTGCTCGATCCGGCGCAGAAGCTTTCGGGCCTGCCTGAAAAGATCACAGACCTCAAGCCCGTTACACCTTCCTCGCCCGCGATGTCGGGTGCAGGCACGAATGCGAAATAATAATAAGTAGATGCCCTCTCGACCCACGCTCTCTGTGGCGATGATCGCCCGCAACGAAGAAAAGAACCTGCCGCGGACGCTGGAAAGCGTTCGCTGGGCGGATGAGATCGTTATCGTCGATTCGGGGTCCGTTGACCGGACGCCGGAGATCGCGCGCGAATTCGGCGCACAGCACAGCTTCAACCGCGACTTCAAGGGATTTGCAGCACAGAAGACCCTTGCCATCGAGAAGTGCGTGAGCGACTGGATCCTGCTGCTGGACGCGGACGAAGTGGTGAGCCCGGAGCTGGCGTCGGAGATTCAGCAGACAATTGCGAATCCGAAGTATGACGCCTACTGGATACCGCGGCTGAATCTTTTTATGAACCGTTGGATTCGGCATGGAGGGTTTTACCCCGACCACAAGCTGCGGCTGTGGCGGCGCGGTGCGGCACGGATGGAGCAGGTGGAACCGCATGCGACTCCGCAGTTTGACGGACCAAAGGGAACGCTGAAGCACGATCTGATCCACTATGCCTATCCAAACCTGAAGCTGTACCTGGATCACATGAATGACTACAGCTCAAAGAGCGCAGCGATGCTGGCGGAGCGCGGCAAGGTCAGTTCGGCGCTGGGATTTCTGTGGCTGGCGCTGGTGAATCCCACTGCTGCTTTTGTGAAGAATTATTTCTTCCGGCTCGGATTTCTGGACGGCATTCCGGGGCTGATCTACCACATCAACCACTCGGTTTATGTTCACTGGAAGTACGTGAAGGCATGGGAGGCAAGGAAGCCTAAAAATGGAAGAGATTATGCAGGAATCGAAAGGCGTGAATGATGGGTAGTTTCAGAGCTTTGGACGATCGCTGATCATTGTGCACAATCCGTGATTGTTTGCTTCATCTTGCACCGTAAATTTAACCAGAGCAGAGAATCCCAGTTGGACGTGCGCAACTCATTGCGATAGTCATCCAGCGAGCGCTCCATATATTCGAGGAAGAGAGTGCAATTTATTCGCTTATTCTCAACGTCCAGTAGAGGTTTTGATATATCAGTGAAGTTCGATCGCCATCCATGATCTGTTTCGCCGCGGTGCAGAATTCCGCAGCGTACGCCTTCATAAAAGTCCTCTTGATTCAGAAATACCGCAAACCGCTTCTCCCGGAAAAAGAACATTTTAAACGCTCGTTTGCTTCGACCTTTCGTCGTAGACCATCCTTCACGATAAGCAGTTAGGCCTTCGATCAGCAGACAACATGAGGCCATTATCAGGAAACCATTCTCTTCGCCTGACCTAACAGCTT
>JASHRS010000110.1 GCA_030037215.1 Silvibacterium sp. | reverse complement strand
AGTACTGTTCTTGAAACCGATAGCCAGGGAAGGCTCGACATTGCAAGGCTGCCCTATGGAATTTACCGGCTGGAGGTTGAGCGCCCTGGATTCGCACCATTTGTCGAAATCCTCACCATCCGCTCCTCGATTCCAATTCCTCATTCGATCTCATTGAAGCTTTCCGCTGTGAAACAGACGGTGGCGATTACTGCAGCCAACACTTTGATCGATCCCGAGCGAGCCGGCAACGTGGACGAGGTGGGTTCGTCCTTTATTCAGCATCGTCTGAGTTCTATTCCCGGGCGCTCGCTGCAGGACCTGGTTAATTCCCAGCCGGGGTGGCTTTACGAAGGGAACGCGGTGCTCCATCCTCGCGGCTCCGAATATCAAGTGCAGTTTGTGGTTGACGGTATTCCGCTGACCGATAACCGATCTCCGAGTTTCGGTCCAGAGATCGAAGCCGATGATGTTCAGTCGCTCAACATCTACACGGCTGGAATTCCTGCGGAATACGGAAGGAAAATGGGCGGCGTTATCGAAGTGAACACTGTGCAGAATACACAGACGGGATTTCACGGCGATCTCGTATTGGCTGGAGGGAGTTTCGATACAGGCAGCGCTTTTGCGAAGGGGCAATATTCATTCGGCAACAACAACCTGGGCGGAAGCGCGAGCGGGAGCATGACCGGCCATTATCTCAATCCTGTCGTCCCTCAGAATTACTCGAACACAGGTACGCTCGGTGACTTCTCCGTCCGCTACGAGCGGGATCTCTCCCAGAACGATCAGATAAGTCTGAGCATTCGCCACGAACTATCCCGATATGACATTCCCAACGAACAGGTACAGCAAGCCGCAGGCCAGCGGCAGACCGCCGGCAATTTTGAGACGATGGGCATCGCATCCTACGAGCGTACTTTTTCGCCCGATACGCTGATGAGGCTGAGCGGTATGGTTCGCGACAATGCCAACGACTTCAACTCGAATCCACAGTCAACCCCGGTCGAGGTCTTTCAGCACAACAGATTTCGTGAGGGCTACTTCAAGGCGCTTGTCATTGCCGACCGGGGCCGAAGCGAATGGAAGGTTGGAATTGAATCCGACAATATCTTCCTGCACGAAAATACGAGTTACATCATCACCGATCCAACTCAGTTCGACGATGGAACGCCGCTTACATTTGCTTTTGTCGCACAGAGGCCTGATCTGGAACAGTCAGCCTTCGTTGAGGATCTCCTCCGCCTGGGAAACTGGACGATGAATGCCGGTATCCGATGGGACCACTATCAGCTCCTGCTCAACAAACAAGCGATCGAGCCGCGCTTTGCGATTTCCCGATACTTCCCATCAGCCGACCTGGTCATACACTTCTCCTACGATCGCGTTTTCCAGACACCATCATTTGAAAATATTCTTTTGTCCAGTTCGACTCAGGTGGAATCCCTGGACCCTACGACGTTTCTCCGCTTACCGGTGCAGCCTTCCATCGGAGACTACTTCGAGGGCGGGGTGACCCACGCTTTCTTCGGCAAGGTAAGGCTCAATATCAACTACTTCCGACGCGTTGTCGACAACTATGCCGATGACGACCAGATTGACAATACAAGCATCAGCTTTCCAATCGCTTTCCGAAAGGCAATCATATATGGCGCAGAAGGCAAACTCGATTTGCCTGAATGGCATCGTTTCTCAGGATTCCTGAGTTATTCCTATGAGGTGGGAAATGCCTGGAATCCCGTGACCGGCGGCTTATTCCTTGGCGATGACGCGACCGCTGCTGAAACGCAGCTTTCCGGGCACTTCCCGGATTCGCAGGACCAGCGGAATACAGTGCGCGGCAGACTACGCTGGCAGATTCATCCCAGATTCTGGCTGGCAGGTGGAATTCAGTATGACACCGGACTCCCGTTCGAATTCGATGGCGACCCTGCCACGGTTCTGGCTGAGTATGGGCAACAGGTCCTGGATCGTATCAACTTTGCGCGCGGGCGAATTTATCCTTCTTTCCAGGTAAACGCCTCGGCAGGAGTGGAACTCTACAAATCAGAGCGGGTAAACGTGCACCTCCAGGCTGATGCACAAAACCTGAACGATGTTCTCGATGTAATCGACTTCGGCGGGCTATTCTCGGGAAACGCAATAGGGCCGTCCAGAGCCTACCTCTTTCGGCTCGCCACAAACTTTTGAGTCTGCATTTTGGGCCGAGTCTTCCTGAACGAGAACCGACACACGCCTACAAAATATAGCGTGAGAGGTCCTGGTCCTTGACGATGGTCGAGACCATCTGGCGAACGTATTCGGGATCGATGACGGCGACCTTGTCCTTGCCAGATGCGGACTCGCGCTCGCTGATAGGAAGCGGGACGGTGGCTCCGAAGTCGGTGGAGGCGGTCAACTGCAGGCCGTTTTCGTCCTGCCGGGGATGGGCTTTGGTGAGATCGGGCGCGAGGAAGCTGATCTCGTCGAGGACGCGCTCCATGATGGTGTGTAGACGGCGCGCGCCGATGTTTTCCGTGGTCTCGTTGACGCGGAAGGCGAACTGCGCGATTTCTTCAAGCGATTCGCGGGTGAATTCGAGCTTTAGGCCTTCGGTTTCGAGCAGCGCAGTGTACTGGCGGGTAAGGGAGGACTTGGGCTCGGTGAGGATACGGACAAAGTCTTCGACGGTGAGCGATTTGAGCTCGACGCGGATGGGGAATCGGCCCTGAAGCTCAGGGATGAGGTCGCTGGGTTTGGAGACGTGGAAGGCTCCGGCAGCGATGAAGAGAATGTAGTCGGTGCGCACCATGCCGTAGCGGGTGTTGACGGTGGTGCCTTCGACGATGGGCAGGATGTCGCGCTGCACGCCTTCGCGTGAGACGTCGGGGCCGTGGCCGCCTTCGCGTCCGGCGATTTTGTCGATTTCGTCGAGGAAGACGATGCCGGAGTTTTCGACGCGCTCGACGGCGGTGCGCGTGACCTGATCCATGTCGATGAGGCGGCCTTCCTCTTCCTGCACGAGGTATTCAAAAGCCTCGGAGACCTTCATTTTGCGCTTCTTGGTGCGCTGGCCAAAGATATTGGGCAGGATGTCCTTGAGGTTGACGTCCATCTCCTCGACGCCCTGGTTGGAGATGATTTCGAAGGACGGCGTGTTGCGTTCGCGAACGTCGATTTCGACCACGCGGTCGTCGAGCTTGCCCTCGCGGAACTGTTGGCGGAGCTTTTCACGAGTGCGCTGGTGGGAGTCGCTGCCGGAGGAGTTTCCTTCGATGAGTTGCGGGCCGGAAATGTGCACGGCCGGAGCGGGCGCAGGCGTGGGTGGCGGTAGAAGCAGGTCGAGGAGGCGGTCTTCGGCGTTCAACTCAGCCTTGTCTTCAACTTCTTCAAGCTTTTCTTCGCGAACCATGTCGATGGCGATCTCGACGAGGTCACGGACGATGGATTCGACGTCGCGGCCGACGTAGCCGACTTCGGTAAATTTTGAGGCTTCGACTTTGAGAAAGGGCGAGTTGGTGAGCTTGGCTAGACGGCGGGCGATTTCGGTTTTGCCGACGCCGGTGGGGCCGATCATGATGATGTTTTTCGGCATGATCTCCTCGGCGAGATCGGGCGGCAGCTTCTGACGGCGCATGCGGTTGCGCAGGGCAATGGCAACGGCGCGCTTGGCGGCGTTCTGGCCGACGACGTACTTGTCGAGCTCGGCGACGATTTCGCGCGGGGTGAGTTCTTCGAGAGCGAGTTCCTGGTCTTCCGCGGTTCCGGGTAGGTAAATGGCCATATGGTGCCTGCCCTCCTTTGGGCTGGCGTGTAAGCAATGAGCTTTTATCCGTGCAGCTCTTCGATGGTGATCTGGTCGTTGGTGTAGATACAAATCTGTCCGGCGATGCGCAGCGATTTTTCTGCGATTTCGCGGGCGGAGAGGTCGGTGTTCTGGAGCAGGGCGCGGGCGGCCGCGAGCGCATAGGAGCCTCCACTGCCGATGGCGGCGATGCCTTCGTCGGGTTCGATGACGTCTCCGGAGCCGCTGAGCAGGAAGGTCTGGAACGGGTCGGAGACGATGAGCAGGGCTTCGAGCGAGCGCAGCATCTTGTCGGTGCGCCAGTCCTTGGCGAGCTCGACGGCAGCACGACCGAGATTGCCGGCGTACTGCTCGAGCTTGGTCTCGAAGCGGCTGAAGAGCGAGAAGGCGTCGGCGGTCGAACCGGCGAAGCCGGCGAGGATTTTGTCGTCGTAGAGGCGGCGGATTTTTTTGGCCGAGTGCTTGATGACCGAGTCGCCGAGAGTGACCTGTCCGTCGGCAGCCATGACGACACTGTTGTTGCGGCGGACGCAGACGACGGTGGTGGAACGGATGCGCGGGGATTGAGCTGAGGCCTGGGAATTAGACAAAAAATGGCCGCCGGACGCGGCGTCCAGAGGAGTCTTACGCTTCGACATGTCTGTACTTAGTATATCTCGCGCTGCTGTCCCTCCGCTGGAGGCCGCTGTTTCCGACTAGACGCCCGCCTGCTTTGCGGCGAAGTCGCCAATGAAGGGCAGCTTGAAGAAC
>JASHRS010000012.1 GCA_030037215.1 Silvibacterium sp. | reverse complement strand
CACCCCATCACGCGCATGCCATGTAAATAACTCGCGCACCGCATCCATCATCGCCGCATATTTCTCGTGACCCTCCTGCGGCATGTACGACGACGACAGAACCCGCCCCTGTAATCCCTCCAGCGTCAGGTTCTGATGATTCGGCAGCGTTGCATACCTCATCTCTTGCGGCGCAAAAAACTCCGCCAGTTTCTCCCGATTCAGATACAGCTTTTGCACCGACCCATACTCGCCGCCAAACTCCCTCAGCAGCCGCTCATACCCGTCATGGAACCCATCCCCACCCATCTTCCTGCAGTTGTCCACCACCACACACCATCCACCCGGACGCAGAACCCGCGCAAACTCCGCCCGCGTCTTTCCGAGATCGAACCAGTGCATCGCCTGCCCCACCGTCACCATATCGACAGAGTCATCCGCCAGCCCCGTCGCTTCCGCCGTCCCATACACACACTTCAACTGCGGATACTCCGCCTCCAGTTCCGCGCACACCGCGCGCATCGCCGCATTCGGCTCAACCGCAATCACCGGATTCCCGTTTGCCAGAAAAATCTCCGCCAGCAGACCCGTCCCCGCCGCCACATCCGCAATCACCCACTCCGGAGTCAGCCCGCACTCCCGACGCAACAGGTCCACCACTTCGCGCGGATACCGCGGCCTGTGCTCGCGATACGCCTCTACCCGCGTCGAAAACCGTTCTGTCGATTTCATATTTCTATTGTCGCGCGAGGAAAGGATGTCATCCTGAGCGAAGCGGGTACCCCACATCTCACGATGTTCGAGATGTGGGTTAGTCTGGGTGCCCCATCCTTCGCGCGCTTTCTGCGTGAAGGGTGGGAGAGATCGAATCTATTCCCGGGAAATGGCCATCGCCACCGAATTCCCACCGCCCAGGCACAGCGCCGCCACGCCGCGCTTCGCATCGCGCCGAATCATCTCGTAGATCAGCGTAATCAACACGCGCGCGCCGCTCGCGCCAATCGGATGCCCGATCGCTACCGCGCCGCCGTTCACGTTCACCTTTTCGAGCGGAATCCCCAGCTCGCGCGTCACGCCCAGCGCCTGCACGCTGAACGCCTCGTTCAGTTCATACAGATCGACTGACTCCTTCGTCCATCCCGCGCGCGCCAACACTTTCTGCACGCCCGTCACCGGAGCCATCATCACCCACTTCGGATCAACACCGCTCGTCGCCTGCGCCACAATCCGCACCAGCGGCTTCAGCCCAAGCTCCTTCGCCTTCGCCGCAGACATTACCACCAGCGCCGCCGCCGCGTCATTCACTCCCGGAGCATTCCCCGCCGTCACCGTTCCATCCTTCTTGAACGCCGGCTTCAGCGCCCTCAGCGCCTCGATGCTGGCATCTTCGCGGATCGACTCGTCCGCATCCATCACCGTCGGAGCCTCGCCCTTTTTCTTCGCCGGAATCTCTACCGGAACAATCTCCTTCGAAAATCGGCATTCACGTCGGGCCGCAGCCGCCTTGCGATGCGAATTCAGCGCATACTCATCCTGCTCCTCGCGCGTAATCCCATACTTCTCCGCAACGTTCTCGCCCGTCATGCCCATGTGGTAGTCGTTAAACGCGTCCCACAATCCGTCATTCACCATTGAGTCCACAACTACCGAATTGCCCATCCTGAACCCACTCCGCCCCTGCGGCAGCAGATACGGCGCATTCGTCATCGACTCCATGCCGCCCGCAACCACAATCTCCGCATTGCCCGTCTGGATCGCCTGCGCCGCCAGCGCAACCGCCTTCAATCCCGATCCGCACACCTTGTTGATCGTCAGCGCGCTCACCTCCGGCGGCAGTCCTCCATGCAGCGCAGCCTGCCGCGCTGGATTCTGCCCCAGCCCCGCAGCCACAACATTGCCCATAATGCATTCATCCACTTTTACCGGATCGATCCCTGCCCGCTTCACCGCCTCGTGCACCGCAATCGCGCCCAGTTGCGTCGCTGAAAACCCGCTGAGCGCTCCCTGGAACTTACCCACCGGCGTCCGCGCCGCCGAAACAATCACAACCTCTTCCATAAACCTAATGCTCCCGTCTACAAATTCGATGCGCACCTTCTACACTGGATGCGAACTCATGAAGGTATCAGACAACACCGCCGACGCACCATCCGAGCCCACTCTCGTGTGGCCGAATCGCACGAAATCTATCGCGCCCTGGTGGCACACCGCAATTGTCGCTGCCGTCATCATCGGAGTCTCCATCCTCAGCACCATGCAATCGAAAACGGCTAACTTCGGCGGCAGCCATATCAAACGTTACGCATTCACAATTGCATGGGAGCTGGTTCTTGCGCTCCTCGCGTGGTGGGGCCTCCGCATGCGCCGCACGCCTCTGCGCGAAATCCTCGGCGTCTCCCGCAGCGGAATCAAAGAATGGGCACGCGATTTCGCCATTGCGCTAATGTTTTGGGTAGCAGCCATGATCGTGCTCGCTGTCATCGCCCGGCTGCTGAGCCTTTTGCATCTCCTTCAACCGCAGAAGGCCGTCATCGCCATCGCTCCACAAAGCCTCGCGCAGCTTCTCGTCTGGCTCGTCCTCTGTACCATTGCGGGCATCATCGAAGAATTTGTCTTTCGCGGTTACTTGCTGCAGCAATTCGCTTCCATAGGCGGCCGGCTTTGGATCGGCATCGTTGCATCATCGCTTCTTTTCGGCGCCGCGCATGGATACGAAGGCATCGGCGGCATGATCGCCATCACCGCATATGGAGCCATGTTCTGCATGCTCGCCATCTATCGGCGCAATCTTCGCGCTGGAATGATCGCGCATGTATGGCACGATTCCATCACCGGAATCGTGCTCGCAATCGCAAAACATACTCACCTCGTCTGAACTGAAATGGAACACGCTCGGGTTTACATGAACGATTCCTCAAAAAAAATTGCGCAGAAAAGTAATTTTTTTCTTGACACTCTTTTTTCATGCTTCTATACATTCGTTAACTGCGAAAGTTTGAACCCGCAGTGAAAGGGAGAATAGAAAAACTATGGCAACGAAAAAGGCAGCCAAGAAACCGGCCAAGAAAGCAGCAAAGAAGGCCGCGAAGAAGAAGTAAGCAAGCAGCAATTAGCAACACTGAGGGGAACGCAAATGCGTTCCCCTCAGTGTTTATGCCGTTTTTGCGACAATGATCTTATGACGCGCCGCCGATGGATCGCCGATACCTGGGACGAAGCCACTGCATCGCTCACTGGCGGGCAGGCCTCGCATCTCATCCGCGTTCTTCGTGCCCAGCCCGGCATGGAGTTCGATATCGTCGCCGGCGATCGCGTCTGGCACGCTGTTATCGCCGGCATCACTGGAGATGCCGTCCGCTTCAACCTCGTCGCCGAAGTTCAGTCCGATCCCGCGCTCCCCATTACCGTGTTGCTCTCTATCTTTAAGTTCGACCGCATGGAGTGGGCCCTCGAAAAGGTCACCGAGCTCGGCGTCAGCCGAATCGTCCCCATCATCGCACGCCGCAGCGAAAAGCATCTCGCGCAGGCTGCCTCGAACCGCACCGAGCGCTGGCGAAAGATCGCGCGTGAAGCAGCAAAGCAGTCTCGCCGCTCCGATATTCCTGTCATTGAAGACCCGCTTCCGCTTAAAACCGCTGCACGACGTGAAGGCGAGGCCGTAAAGCTTCTGCTCGCCGAGCAGGAGCGCGCCACTACACTGCGCGCCGCACTGGAAGAATCTCTCAAAGCCGCCAACGACGAATATCCGGAAATACGTCTTGCTACCGGTCCCGAAGGCGGATGGACCGCGGAAGAGGAGGCTCTATTCGACGACGAGGGCTGGAAGCCCGTCAGTCTCGGCCCGCGCATCCTCCGCGCCGAAACCGCAGCGGTTACTGCAACCGCCGTCACTGCCTCCCTGCTCGAGTAAAAACAAATAGCCAACAGCTCAGACTGTTGGCTAATGGCTATTGACTGTTGCCTATTGGTTTCGTTTACGAAAACATCTCCTTCATCCTGCCAAACAGCCCGCGCTCCGTCGGAGTGTTCTCGACAGTCATCGTCTCGCCCAATTGCCGTAGCAACTCCTTCTGCACGCGCGTCAGCTTCTTCGGCGTATGCACTACAACCTGCACAATCAGGTCGCCGCGTCCATGCTCATTCAGGTAGGGAACACCCTTGTTCCTCATTCGAAATTCCTTGCCGCTCTGCGTTCCTTCCGGAACCTTCAGCGCCGCATCGCCTTCAAGGGTCGGCACCGTGATCTCCGCACCCAGTGCCGCCTGCGAAAACGAAATCGGAATCTGACAATGCAAGTCGTGCCCGTCACGCGCGAAGAACTTATGCGGCTTTACCGTCAGCGCGATGTACAAATCGCCAGAAGGCCCGCCAGCGCGGCCCGCATCGCCTTCGCCGTGATAGCGAATTCGCGTTCCGTCCTCTACCCCAGCCGGAATATTTACATGGATCGTATGTTCGCGCTCCACGCGCCCATCGCCGCGGCATGTTTTGCAAGGATCGGAGATCACCGATCCCGTACCGCCGCACACGTTGCACGTCCGCGCAATGGAGAAGAACCCCTGCTGATACCGCACCTGCCCGCGCCCCTGGCACTGTTGGCATGTTGCCGGACCGCGTCCGTTCGCCGTTCCCAGCCCGCGGCAATCTGTGCAAGCTTCCATGCGGCGGATGGTGATTTCCGTCTCTTTGCCGAAAACCGCATCTTCGAATTCAATCGTCTGGTCATAACGCAGGTCGCGGCCCTTCTGTGCGCGCGACTGCTTTCGGCCGGTACCGCCGATGTTGAACCCGAACAGATCGCCGAAAATATCACCGAGGTCCTGAAAGTCCACAAACGGATTCCCGGCCTGTCCCGCGCCAGACACACCTGCATGGCCATAGCGGTCGTATGCCGCGCGCTTGTCCGGATCGCTCAGCACCTGATACGCTTCGCTGCACTCTTTGAACTTTTCTTCCGCGTGGTGGTCGCCCGGATTGCGGTCCGGGTGATATTGCATCGCCAGTTTGCGGTATGCGGTCTTCAGTTCCTGGTCGGATGCCGTGCGGCTCACACTTAAAACTTCGTAGTAATCGGCTTTAGTCACGTTGGCAGTTGTACTCATGCTTCCTTCTGTAGCGGATTGCTGGCGACGCGAACCATCGCCGGACGCAGCAACCGGTCTTTGATCCGGTAACCGCGGCGCACTTCTTCAAACACCTGGTGGTCGGGAACGTCTGGCTTCTCAACCATCTCAATAGCCTCATGCACGCGTGGATCAAACTCCGCGCCCACGGCCTCAATCGGTTGCACATTCAGCGAGCGCAGCGCCTCTTCCATCTGCTTAACGATCAGCTCAACCCCTGCGCGAAGCTGCTCTGCTGATCCCTTCGATTTCAGCGCAAGCTGAAAATTATCCAGCACCGGCAAAAACTGCTCCACTGCTCCAGCCACGGCAAACTCGCGGAATTCATTTCGTTCGCGCGCCTCACGCTTACGTGCATTCTCAAACTCTGCCTGCAACCGCGCCAGTCGGTCCAGCAACTGGTCCCGCTCAGTTTTCAGTCTCTCGTATTCTTCCTGAGAAACGGCAGACACACCTGCGCCGCTCGTCAACTCCGGCTGCATAGTTGATTCGGAAACCGGCTCTTTCGATTCAGTTTCAGGTGTCGCTTCCAATGCTTGATCGTTCATCATCTTCTTCTCGACAAAAATTCTTCGGCTCATAGCTCGAAATATGCGTCTCTATTAGTTTATCGCGTGGGGAACAGCGTCGGCTCAGATGGCCCATACAAGGCCCCTTTTGCCTTGTGTGGAGAACAGGGATCTTTTGATTACGACTAAACGGTCAGTCCTGAAACAGTTTGTCCGAGAGTTGCGCGATATACGCAACCGCGTTCATCGTCTCTTCGTACGGCATCCGTGTCGGCCCGATTACCGCTACTGTGCCCATGCTGTCTGCGCCCGTCCGTGCCGGCGATCCAATCAATACCAGGTTCCGCATCTCCGGAATCGCCTCTTCCAGCCCTACCACTACGCGTACCGTCTGCTGCCGGGCATCTACATACGCATTCAACAGTTCGATCAGTCTCTGCTTCGTCTCAAGCGCCTTTAGCATCATCCGTAGACGCTCGCGATCGGCCTCCCCGGCAAGCAGGTTCGCTACGCCTTCCACAAAAATCACGGTGCCCGAACCGCTTTCGCTCTCCAGCGCGCCTTTGCGGTACAGCTCGTTCACCGACAGCATCAGCCGATCGTATTCCTGCCGCTCCTGCTTGATCCGCTTGTCCAGCTCTGCACGAATCCGGTCAATCGACCATCCGTGGAAATTCTCGTTCAGAAAACGAGCCGAAGCTTCAAGCTCCTGCAGCGGCATGTCGCGGTCCAGCAGCAGCACCCGGTCCTGCACCATTCCCGACTTTGTCACCAGCACAGCCAGCGCGCGTCCGGCGCTCAGCCGCGAGAAGTGGATATGCTCCAGCGCCTGCGCTTCCCGCATCGACGCTAGCGCTACGCCCACTCCGCTCGACACCAGCGCCAATACATGAGAGGTTCGCTCCAGAAATTGCTGGCTCGACCCCACTCCCGCAAAACTGTCGTCAATCTGCTCGCGCCGCTCTGGAGTCAGGCTTGCCGCCCGCGTTGTCCCCGCCAGTTGATCCACATAAAACCGGAATGCTTGCGCTGTTGGAATCCGCCCCGACGACGTATGCGGCTGGTCCAGCAGGCCCGCTTCGTCCAGCGCCGCCATCGTATTGCGAATCGTCGCCGCCGACATCCCTTCCTGGTTGCCGAACTGCCGCGCAAGCGCCTGCGACGCCACCGGTTCTCCCGTGGCAATGTAGTTTTCGATGATCTTGCTCAGAACCAGCCGCTCACGCGCGCTGATTCGCAGATCGGGAACCATACAACTTGCAGCCTCAGTTCAAGTTTAAGATGTGCTCTGCAGTGCGCACAACCTCTACTTCTTCGCTTCATTCGTAGTCTTATTCGGCTCATCTGCAGGCGCCGCAGGCAGATTGTAAACCTCAATCGCACCCTCACGAAGAATAGCAAACCGCAGTCCATCAGCCGACAGCGCAAAATTGTGCCCTCCGCTCAGGATCGGCGAAGCATTCCTCACCAGTTCCAGCTTGCCCGTTTCGGTGTCAAACACTCCTACAGGCTGGGCCACCACGTCGCCCTCGCCAAACGCATCCATTGTGCCAACCTGGTGGTTCATCTCCAGGGACTCATACGCGAAACGGCTGCCATTTCCCGCAAAATCAAACGTCGGCCAGATATATTTCGACTGCCACAAGCTCTGCCACAGGATTCCATTCGCCAGTGACAGCGCACTCACTGCATTTCCATCGCCGCCATTCAAGGGGCAACCCTCTGCCAGCGCAACCTTTTCGTTCAGCGGAACCAGTTCGGGCGTGCACGACGAGCTCACCTCGCCAACCTCCTGGCTTGTCTTATCGATCAGCTCTTTCCTCACCAGCCATTGTTTGGGTCTTCCACCCTCCTCAACATCGAGGTATCCGTCGTCGAGCAGCGGCAGGTTCATAGGATTTCGCACCAGCCCCTGCATCAGTACGTTTCTCTCTCCAGGGCGAAGCAGCAGCATCTCTGTTCGCGTCTGCCTGACACTGCTCGAAGAAAAAAGCGAGGGCACTGCAGACGATTGAGCATCCCCTGCCGACTCACCTTGAGGCGGCGCCAGAATCTTTTTCAATTCGATCAGCATCAATTCCCGCCCGGGAGAAATCTCGATAGCTTCCAGGTCGGTATCAAAAATCAGATAAGGGCGAAGCTCGAGGCTGCTGTCGGTCAAAAACAATGAATTACGCTGTCGAACCAGAAACCGGCCGTCCCGCAAAGCCCACAAATAAGCTTCCCTGTCGTGCATTCTCCAATCCGCCTGCCGCAACACCTTCCCGCTCGCAATGTCTAGAACATCCGCGTGGATTACCTGGTCGTCATCGTCCGCTGGATCGTCAGGAATGCGCTCCATCAGCCCGTTGCTGTGAAAGGTAAACAGCAGATGCTGGTCGTCGATAAAATCCAGTGAAACCAGCCCTAGCCTGAAACTCAGATACACCGGGCTCGGCGCAATATAGCCAAGTGGGGCCACTACAATCCGCACTGCCGGAGCAGGCCCCGCGTCCGGTGCGGAAGCAGCACCATGCTTTGTCTCTGCCTGCGCAGCGCACACCATCAGGAGTGCCGCAAACACGGCCCCACTCCAGTTCCGGCGTTTACCACGCAAGGCCATCAGCAACATTCTCAGCACTTCGCCGCCCAAATTCAAATGCTGCGGGAAAACGATGGGACAATTTGTAAGGGCACGGCTTTAGTCTGCCGTAATCGCCTGAAATGAATGTGGCTTTAGCCACTGAGCGAAAATTCTCGATTCATAGCCCGAAAATCCCACCCACTGTGGTGAAAATTTAGCTCCCCGCCTGCATCGAAGCAGACGGCCAGCCCTTCTACTAAACTGGCAGCAATGTCCACCGCTCTCCAGGCTCGCGGCTCGGCTGCACTTGCAGCCATGGGCTATGGCTCCTGCGCGCTTGCCGGAACCTTCTGGGGCACAGGCTTCTTCTTTGGCAAGATCGCTCTCACGCGCCTGAACGTGGGACACATGGTTCTCTACCGCTTCATCTTCGCCTGCATTGGACTCCTGCCCATGCTCCGCCCGCCCACCTTCGGCAAAAAGGACTGGGTCCTGCTTCTCGTCGCCGCCTTCCTCGGCATTCCGCTCCAGTTCATGATCCAGTTCTACGGCCTGTCGCTCACCACCGTCAGCCATGCCGCGCTCATGGTCGGAACCATGCCCGTCATTCTCGCCATCGGCGCAACCATTTTTCTGCACGAGCGCCTCGACTGGAAGGGATGGCTTGCTCTCGTCGGATCGACCACTGGCGTCGCTCTCATCAGCCTCAGCGGCACGCGTCATCTGGTCTCCGCGCAGGGCCCATCCTTCATCGGAGACATGCTCGTCGTCATCTCCCTCTTCATCGCCCTCGGATGGGTGCTTATCAACCGCGAGCTCATGTATCGCCACTCGCCCATGACCGTCACCGTCTACAGCATCCTCACCGGCTCCGTCATGCTTGCCCTTTGGATTATCCCCACGGACGGCCCACCGCCCATCCATGGCCTCGGCATGAACGTCTGGCTCGCCTGCGCCGCCGGAGGTTTGCTCTGCACCTCAGCCGCCACCTTTCTATGGAACTGGGGAATCCATCGCGTCCCCGCATCGCGCGCCGGAGTCTTCCTCAACATCGAGCCCGCGCTCGGCTCCATTCTCGGCGTCGAGCTTCTCGGCGAGCGCCTCGGCCCCTACGCATGGCTAGGCGGCGCGCTCATTATCGCCGCAGCCATCGTCCTCACCACCCGCGCCCATGAGCCCCAGGTCATCCACGAATAACTCGTAGCGCCGATCTCCAGATCGGCTGTACTTGCTGGCCTCCAGGCCGGC
>JASHRS010000109.1 GCA_030037215.1 Silvibacterium sp. | reverse complement strand
CAAGGGAAAGACCGCCGGCTGAAATTATTTCCGCCCTCTATAAGGCCGTGATCGAATTCTCCGGTGGCACCAAGCAGGACGACGACCTCACGGCCGTGGTCATAAAGAGAAAATAGGGGATGCAGATAGCGCTGAATCGTTGTGATCGATTCAGTTCATTCAGGCAGATTCGCAGTCAATGAATATTGATTGGTCGTATGTTCTAATCAAGTGATAGGAAGGAACTATCAGATGGAACTGCGGCATCTTCGGTATTTCACTGCAATTGTCCAGTGGAAGGGCTACCGCGAGGCGTCGCGACGCCTTTATATTGCGCAACCATCTATCAGCCAGGCCGTGGCAGATCTTGAAGACGAGTTGGGGATCAAATTATTTTCGCGAGAGGGCCGTGCCGCGAAGCTCACACCGGAGGGGCAAGTCTTCTATGAGGAAGCGCTGAAGACGCTTGTTCAGGCGGAACGCTCTGTTGCCACGGCACAACGAGCCGCCAAAGGGGAGTTTGGCAGGCTTGGGATCGGCTTTATCGGATTTATCGCCTGTTCGTTTCTCCCCGACCTGATACACAAGTACAAGACCCGTCATCCTGGAGTGTCGCTCCGTCTGGTGGAAGATGTGCCGAGCGGACAGGATGTTGCGTTTGACCGTGGCGAGATCGACATCGCGTTCACACGTCCGCTGTCCACCGACCGTCGGGACCACTATGAAACACGCTTGCTTTTCAGCGAGCCTCTGGTAGCTGCGCTGCCCAAGACCCGCAAAATCCGAGCAAAACGGATTCGAATCGCAGATCTTGCAGGGGAACGGTTCATCGTTTTTCAGCGGACAAGCTCGCCAGAGGTCTTTGACACAATTATTCGCGTCTGCAATGACAACGGGTTTTCACCTCGATTGCACAACGAGTTGAATAATATGAACTCCGTGCTCGCGACAGTAGAGGCCGGGGAGGGAGTCGCCATTATTACCGCCTCAGCCCGTAATCTGCGCGCGGACAACGTCTCTTTCTTCCGCCTGCAGCCTGACGATGTTCGCATCGACTTCGTGGCTGCCTGGCAAAAAAAGGAGCCATCAATCGCGCTCAAATTGTTCCTTGAACTGTTGGAAGAGGAACTGCCGTCCATTCGAAAGGGGGCACGATTCCGTTGAGCCAGGGTAGATAGGTGAAAACTATCAATTGATAGAAAATTGCGACGCATCAAGATCAATGCCAGCCGAATCTCATGCTGTGTAGGACGGCAAGAGCCGTCACAGCCAAGGAGGTTGACATGGTAAACAAGAAAACAATCATCGTAACGGGAGCGTCGCAAGGCATCGGTGCCGGTGTGGTACAGGCTTTCCTCGGACAGGGTTACAACGTGGTGGCAAACTCACGAAACATCACCAATTCAGATGTATTTCGTCCGTCGGAGAATCTCGCGCTTGTAGACGGCAACATCGGAGAAAGCGCGGTCGCGGCAAAGATCGTCGAAACCGCAATTACAAAATTTGGCTCCATCGACGCGCTGGTGAATAATGCCGGCATCTTCTTCGTGAAGCCTTTCACGGAGTACACGACGGAAGACTTCGAAGCGCTTTCAGATGTAAACCTCAAGGGTTTTTTGTACGTGACGCAGGAATCTGTAAGGCAGATGCTCAAGCAGAATATGGGCGGCAGCGTCGTCAGCATCACGACTTCCATGGTTGTGAACCCGATTGCCGGCATATTGGCATCCGTACCGATGATCACGAAGGGTGGCCTGGAGGCCGTCACCCGCAGCCTGGCGAGCGAGTACGCAAAGGAGCACATTCGTTTCAACGCTGTTGCTCCAGGCGTTGTCGATACCCCAATGCACGCGAAGAATCCGAAGGACTTCCTGAAGACGCTCTCGCCAATGGGCACGATCTCCAGTGTGAGCGACATCGTGGATGCCGTTGTTTATCTGACCGAGGCCCGCAACGTTACCGGGGAGGTGTTGCACGTGGACGGTGGTGCGCACCAGGGCCGGTGGTGAGCGCCACGAGCCCGCAGCCGGCAAGCGCGGAGAGCCGGCTTGCAGCGCTCGGCATTGAGCTGGAGTCCGCGCCAACTCCGTTTGGCGCTTATGTCGAAAGCGTACAAACGGGCAACTTGCTTTTCCTCAGCGGCATGCTTCCAACGGTCGGTCCTGAGCCGAAATTCGTCGGCAAGATTGGCCGAGAGCTCGATGTGCAGCAGGGCAGAGAGGCAGCAAAGATTGCTGCGCTGAATGTACTTTCAAACGCGCGGCAGCATCTGGGCTCTTTAAATAAGGTGAAGCGGGTCGTGAAGCTTACCGTCTCGCTCGCGACTGAGGGAGACTTCACGGCGCACCCCAAGGTTGCCGATGCCGCCTCCGAGCTGTTGCGAGATGTTTTCGGCGAAAATGGCCTGCCGGTTCGCATGATATACGGGGTGGCCAGTCTACCGCTTGGAGTTCCGGTCGAACTTGAGGTGGTTTTTGAGGTGAAGAACTGAGATGAGGGCGGCGATTTTGCCGCCCTCTATTGCTTGATGGGATTGCGTCATGAGCATTGCTTGGAACAAAACTCGCGTTTCGCAAATCCTGGGCGTCCGCTATCCGATTATTCAGGGTCCGCTAGGCGGCTTCTCGTCTCAGAAGCTGACTGCGGGGGTCTCCAATTACGGAGGTCTCGGCTCGTTCGGCGCACATGGACTTGAGCCTTCCGCCATCGCGGACATCATCGCTGAAATTCGCTCGCTTACTACGAAGCCCTTCGCAATGAACCTTTGGGTGTCGATGGAAGATGAGGGAGCGCGTGCTTCGGATGAAACTGTCTTCCTGAGAGCAGCTTCTCGACTCACTCCGTTTATCGAGGAAGTGGGGGGCTCTGAGCCTGTCTATCGTCCATATAGGCCTTTGCGCTTCGACGAACAGGCGCGCATTATTCTTGACGCGAAGGTGCCAGCGTTTTCCTTCACCTACGGTATTCCTCCTTCGGAGATACTCGCTGAGGCAAAGAAGCAGCACATTGTGACACTGGGAACTGCGACGACGGTGGACGAGGCTAAGGCTCTCGAGCAGGCCGGAGTTGACATCGTTGTTGCATCCGGCTTCGAGGCCGGAGGCCATCGAGGGTCTTTCCTCATGAGCTCAGAAGACTCGCTCACGGGTACCATGTCTCTTGTGCCTCAGGCCGTGGATGCTACCAGTATCCCCGTGGTTGCGGCAGGAGGCATTGCGGATGCGCGCGGCATCAAAGCAGCATTTGCC
>JASHRS010000108.1 GCA_030037215.1 Silvibacterium sp. | reverse complement strand
GTCGCCCGTCTTCAGCTTGCCGAGCATCTGCTGCCACTGCTGCTGCCGCTTCTGGTTCGGACGGATCAGCAGAAGATAGAAGACCGCAATGATGAGGAGAAACGGCAGAAGGGAGACGATGCCCGGTGAAAGCGCTGCAGCCGCAAGTAACGTCGTCAACACACAATCCTTTTCGGCGCAAAAACAACCCGATTCGCACCGGTGACTTCAAAGTATTTCGAGGAAAGGCCCAGGGGCTAAGAGGAAATTCTTTTGCCTTGCGGGCTTCGAACAGCGCCTGCTGCTTCCTAGTGTGCGCCTGAGGACTGCCCAAAACCGGTTCAATACGCCTCAGATACACCTGACCTTTAGCATCGCGTACAGAATTGGCGGTGTCAAGGGTGCTGGCAGCACAAGTCACCGCGTCGCGTGATTGTTCCCCGGCAGTCCTGCACGGGCATAACCGTTGCATTATTCGACCCGCAGGGTTATGGAGGGATCGACTCGCACCGCCCGCCATGCAGGCATCCAGCAGGCAATTGCCGATACCAGCGCCAGCAGCGCAACCACACCAAGATAGGTAATCAGGTCAAGCCGCGACACGCCAAAGAGCAGCGTGACAAGGACTCGGCTGGCAGCCAGAGCGCCGCACAGTCCGATTATGATTCCGAGCGCAGTCAGACGCATTCCCTGGCCAAGAACAAGTGCCAGAATGTCTCTCCGGGATGCACCCAGCGCCGCCCGCACTCCAATCTCGCGTGTTCGCTCAGTGACACTGCCGGAAAGAATGCCGTAAATGCCAACAGATGCAAGTACAAGCGCCACAATTCCAAAAATCTCGAACAACGTCAGAACAAAATGCCGCTCTGCCTCGGAGACGGCAAGCAGATCGTCCATTGTGGCGACGCGCACAATTGGCTGATCCTTGTCCACCGACCAGATCGCCTCTTTGATAGCAGGAGCAAGCGCCGCCGGGTCGCCGCGGGTGCGGATCACGAACGACAGCGTGTCATCCGCAAACCATGTCTGTTCCGTTGAGAGATACACCGCATCCGGATTGTCCACCGCGAGCGACGTTTGTTTCACATCTCCTACCACGCCTACGACCGTGTACCACGGCCTGTTCGTCGGGCCCACATGCAGTCGCCTCCCCAACGGGTTCTCGCCCGTAAACTCACTCTTCGCCAGGGATTCGCTGATCAACGCCGCCTGTGGCGCTGACGCCGTGTCGCCCTCATTGATACATCGCCCGCTGAGAAGCGTGATCCGCATGGTTTCGCAGTATTCGGGGCTTACGGCATACCGAAACACGTCAAAGCCGCTCTGCGGATCACGATCATCTTTCTCGAAGTGTGCACCATAAGTACTCACCCAATCTGGATCGTCACTAAGTGGCAGCACGCTGGTAAAGGCTGCCTGCTGAACACCTGGGACACCCCGTACGGCTTCAAGTGCCTGCTCAAAAAACCGCCGCCGTTTTGCGCTGCCCGCGCCCGGCGCACTCGCGAGATCATCAAACTGATGCCCTGACGTTTGTACCTGCATCGTCAGCAAGTGCGTGGGATTGAATCCCGGATTCACGGAAAATAGCCGTCGCATGCTTCGCAGCAACAGGCCCGCGCTCACCAGCAAAATCACCGCAAGCGCGACCTCTGTGACTACAAGTGCGCGCCGTGTCCATGAGTGGTCTCCTGCACTTCGCCGCGAACTCAATTGAAGCCCTAGATTCAATTCGCTGCTGGAGATCTGTAGCGCCGGAATCAGCCCCGTCGCCAGGCCGACCAGGGTCGTGACGGCAAGCGCGAAAACGAATGACACCGCATCCACGGAGATCGCATCAAGTCGCGGCAATCCCGATGGGCTGAGTGCAATGAGCGCCCGGACACCAGCGGCTGCCACGCCCATACCCAATGTTCCTCCGAGCAAAGAGAGCAGCAGGCTCTCCGTGACGAGTTGCCGGACGATCCGCCCTCGCGACGCGCCCAGCGCTGCCCGGACAGCAAATTCTCCACGCCTCTGCGCGCTGCGCGCCAGCAACAAGTTGATTACGTTCACGCACGCAATCGTCAAAACCAGAATGACTGCTCCGATAACCGCAAACAACGCAGGTTTAACGCCTCGCGCAATATCATCCTGAAGCGAATTGACGATCAGGCCATGCTCGAGCGACGCCCAGCGCGGCCTGGGAAACTGCTTCCACGGATCATGCGCAATCTCATCGAGCTCCTGCGCCCCCTGTTCTCTGCTGATGCCCGGCTTCAGACGCCCCACCATGCGGAGATGATTGCCCCATTCGCCCGTGTCGAAGTTGGTCGTAATCTCCCGCGTGTCATATTGCATGGGAGTCCAAATCTCCGCCGCCGGCGACAGAACATTCTCATAGGTGCTCGGCATCACGCCGACCACAGTGTAGAAATCTCCGTTCAATTTGATCTGGCGGCCAAGAATCGCAGGATCTCTGCCGAAGTGCCGTTTCCATAGCCTGTTGCTCAGAATTACGACCTTGGGCCCATCAAACACATCCTCCGAAGCCTCAAAATCACGGCCCAACACCGGAGCCACTCCGACCACGCGGAAGAAGCTTGCGCTGACATCCTGCCCTTCGAGCCGTTCCGGATGCGTGCCTCCAGTCATCGTCGGCTGCCACGGCTCGAACACCGCCATCGAGTCAAACGTACTGCTCCGCGCAGCCAGCTCACGGTAGCTGCCGAACGCGATCTCCGAGCGTGCTCCCTCGAACGTGCTCCAGATCATCATGATCCGGCCCGGGTGAGGATAGGGCAACGGCTTAAAAAGAATCGGATTCACTGCACTGAAGATGGCCGTACTGGCGCCAATGCCGAGCGCCAGCGTCATCACGCTGATGATCGTGAACCCCGGGTTGTTGCGTAGTTGACGCCCCGCGTAGCTGAGATCGCTGGCCAGACTTCTCACTGCGTTTTCCCATCCATACGAGCGCACCTGCTCCTGGACGGAGGTCATGCTTCCCAGTTCCCGCCGCGCTGCACGCTGCGCGTCTTCAATGGAGAGTCCGCAGGCGACACCGGCCGCAATTGCCTCTTCAAGGTATTGCTGTACCTCGTCGGAAACCTCCCGGTCCGCTGCCTGTCGATTCATCAGGCTCCGCAGACCATGCGTAAATTGACGCCAGAGAGACATACTCGCTAGCCCTCCGCCTTGAGCAGCCTCGCAATTGCGGACGCCCGCCGCGTCCAATCCGCAGTCTCGACTTCAAGCTGCTTCTTTCCTGCGCGCGTGAGCGTATAGAACTTCGCCCGGCGTGAATTTTCCGTCTGCCGCCATTCTGCGTCTAGCCATCCGGCACGCTCCAGACGCTGCAACGCCGTGAGCAGCGATCCCGGATTCACCTTAAATACTCCTTGTGAAATCTGCTCGACGCGGCGCGCTATGCCGAAACCGTGCATTGGCTCCAGGCTCAGCGTTTTGAGAATAAGCATGTCGAGCGTGCCCTGAATCACGTCGGTGTTCTGTTCGTTCATAAAGTGATACGCTACTCTCTACTCATCTTGATTGTCAAGATGTGATGATCATATAGAGCGGCAACTACATAACAGGAATTACGATTGCCCTCAGCCGTGCAGCTCCCGAAAGAACGCCCGGATATCCTCAGCCAGCTGCTCTGGCTCTTCGGCCGCGGCAAAGTGCCCGCCGCGCGGCATCCGCGTCCAGCGCTGCACGTTATAGCCGCGCTCCGCCCACTTCCGTGGCGGAAAGAAAATTTCCTTCGGAAACTGCGCGATTCCGCATGGCGGGCGCACAAAATCGCCCTCGCGCAAGTGCAGCCCCGCACGCCGGCTCTCGTAATAAATCTGAAACGACGAACCGATCGTCTCCGTCATCCAGTAGAGCGTCACATTCGTCAGCAGCTCATCGCGCGTGAAGCGACGGTACAGATCCCCCTCGCAGTCCGACCACGCGCGGAATTTTTCCAGAATCCACGCCGCCAGCCCCGCAGGTGAATCATTCAGCCCATACGCCGTTGTCTGCGGACGCGTGCCCTGCATATGCGCGTAGGCTCCATTCTCGTCGTACCACTTCGCCGCATCGGCCACGAATCCTTGCTCTTCTGGCGTAAGCTGCTCTCCTTCCTGCAGCCACGGCCGATATGAGCCCGGAATGTAATTCAGGTGCACACCAATCAAATGCTTCGCATGACGCAGCCCCAGCGCCGTGCTCACGCCCGCGCCAATGTCTCCGCCCTGCGCCCCAAAACGCTCGTATCCAAGCGCCTGCATCAACTCCACCCAGAGCTTCGCAATGCGAAACACATTCATTCCGCTCTCACGCAGATGATCCGAAAAGCCATAGCCCGGCAGGGACGGCACGACTACATCGAAGGCATCGTTCTCATCGCCGCCGTACGCCGCCGGATCGGTCAGCAACGGGATAATTCGCATCATCTCCACAAATGACCCCGGCCACCCGTGCGTCAGAATCAGCGGAATCGGCGAAGGCCCTTTGCCTCGTTCATGAATGAAATGGATTCCGCATCCGTCCGCCGACTCAAAACGAAAATGATGAAACCTGGACAGCCGCTCCAGCTGTACCTTCCAGTCGAAGCCATCTGCCCAGTAGCGGCACAGCTCCATCAGCGCCGCGCGATCGAAGCCTTGCGTCCACGGCTGATCCGTCGTCTCATCAGGCCATCGTGTCCGCCGCAGCCGCTCGCGCAGGTCTTCGACCGCCGTCTGCGAATAGGGAAGAGAAAACGGCTGAATCTTATGCATATGCCTTGAGCCTCATGGCTAACATACAGCGGCCCGAAAACTCTGTCCCCGCAGGTCTCAACAAGTTCAGAGGGGCGGCGAAGCCGCAGTCGTCTGGACGGCCAGTCCCGCACGCACTCGTTTCATTGTGTCCAGATAAAACGCCAGATTGTGCAGCGTATTCAGCACTGCCGCCAGAGGCTCCTGCGCCGTCATCAAATGCCGCAGATACGCCCTGCTGTACCGCTGGCACACCATGCACCCGCACGCCGGGTCCAGCGGCCCTTGGTCCTCGGCATACTTCTTGTTCTTGATGTTCACTCGGCCCTCGCTCGTAAACAGTAGTCCGTGCCGCGCTGCCCGCGTGGGCAGCACACAGTCCATCATGTCCACCCCCATCGCCGCATACTCCGCAATCTCATCCGGATACCCCACGCCCATCACATATCGAGGCTTGTCCGCGGGCAGATACGGCAGCGTCCCGGCGATAATCTCGCGCGTCAGCTCTCTCGGCTCGCCCACGCTGAGCCCGCCAATCGCGTAGCCTGGAAAATCCATCTCAACCAGCCGTTCCGCCGACTCCCGCCGAAAATCGAGATGCATCCCGCCCTGCACAATCCCGAACAGATTCGGCACTTTCCCGGCAAAATCCGCATTTGCTGCGTTCTGCGCTCTGTGCTCTGTGCTCTGTGCCCATGGACGCTCATGCTTGTGCGCGTCAAAATGCCGCTTGCTGCGCTCTGCCCAACGCAGCGTAATGTCCAGTGACCGCCGCGCTCGCTGCCGGTCCGCCGGATACTCCGTGCATTCATCGAACGCCATCGCAATGTCCGACCCCAGCGCGATCTGCACGTCCATTGAATGCTCCGGCGAAAAGAAATGACTCGACCCGTCGAGATGCGACCGGAACTCGACACCCTCTTCCGACACCTTGCGCAGCTCATTCAGGCTGAAGACTTGAAACCCGCCCGAGTCCGTCAGGATCGGTCGCTCCCAGCTCATAAACCGGTGCAGTCCGCCCATCCGCCTGATCAGTTCATGCCCCGGCCGCAGATAAAGGTGATATGTATTGCCCAGAATGATCTGCGCATCCAGCTCTTCCAGCAGATGCTGCGGCACAGCCTTCACCGAAGCCGCCGTCCCCACCGGCATAAACACCGGCGTTTCAACCGCCCCATGCGGAAGCGTCATCGTCGCGCGCCGCGCTGGGCCATTCGTTTTGTGAATTTTGAAATCGAGAGACATGACGTGAATTGTAGTGAGCTATGGAGCAATTTTGTGGTGCCTGAGAATCTTCGGGATATCGCGCGCACCATGGACGACCGCGATGATTTCCATAGTTTTTGGTTTAGCGCGATAAATGATGAGGTATTGACCCTCGGCCCAAAACAGCACGTTCTGTTTTCCAGCCAGGTCTTTTCTTCTGTGACCTGAGTATGGAAATCTGGCAAGCGTATGGAACTGCCTCAGGCGCAAGAATGAAATGACTCATGCAGATTTCTTATGCAGAGCCTTTGTGCGCTTCTTCAATTCTGCAAAGAATTTCTCACCATCAATACCCTCTCCGCGATCCAGCGATGCCAGGCGTCGATCGATTTCTTCCCGAAACTCCTTCAACGCCGCTTCCCGTTCCTGCTCCTTCTGCTCCAGCAGCCGCAACGCCTCGCGCACCACTTCGCTCGCTGTCGTATAGCGTCCGCTCTCCACTTTATTCTGAATATATTTCTCAAGCTCCGGAGTCAGGGAAACATTCATCGCCATTCACCTCTAAATAATGAGAGCAAAATTTAGCAATTTTTGTTATCAAATAATTCGTCCAAAGCAAAACCCGCGCCATCACGACGCGGGTCTCCGAAAAATCTTCGCAGGTCTTATTGCGCAGCAGGCGCAGCCTGCGTTGGCGGCGGAGCCGGAGGCTTCGGTGCTGCCGGCTTCTTCGGCGGCTCTTTCTTCCCTGGAGCCAGAATCGCGTGCAGCGTCGTTCCTTCCATCCGCGGCATGAACTCGACCAGTCCGGCGTCGCCAATGTCCTGAATCAGCCGGTTGATGATGTTGTAGCCCAGCTCGCGATGCGCCATCTGGCGCCCCTTGAAGCGCAGCGACGCTTTCACCTTGTCGCCGTCATTCAGAAAGCGCATGGCCTGGTTCTTCTTCGTCTGATAGTCGTGCTCGTCGACCGTGACCGAGAACTTGACTTCCTTGACTGTGATCACCTTCTGCTTCTTGCGCGCTGCCCGCTCGCTTTTATCCTTCTCGTAAAGGTACTTGCCGTAGTCCTGAATGCGGCACACCGGCGGCACGGCGTTCGGCGAAACCTCAACCAGGTCAAGGCCGCGCTCACGTGCAATTTTCAGGGCTTCGAACGGGGGTAGGATGCCGAGCTGGACGCCCGCGTCATCAATAACGCGCACCTCGCGTGCGCGGATTCTTTCGTTAGTACGGATAAATTGCTTGGCCGAACGCTTATCGATGGGTTTCCTCCAAAATGCACAACTCCTGAATTCTCGTTTTCTGGGCCATGGTGCTATTCAGTATACCGTGCCTTTGCGACATTCGATGCAGCGGATCCACCGTGCGTTTCTTGATTATTTGGCCTTTCAGAACGCCTTCGTCCGCTCCGGCAAATACCTTCGCCTCCACCATTCGATTGGCCGCAATCCTCCCCTTGAGTTCGATCTTCAGGAAGTTCGCAGACAGTGCCGGTGTCTGCCCGTCATCGCCACCTTCAAGCGTCACAGCCGAAAGCATCCGCCCCTTAAACCGCCGTCGAAACTCGCGCCCCTTTTCGTCTGCCAGCGACCGTAACGCCGCCATTCGCTCAGCAACCGCTCCAGCTGGGACCGGATTTTCCCGGTGAAGCTCCCACCCCGGCGTCCCCGGACGCGCAGAAAATGGAAACAAATGCAGATACGTCAACGGCTGCGCCGCAATAAATTCATAGTTTTCCTTGAATTCCGCTTCCGTCTCGCCGGGAAACCCCACCATCACATCCGCCCCGATCGCCGCGTCCGGCAGTGCCTCGCGGATTGCGCCCACTCGCTCGGCATAATGCCACGGACGATACCTCCGGTGCATTCTCCGCAGCACGCCATCCGACCCGGATTGCAACGGCAAATGTGCATGTGGAGCCAGCCTCGGATGCCGACCCGTCGCATACTCCCGGAATAGCTCCAGCAGTTCTGCATTCCAATCCATCGGCTCAATCGAGCTAAGCCTTAGCCTCGGCAGACCAGTCTTCTCAAGGATGGCCGCTACCAGCTCGACAAAACTCCGCGCTGGAACAAAATCCCGCCCCCAGCGCCCAAGATTGATGCCGGAAAGCACCAGCTCCTGCCCACCGCCATCCACGAATCGGCGCGCATTCTCAAGGCATTCCGCAAGCGAAACCGACCTGCTCGGTCCTCTCGTTGTCGGAATCACACAGAAGGTGCAGCGGTTACCGCAACCGTCCTGAACTTTCAGGTTGGGCCGCGTCTGATGCGCACCCGCTGCAAACGGCAGCGTCGCCAGTTCGGCATGCGCAAAGGTTGGATCCACAAAAATAGGAACTCCGCGCTGCGTAATCGCGGAAACGGGAACCATGTTCGATTCTGCACCGAAGGCGCGTATCGCTGGGCGCGCAGTCCCATCCCACGACCAGCGGGAGTGGCCAGGCGAACCGGGGTCCCCATCGAGCGGTCTTTGCTCGATGGGGTGGGAAGCCGCTGCCTTGACGGCCAGTCCTTTGTGGCTGTTGCCGATTACAGCGTCCACGCCGTCCAGCGCAGCCACTTCCTCGGGAGCCCGCTGCGCGTAACAGCCGGTAACTACAATCCTTGCCTGCGGATTCAATCGCCGCACACGCCGGATGAACGCGCGCGCTGTCCGGTCGGCTTCCGCCGTCACGCTGCACGTATTTAAAATGACAACATCCGCTGAATCCAGCCTTGGCGCGGGGGCCAGACCGCAGCTGCGCAGTCCGGCGGCAATGGCTTCCCCGTCAGAACGGCTGGCCCGGCATCCGAAGTTCTCAACGTGGTATTCTTCCACATTGTTAAGTTTATCAACGCAGGCTCTTGCGGGTTGTGCTTGCCGCAGGGGGTCGAAAAATACATAGCCCGCATTCTCAACTGCTCTCGAGGCCGATCATCTTTCTTCCTCCAACGTTTTAAAGGATGACGTTATGAAACGGCGAATTTTATTGGTTGATGACGAGCTGGCTATTCTGCTCACGCTCAAGGCTGTTCTTGAAATGAACGGCTTCGATGTGGAAACAGCCGCCTCGGCCCGCGAGGCGAAGCTGAAGCTCCGCAGCCACGACTATCACATGGTCATCACTGACATGCGCATGGAGAGCGATGAGTCAGGCATGGAGGTCGCAGACGCCGCCAAAAAGGCTGCGTGCCGCCCGGCGGTCGCCATGCTCAGCGCCCTTCCACTGCCCGGTTTTGAAGGCGAGGGAGACGGCGAAAAGCTCCTGGTTAAACCCATAAATACCAGCGATCTGCTGCGCCAGTTGGAGGCGCATCTGGTCGCCCACGAGGACAGCAAGCGGAAGAGCACCGCTCCTGCCGCCACTTCTGCTGGAGACAAGCGCAAGGCTCCAGCCCGTTCCTCACGGAAGTCCAAGTCTACTTCTGTGCCGCGCAAACCCGCTGCAAAATCGGCCTCACCCCGGAAAACAGGCAAGAAGGCCGCAGCGCGCAAGCTGGCGCAGGCCCGTTAGATCATTGCTCTGTAGGGAACGTCTTTCCGGGTTCAGCGTCCACCTCCTCCTGCATTGGAGGGTGGAAAGGAAGTTTCGAACGGAAAGTTATGCCCGGCTCACTGCGGCGCTGCCCGGTTGTTTCTTCTGAAAGCAGGATCGGCAAAGCACGGGACGCCCCTGAGAAGGCTTGAACGGAACTGTTGTTTCTGCGCCGCATTCCGAGCAGGTGGTACGCGTCTCCGGACGGGCCGCCTTGCCGGACATGCGTTTTGACTTGCACGCCTTGCAGCGCTTCGGCTCGTTCTTGAACTGCTTGTCGTGAAAAAACAGTTGCTCACCTGCAGTGAACACGAATTCATTCCCGCAATCGACGCACTTTAACGTCTTATCGATGAAATCCATGACGCCGCCCTTGCCTGCATTGGGTACGTAGGGATCAACCCCGGCCCAAATACACCGGGGCATGACAGCTCAAAAGTTAGATCGCGATTCGGGGCCCTGGGTCGACATGAAGTGCGTCCCAACTCCGGCTTTGATTGGTAGCCGGAGATTTCTGCTCAATTTATCTCAGGTGCGCCTTTTTCGCTACCGGAGATTTTGTAGCGCGCCAGCGAATGAGAGGAAGGAACCAGCTGATCCGGCACGTGAATTGTTACTGCAGCTCGTCGCTAAGGCAACTCCCCGCTCATCGCGGGGAGATTCGCTCTTAGTCTCTTGTTTTAGTCCTGCTCTTTCCGAGCCTTTTTGCGATTACGCTTCCGCGCCAGCGCCTCTTTTACTCGGCGCTTCTCGCCCGGTTTCAGGTAGAAGGAGTGACGCTTCACTTCCTTGATAATGTCCTCCGTCTGAACCTTGCGCTTGAACCGGCGCAAAGCATTCTCAAGCGGCTCGCCTTCCTGCACGCGAACCTCTGCCATAGAAACTACACCTCCAACCTGGCCCAATACGGGCATCCATTAGACTACAGCAAATCCCGCGGCTGATAAAGCGGCGTCTGAGCATCCTGCTAACCCGGATTTCAGCTACCCGCTTTTTAGCCATTTTTAGTGCTTTGCTCGTGCGTCCACATCATGAATTCGACTGGCTTCAAAGCTCACGATCTTCCACTGCCCCAGCCGCTTGTTGTAAACGCGAGTATAGCGGTAATTACCGCTGATGTCGCTCTGGCCGTTGACTCCCGTCAACTCCGCCCTCGATGTCACTACTGCGGTGTCTCCATAAACGCGCACCTTCAGGTCGCTAAGATTGAGGCTCTGAATGCGGATAGTCCCCGCCTTGCGCTGCGCCAGCTCTGTCGGCTTGGTTTCCACCGTCCCGTTCGCGCTGATGCCGATGTAATCGTCCGCAAGCAGGTGGTCCATCACGTTGACGTTGTTGCTGACCATCGCATCGCGCCATTCATATTCCAGCGCTTCAATCTCTTTGTGAATAACGTGCGACTCGTGGTGCGGCAATCCCCACGCCAGGCTGGGCAGCATAAGGCACAGTGCGGTAGCCAGCAGAATGCAGGCCATGGCCCTTCGGGAGGCTCGCGATGCGGGAGCATTACGGCGCATGTGCGTACCGGATAGTAGCTTGCACCCCTGCGGCGAGTCAAAGGGAAAGGGCAGAGCTGCGATTTTTGCGCGCGAAAGACGCATTTTGCCCCTTCATCAGCAACACCCTCCCTATCAGATGATTCGGATGCCACTGTACAGACTGAATTTTTCATCCGACCCACAATCAGGATACCTTCGGCTAAGGGCTGCGCGACCAGTTGCCGGTCGAAAGGGTCATATCTTAGTTTGAGGGTTGTGATGTCGGGGACGGCCAGCCCTACGCCAGCGCGTGCAGATTCTCCACTTCGCGCTCCAGCATGCGCTGATAGATGCAACCGACGACATATTGCTTGAAATGAGCCGATGACGCATGCGTGTCACGCGCCGCCTGATCGCGATATTGCTCATAGATAACGACCGTATCGGGATCGGCCTCGAGCGTATGAGGAATGAACGTAACCACGCCGGGTTCAAGTCGCGAAGCGGCGGCCAGAGCGCGCAGCGCCTCCTGAATCTCTTCACGGTCTTCAGATTTGAACTTGAATCGCACAATCACGCTGATCATCATCTTCTCGATTCGGTGCTGGTCCGGCAATATTGGTCCGGCAATGTTGGTCCAGCAATTCTAGTCCAGCAATTTTAGCGCGTCTGCGAACTCAGGCAGAATCATCGTCTGCTCCCGGTCCGGTCCGGTCGAAACCATCCCGATCCGCGCTCCGGATTCCTGCTCCAGAAAACGAAGATATTCCCGCGCGGCCTGCGGAAGCTTGTCGAACTCTACAATGTTCTCCGTCGGCTGCTTCCACCCCTTCAGCTTCGTATATACCGGCTTGATCGACTCCAGCCCGCGCACGTCCGCTGGCATCGTGTCCACCAGCTTACCGTCGATCTCATAACCCGTGCACACCGGAATCTCATCCAGCCCATCCAGCACGTCCATCTTCGTCACAACCAGCCATTCCGTGCCGTTCACCTGGTTCGAATAGCGCAGCAAAGGCAGATCCAGCCATCCTGTCCGCCGAGGCCGTCCCGTCACCGCCCCGAACTCGTTGCCCAATTTGCGCAGCAGTTCGCCCGACTCGTCATGCAGCTCCGTCGGAAACGGCCCTTCGCCCACGCGCGTTACATATGCCTTGGTCACGCCGATCACCATCCCGATCGCCGTCGGACCCACTCCCGTCCCCGTCACCGCACCGCCCGCCGTCGCCGACGACGACGTCACAAATGGATACGTCCCGTGATCGATATCCAGCATCGTCCCCTGCGCGCCCTCGAACATAATGCTCTTGCCATCCCGCAGCGCCTTGTTCAGCAGCGCGCTCGTATCCGCCACAAACGGAGCCACCTGCTCCGCAGCCCGCGCATACTCCTCGTATATCTGCGCCGGATCGAGCGGCTCCGTCCCGAACAGCGCATGTGCAATCGTGTTCTTCTCGTGGCACGCGTTCTCGATATGCGTCTTCAGCAGGTTCCGGTTCAGCAGATCGACCACCCTCAGCCCGTTACGCGCGATCTTGTCCTCATACGCCGGACCAATCCCGCGGCTCGTCGTCCCGATCTTCTGCCGCCCAGGAGCGCTCTCCGCCGCCAGCTCAATCATCCGGTGGTAGGGCAGAATCACTTGCGCGCGGTTCGACACAAAAAGCTGCCGGTCCACGTTCACGCCCAGCTCGCGCAGCTTGCCGACCTCTTTCAAAAAGGCCATCGGGTCCAGAACCACCCCGTTCCCGATCACCGCCTTGCAGTCCGGCCGCAGAACCCCGCACGGAACCAGTTGCAGAATGAACTTCTGCCCGCGAATGATGACCGTATGCCCCGCGTTATGTCCGCCCGCATACCGCGCGACCACGTCGAAGTGCTCCGAGAGCACGTCTACAATCTTGCCTTTACCCTCATCGCCCCACTGGGCGCCGACGACGACTGCTGTCTTTGCTCGCATCAAAACCCTTGCTGCCTGTTGAAATCAACTGCGCTCTTCACACACGTCTGCCCCTGCTCGTTTGGCCAGGTTTTGCAGAGAACAATGGAAATTGCCGGGTGGGAACCGAGTGGGAGAAACCTTCCACCCGGTATCTAATTATAACTTGCGGAGCCGGGGAAGGCTCCGCACAAAGACAAGCATATTTTGCCCACCACACATTGGCGAAGCCATGTATACAACAAGCTTCCGACCAGCGGGAGGGCCACTTAAGCTAAGGCCGGGATGGCGCCGGGACTGGGGTCCCCGGCACGCGCGGTTTTTGCGTGCTGGGGCAGGGAGGCGCGTTCGCCCGTGCCGCCAGCACCGCATTCGTGGATGTTATGCCGTTCGCACACCGCCGACAGCAGCCCATACAGCCCATCCAGAACCTCGCCCACAGCCTCAAGCGCCTGTTCGCGTTCGCCATCGCCAATTACCTGCGCAATCTGCGCCGCTTCCACTGCCGCATGCTCTTTATCAGCCTCAATGTGGACCGTGAAGTACTTGTACCCCTCCGGATCGCTGAACCCGTAAAACTCCTTCAACCCATCGATCTTCTTCTCGCTCACCGCCGGAACCTGGCTCTCATACGCATACAGCGCCGCCAGCCCCACACCTGTCCCACGCTCGCCGCAGCACTTCCGGAACCCGGCAATCAGCTCCCGTGTCGCCGGCCACTGTGGGGTCCGTTTCACCTCGTCGCGATTCAGCCCCATGCTCTCGGCAAACTGCAGCCACAGCTCAGGATGGTTCGGCTCGCCCGCCTCTTCATCCATCAGGTTCGACAAAATCTGCCGCCTGACCCTGCCGTCCTCTGTCTGCGCATGCACCGCCGACAGATACGTCGGGAACGCCGCCACATGGTGGTAATACTGCGCCGCATAATCCTTCAGCGCATCCATCGACAGCTCGCCCCGCGACCACGCCTGGTAAAACGGATGCTGCGACAGATGCTGCCGCGCTACGCGCGCGTCAATCTCATTAACTATGGACTTCGATGTATGGCCTTGGCTCATGCTCGATCTTCTCCTCAGTAGGTTTGGATGAGATAAGAATACTCCTCAACCCCCACCCCGCCACAAACGCTCGGGTGCCCCATCCTTGGCGCGGTATTTTGCACAAAGGGTGGGAAAGATCGAACCTCAACCAACCCCTTGTCATCCTGAGCGAACCCTGAGCGTAGCGAACGGGCAGTCGAAGAGCTGCATTTTCCCGTACAAGCCCGGAATCGAGTTGTTTGAGAAGACATAGCTGTCCTGCATGGAGCTATTCTGAGAGCAGAGACAACTACATGAAATGGCCGGAA
>JASHRS010000107.1 GCA_030037215.1 Silvibacterium sp. | reverse complement strand
TGGATTGCAGTATTGGCCCAGGCGTCGCGGCGGATGATGGCCCCATTGTGTTCGAGCGCGATGCGGTCGCCCTTGAGTTCAAGCGCTGTGATAAGGTCTGCAATTGTGGCAGAAGAAGAGAGCGCCGGAAAGTCGCGCTCTGCGCCGTTAATGACAACCTGCATTCCTTGAATGTATCAGGCGTCATTTCTTCAGATTCGAGCGGCTCTACCTCAACAGGCGCCAGAGTTCCCATCCCCCGGCAATCGTGAGCACGAGAAAGAAATTGAGGAGCATGGCGTAGAAGAATCCTCGAATGACACTCCCGTCTTTCGCATATATCTCACAGCTTGCGTCTGTGCGAACATCGCCCGAAGCAGACGCCAGAACTCCATGGTTCGTTTCGAGAATCTGAGTAGCCATTCGAGATACCCTCCAATGGCTACACTATCGGCAAAAGTCGGAATCCTCTTGAGGAATTACACACGAAGACAACGTGTTGTCTCAGATTGAGACACTAGCAGCAGGATGATCCATTCTGGGACTTGCCTCGTCACGCACGCGCGTGCTGATTAGAAGTCCAGTTCTATCTCGTCGATATAGCACCATCCCCAATTCTCGCCGGGCTCGAAGGACTTCATGATCGGATGTTTGGTGGCGTGGAAGTGTTTGGTTGCGTGCTTGTTCTTCGACGAGTCGCAACAACCGACATGGCCGCACTCGAGGCACAGACGAAGATGCACCCAGCGATCTCCGCTCTTGAGACATTCCTCGCAGCCATTCGGCGTGCTCGGCTTTACATTCCTGATCTGATCGAGATGTGTGCACTTTGCCATGCGTTCATTCTTGCACTACTTCGCCGGTTTTGACGTCAGGACATCGATCTTTTCAATATTCTGGACGGCAATTTACAAGTCGCTTTCAGGAATGACAGCGGCGCAGCTTTGCGTTACGGAGATTCACGGCACAGAAATCGTTTTGGCAGCATCACAGAAGAGATCGATATCCCCTTCAAAACTTGACTCTTGACAGAGGAGAAACTACAGTCGAAATGTACCCGTTTGACGTTCCCATCCTGAGGCGAGTTGAGCGATATGCAACCCCATCCATATTCCTGGAACTATATCCCGCTGCTGCTTCAAATTATTGCGGCAGTGGGGCTCAGCGCCGGAATTGCACTCATATCGTGGTTCATCGGACGTCATCGCAACACCAAAACAAAATTAGCTGCATATGAGTGTGGGGTTCCCGCCGAGGGGGACGCGCGCGGGCGCTTCTCCGTTCGCTTTTACATGGTCGCAATGCTGTTCATCCTGTTCGACGTGGAAGCCGTCTTCATGTTTCCCTGGGCGATCATCTATCGCAAGCTGCCTGCGATTACCGGATGGCGGCTCTTCGGTTTTTGGGAGATGGTGGTATACCTCGGCTTTCTGCTCGTCGGATTTTTCTATATCTGGAAAAAAGGCGTTCTCGACTGGGCATCGGATAAGAGTGATTTTTAGGACAAAATGACACTGCCGGACAAAGCCGCTGTACTTGAGGCCCATGCGAAAAACCGGGCCGTAGCTTCCCTTTTAACTTCACTGCCAGACGCAATTCTTGACGCGAAATTCGACTGTGGCGAGCTTACATTGACCATAGTGAAGGACCAGATTCGCGAGGCTGCAACCGCGGTTCAGAAGGCCGGATACAACTTTCTTGAGGATGTGACCTGCGTGGACTGGTATCCTAGCGAACCGCGGTTTCATGTGGTCTACCACATTCTTTCGCATTCATTAAAAGAACGTGTGCGGCTGGTTGCACCAGTCGATTCGATTGATCCTTCGATCGACAGCATTACTGCTATATGGCCTTCTGCAAATTATTATGAGCGTGAAGTCTGGGACCTGTTCGGCGTGCGTTTCGGTGGTCATCCCGGTCTGCGCCGGATTATGATGCCGGAGGAATGGCAGGGGCATCCGCTGCGTAAGGATTATCCGGTGGAGGGTTACCGCTGATGGCCGATCTGCCTCAATTCGTTGCCACCTCCACACTGCTCGAGCCGCGTCCGGAAGAAGGCTCAAAAGACAGGACAATGGTCCTCAACATGGGGCCGCAGCACCCATCGACTCACGGCGTTCTGCGCCTTGTGATCGAGATCGACGGCGAAACCGTACTTAAAGTCGTTCCGGACATCGGCTACCTGCACACGGGTATTGAGAAAACCTGCGAGGCGAAGTTCTATCAGCAGGTGGTTCCGATGACCGACCGTATCGACTACCTGTCGCCGATGACCAATAATCTGTGCTATTGCCTTGCGGTCGAAAAACTTCTCCAGATTGAAATCCCCGAGCGCGCGCAGTGGATTCGCGTGCTGCTGAACGAGTTGACGCGGCTGAATTCGCATCTGGTCTGGCTGGGAACACATGCGATGGACATCGGTGCGCTCACTGTTTTTCTCTATTGTTTCCGCGAGCGTGAAGAGATTCTGCGTATATTTGAGGCCGTCAGCGGCCAGCGCATGATGACCTCGTATTTCCGCGTGGGCGGCCTGGCGCTGGAGCCTCCGTTGGATCTTTTTGACCGAATCCAGAAGTTCATCAGGATCATGCCGGAGAAGATCGACGAGTATCAGAACCTGCTGACCGGCAACCCTATCTGGATGGGACGCCTGAAAGGCGTGGGGCATTTGAGTGCAGAGGACGCGATTGCGCTGGGTGTGACCGGGCCTCCGTTGCGAGCGAGCGGCGTGGACTGGGACCTGCGGCGCGACATGCCGTACTCAAGCTATGAAAAGTTTCAATTCAAGGTTCCGGTATCGAATGATTGTGACGTCTGGGCTCGTTATATTGTGCGGATCGAGGAAATGCGCGAGTCGGTGAAGATTTGCCAGCAGGCGCTGGACGGAATGCCGGAAGGCGCGATTAAAGCCGATGCGCCCAAGGTGGTATTGCCGGATCGCGAGAAGATGAAGAGCCAGATGGAGGCGCTCATCTATCACTTCAAGATTGTCACTGAGGGTTTCACCGTTCCAGCTGGACAGGTTTACCAGGCGGTCGAGTCGCCTCGCGGCGAGATGGGCTATTACGTGGTCAGCGACGGCACAGCCAAGCCGTATCGTGTGCACATGCGGAACCCTTCGTTTGCAACCCTGCAGGCGCTGCAGAAGATGTGCGAAGGCCGTTTGCTGGCGGACGTGGTCGCAGTGATTGGCTCGATTGACATTGTGCTGGGGGAGATCGACCGGTGAGTGCTGACCGCACGGGCGTACCCGCCTTCGGCGGAACGGCTTCGGTGGTCAAAGAACTATGGGTTTCGTTTGTGGCGCTGATTCGCTCGTATGTGGCGGCGCACGATCTGGCCAAGCCGGTTTCAGATCATGCGCTTGTGAATGAAGACGAAGCCGGGCATCTGACGCTGCGAAGTGACCACAAAGCGCTCGCGCTGGAATTTGATAAGGCGACGGGCAACGGGAACTGGACAGTGTATGAAGGCGATCCCGGACTTGAACGGGTTCTGGAACGAGGCAGGTTCGAAATTGGTGAGGACAGCCTGGTTGCATTGAGCGGCCGGGTAAGCAAGCTGGAACTGGAAGTGGCGGCGGAAGCATTTACCGCCAAGCTTTTTGATTAGGCATTTTGGATTGGGAGTAAGCGTTGGCGACAGAAAAGACAACGATATTTTCACCTGAGCTTGCGGCGCGCTTTGATAAGCTCGTGACGCTGTATCCGGTGCGGCGTTCGGCGCTTGTTCCCATGCTGCTGTATGCACAGGACGAAGTGGGCTATATCTCGACTGCGGTCATTGCCGAAGTCGCCGAACGCATCGGCATCCGCGAAAACGATGTGCAGAGCGTACTGAGCTATTACTCCATGCTGCGGACCAAGCCTGCGGGCAAGTACAACGTGCAGGTCTGCACAAATATCTCCTGCATGGTGTGCGACGGGTACAAAATTCTTGAGCACTGTAAAAAGCGGCTTGGGATCGGACACAAGGAAGTGACTTCGGACGGCCTGTTTTCTCTCGAAGAGGTTGAATGCATCGGAGCCTGCTGCTGGGCTCCTGCGATCCAGATAAATTACGACTTCTACGATGAACTGACCCCCGAAAAAATGGATCAAATTCTTGACGATTACAAGGCCGGACGCGGAAAGGAGACGGTTTAGTCATGCCCAGGCTCGTTTCGCACCCCGATGAAGTCAAGATCATCTCCCGCCGCTTTGGATTGGGCGCGACGGATATCGGAAAGTACATCGAACTCGACGGCTACAAAGCTGTACAGGCCGCGATTTCCAAAGGCCCCGAGTGGATCATCAGTGAGATGAAGGCATCGGGGCTGCGCGGACGAGGCGGCGCTGGCTTTCCTACAGGCATGAAATGGTCCTTCGTCCCCAAACAGTCGGAAAAAGCAAAGTACGTGCTGGTGAACGGCGACGAGAGCGAACCGGGGACATGTAAGGACCACCTGATCTTTCTGTACGATCCGCACGCAGTCATCGAAGGCACTATGATTGCGGGCATCGCCATAGGCGCAAAGATGGGCTTTATCTATCTGCGCGGCGAATACCGCTACCTGCTCAAGATCATGGAGAAGGCTGTCGCCGATGCCTACGCGAAGGGTTTTCTCGGGAAAAACATCTTCGGCTCTGGCGTCGACTTCGATATTGTGACGCAGACAGGCGCAGGCGCGTATGAAGTCGGCGAGGAATCGGCGCTGATGGAATCGCTCGAAGGCAAGCGCGGCGTGCCACGCATCAAGCCACCTTTCCCTGCTGTCGTTGGGCTCTACGGCGGGCCGACTGTCATCAACAATGTGGAGACTATCGCCAGCGTGCCGCATATTTTGCTGATGAGCGGCGAGGCTTATGCGAAGGTGGGCTCTGAGCGCAATGGCGGGACCCGGCTATTTGGAATTAGCGGTCATGTGGAGCGCCCCGGTGTATACGAGCTGCCCATGGGCTACAACCTGAAAAAGGCAATCTATGATGTTGCGGGCGGGGTTCGCGGCGGCAAGAAACTGAAGGCTGTCGTCCCCGGCGGATCGTCCACCCCGGTGCTCACGGCTGACGAGATCGACGTTGGCCTCGACTTTGATCAGATGGGCAAAGCAGGTACTATGCTTGGCTCAGGCGGCATTGTAGTGCTCGATGAGACTGTGTGCATGGTGGAATTTGCGCTGCGCACGATCAAGTTCTATCAACATGAGAGCTGCGGGTGGTGCATCCCCTGCCGTGAAGGTACAGACTGGCTGAAAAAGTCAATTACGCGTTTGCATGAAGGCGGCGCGGTCGACAAAGACATCGACAATATTCGTTATCTCGCCGAGAACATGCTGGGACGCACTTTCTGCCCGCTCGGCGATGCGGCGGCTATGCCCACAATCGGGTTTGTGCAGAAGTTTCGTAAAGAGTTCGAAGATCATCTGAACGGTCGAGGCTGCCCTTACAAGCATTCACTTGAGCGTGAAGAGGCGCTGGTTTAGCGCGAGGAAGAAATTGGAATGGCTGACGTAACTTTCACCGTCGACGGCAAAAAATTGACCGCGCCTGCAGGTACGCTGCTCATTGACGCCTGCAAGGCTGCTGGCATCGAGGTTCCGGCGTTCTGCTACTATCCCGGGCTCTCACTTCAGGCCGCATGTCGCATGTGCGTGGTTCGACTTGAGAAAGTGCCCAAGCTGCAGACCGCCTGCACAACAACCGTTGCTGAAGGCATGGTGGTGTACACCGAGACAGACGAAATCAAGCAGGCACGCAAAGCCACGATCGAACTGCTGCTTGGCAACCACCCGCTCGATTGCCCGGTATGCGACGCAGGTGGCGAGTGCGAACTGCAGGACATGACTTTCAAATACGGCGCGGGCGAATCGAAATACGTCGAGATTAAGCAGCATCGTGAAGAGCAGCAGTGGTCGCCAGTCGTTTATTTTGACCGCCCTCGCTGCATTCTGTGCTATCGCTGCGTGCGCGTGTGCGGTGAAGGCATGGATGTGTGGGCTCTGGGCGTGGAGAATCGCGGTGTGAGCAGTGTAATCGCTCCGAATGGCGGCGATCATCTGAATTGCGAAGAATGCGGCATGTGCATCGACATTTGCCCGGTTGGCGCGCTCACTTCCGGAACGTATCGGTATAAGACTCGACCGTGGGAAATGAATCACGTTGGCACAGTTTGCACGCACTGCGGTGATGGCTGCAAAACGACGCTGGGCGTGCGCGCTGTGAATGACGGCGTGGAGATTATTCGCGGCGACAATCGCGACAAGAGCGGCATCAATGGTGATTTTCTGTGCATCAAAGGCCGCTACGCTTTTGATTTTGCCAACAACCAGGAGCGCCTGACGAAGCCGCTTGTCCGCCAGGCAGATGGCAAGCTGGCTTCGGTGAACTGGGAGCACGCGATCGACTTTGCGGCACAGCGCCTGAAGGAAGTCCGTGGCTCACGCGGAGGCAAAGCAATTGGCGTCATCGGATCGAACCGCACGACGAACGAAGAGAATTACCTGTTGCAGAAATTCGCCCGAACCGTGCTCGGGACCAATAACATCGACCACCATCGCACTGCAGATTACGCAGCATTTACGGCTGCGCTCCAAGGTCGTGCCGACCGCGAGGCCTCGCTCCGTGACTTCGCGAGCGCTCCAGCGATTCTGCTGCTGGGCAATGATCCGACGGAACAGCATCCGGCGCTGGCATGGCAGATTCGTACCAATGTGCGGCTGAACCGGGCGCGACTCTACGTTGCAAACCATGCAGAGATCAAGCTGCGCCGTCAGGCCAAGGCTGCGGTTACGATTCCACAAATTGGCTATGCGTCGTTTGTCGAATATCTCAGTGGCAACGATGGTGTCTTCGCCGGTAACGCGAATACCTCTGCCTTCCGCGATTCCGTCCGCAAAGAAGAATCGCTGCTGATTGTTTTCGGCTCAGAGTTTCGCGGGCGCGATATAGCATCGCTTGTGCAGTTTGGGCTATCGCTGCCAAATGTGAAATTTGCCTGCCTGGGCGACTACGCGAATTCACGAGGCGCAGCGGACATGGGTGTACTGCCAGATCTGCTACCCGGTTATGTTCCGGTTTCGGCCCCGGCGCATTTTGCAGAGGAATACGGCAGCGCGCTTCCCACTGAACCGGGATTTGACATGGTTGAGATGTTCGATGCTGCGACGCGCGGCGATCTTTCGGCACTTTACGTTGTGGGTTCGAATCCGGTGGCACGTTATGGAATGGATGCTTCGGCGTTGAAGAACACGTTCCTGATTGTGCAGGATATGTTCCTGACCGAGACCGCGGTGTTGGCCGATGTAATCTTCCCGTCTGCAAATCTTTATGAAAAGGCCGGGACGGCAACCAACACTTACGGCGATCTGCAACTGGTTAAGAAAGCCGCGGACAAGGCCGGTGTCCGCACGGATTTTGAACTGATCGTACGGCTCGCCGAGAAGATGGGAACGCATCCAAAGAACCTGGTCCCCTTTGGTAAAGGCGTTCGTGCCGACTTCGGGCAATCGCGCGGGGTGCAATCCGGCGAAGCTGACCGTCACGCTGTATGGCTTGCGGCAAATGACCTTGAACCGAAGCTGAGCCCGTTCGATCCTTTCGCCATTTTTGATGAGATTCAACGCCTGGTGCCGGCTTACAATGTGCCGCGATTGAATTTACTGGCCGGCAACGACGAGCATTTGAAATCTGAGCTCGTGCAGATTGACACAAATGCTACCCGTCGCGATCTCGTACTGCCGTCTCAGGACGGACTCTACACTTCGGGCACGCTTGGCAACTACAGCGCCAAGCTCAAAGAAGTAGTTGCGTCGCACACCACCATGAATGCCACGGAAACAGCGGCAGACTAACCGAACTCTGGAAGGCCATGTGGAAGTAAGTATCTGGATATTTTTATTGTTGAGCGTGTTGAAGGTCATCGTGGTCACGGTGATTCTGCTGACCGCTGTTGCCTATACGGTTCTGCTGGAGCGTAAGGTTGTCGGACGCATTCAGAACCGTTGGGGGCCCAGCCGCGTCGGCCCCTTCGGCCTGCTTCAACCGCTCGTCGACGGCATCAAGTTGTTCCTCAAGGAAGACCTGATGCCAAGCGGGGTCTATAAACCGCTCTATGTTTTGGCGCCGATCATTGCCCTGAGCTGTGCGCTGATGTCTATTTCGATGGTGCCCTTTGGTGAGAACATTCACTATAAGGGTGTCGACCTTTTCCAGATCTCCGACATCAATATCGGTCTTCTTGTTGTTCTGGGAATCTCTTCGATTGGAGTTTACGGAATCGCGCTTTCCGGATGGTCGTCCAATAACAAGTATTCGTTGCTGGGCGCGCTGCGGGCAAGCGCCCAAATAGTGAGCTATGAGCTTGCGCTCGGTCTATCGGTCATCGGAGTAGTGCTCCGCTCGCAATCGTTCCGGCTACGTGACATCGTTGACGTTCAGGCAAAGCACGGGTTGCTTTCATGGAATGTCTTCGGAGGGTTCCAGCTTGTAGCCTTCTTTATTTACCTTATGGCCGCATTTGCCGAGACGAACCGCACACCCTTCGATTTGCCTGAGGCAGAAAGCGAGCTCACTGCGGGCTATCACACAGAGTACAGTTCGATGAAGTTCGCGATGTTTTTCATGGCCGAATACGGGAATATGATCACAGTAGGCTGCGTAGCTACGCTGCTGTTTCTTGGCGGGTGGACCAGCCCCTTCGGAAATTTTTTCCCGGCGATAGGTGGACCAGTCGTGCAGGCCCTGCTGCCGGTCTTCTGGTTTGTTATAAAAGTCTTCTTCTTCCTTTTTCTTTATATCTGGGTGCGCGGCACTTTACCTCGCTTCCGTTACGACCAACTGATGGGATTCGGCTGGAAATTTCTTATGCCTCTGGCAATCGCAAATATTATTGCGACCAGCCTGTGGCTTGCATTTCGCGCAGCATAGAGTAATTTACAATCGACCATTTTCTGTTTTCTGATTGTGTAGTGAAGTGAGCGACTGACGACATGCATTTGGTTTTGTTCTTTATTTTTGGCGGCCTGTGCGTTGCAGGGGCATTGAATCTCCTGTTCCAGCGCCATCCTATCAACTCCGCGCTTTCGCTGATCGTCGTGATGAGTTCCCTAGCGGTGCTTTACCTGCTGCTCGGAGCAGAGTTCCTTGCTGCGGCGCAAGTCATCGTTTACTCAGGCGCGATTATGGTGCTGTTCACCTTTGTCATCATGCTGCTTAACGCTGGGCGCGAAGAACGCACTCACGGCAGCAAGGCCGCGTATGCGATCGGAATTCCCGGCGCGGCTGCACTGTTTGCAGCGCTAACGTACATCTTCCTCTCAAACGGCACGCACCTGAGCAGTGCGAGTCTCGGCGAATATCTCGTGACAACAGATGCCTTAAGCCGGGTTCTTTTCCGCGACTTGCTGCTCCCTTTTGAGGTCACCTCAGTGCTTATTCTGGTTGCGGTTCTCGGCGCAGTCGCCCTGGCGCGGAAGGAGAACTAAGCGATGGTTCCAATCTCTTACTATCTTGTCCTTAGTGCAATTCTGTTTTCGATTGGTGTCGCTGCGTTTCTTATTAAGCGCAATATCATCAGCATCTTCATGTCGATTGAATTGATGCTGAACGCAGTTAATCTGAGCTTTGTCGCTTTCGCGCATCAGTGGCATCAGGTGAGCGGCCAGATTTTTGTCTTCTTCGTTATGGTGGTTGCCGCAGCGGAAGCTGCGGTGGGACTCGCCATCATTATTGCGATCTTCCGTTCGCGCAGCACGCTTAATGTTGATCAAGTGGATTTAATGAAACTATGACCAGTTCCCTTCATCTCTGGCTGATTCCGCTCGTTCCATTCGCCGGGTTTCTGGTGAACGGTCTAATGGGCCGCAGGTTGCCCAAGGCGCTCGTGACGGCTGTTGCCATCATTGCTACTGCAATTCCCTTTTTGCAGGCGGCCTATATCTGGTTTCACTTTAGCGGGATTTCCCTTCCCTATATCGAGCATCTCGGGACGTGGATCCAAACTGGTGCCTTCCACGCCGGATTTGACCTCCAGCTCGACCAGCTTTCGATGGTGATGCTGTTAGTAGTGACCGGCGTGGGCTTTGTGATCCACGTTTATTCAGTCGGGTACATGGCTCATGAGGATGGGTACTGGCGCTTTTTCGCCTATTTGAACCTCTTCATGTTCTTCATGCTCACCTTGGTGCTCGCCGAAAACTTCCTGCTGATGTTTGTCGGATGGGAGGGCGTGGGGCTCGCGTCGTATCTGCTCATCGGTTTCTATTTCCTTAAAGATTCCGCGGCGAATGCTGGCAAGAAGGCCTTTGTTGTTAACCGCGTTGGCGACTTCGGGTTCTTGCTTGCGCTGTTCCTGATGATCGCTCACTTCGGTACGCTCAGCTTCAGCAACGTCTTCGCACAGGTTGCGCAGCATCCGGAGTGGCAGGGTGGATTCCTCACGGCAATCGCACTCTTTCTCGTACTCGGGGCTACAGGCAAATCCGCGCAGATCCCTCTTTATATTTGGTTGCCGGATGCGATGGAAGGCCCAACCCCGGTGTCTGCACTCATCCACGCAGCAACCATGGTTACCGCCGGCGTCTATATGATTGCCCGCGCGCACGTGATCTTCGACCGCTCGCCGCTGGCGCTGACGGTTGTGGCCATCATCGGAGCAGCAACTGCGTTTTTCGCGGCGACCATGGGCATTGTTCAGAC
>JASHRS010000106.1 GCA_030037215.1 Silvibacterium sp. | reverse complement strand
CGCCCCAGGAGAGCATGTATTCGAGCCAGTCGTGTCCATTGGGAACCTGCTGCGAGACCCAATCAATCTTGTCGGGCTTCATGCCGCCATACCAGTAGGGTTTGAATCCGAGAAGTGCGCGGTAGAAGGTGTCTTCTTTTTCTCGGCTGTGCACCTGCATTCCGGCATGGATGATGTGATGGCCGACCGAGTCGGATCCGGCCATGCTGATGGGATGAGGCGAGGGCTGGTTGAATTCGACCTTATTGCCTTCGGGGTCCTGCACGTCGAACCAGCGGCTGCCGTCGGAGCCTTTCTCAACATGATCGGGAACAGTGTAGTTGTGCGCGGCGAGGTATTGGCGGAGGGCCTCGGCGTTGGTGGTGTTGTATCCGATGCTGTCGAGGCGGGAGTTTCCGGCGCTGGCTGGCAGCGGCAGAACTTCAACAAACTGCGTGGCATTGACGTAGTAGCGGACCCCAGCTGGGTTCTCGGGATCGGGACCTTTTTTGAGGCCGATGTCGTGGACGTAGTAGTGCTCAGTCTTTGCGGCGTCGCTGGTGTAGACGGCGATGTGGGAGATTCCGGTGATGGGCGGGCGCGCAGGAGTTTGCGCAAAGGCGGCCAAAGGAACGAGAACAAGAAGAGCGGCGGGCCAGAGGAAATTTTTCATGCGGACAACGATACGCGACGGAGACGCGTGGTGAAAAGTGGAAGACGCCTGGCGACCATGACCACTATTGCATGGAGGGCAGCGCGCGTTCGTGAGGGCTGGACGGCGGCGTACCGAGCAGCTCGCCGCGCATGGGCAGAAACAGAGAGAACGCTGCGCCGCTGAAGTGAGGTGTCTGGCTGCTCCAGACATGCAGAGTGCCGTGCTGGCGGTCGATGATTTGCGAGGTGACCCAGAGACCGAGGCCGGTGCCAGATTCCTTTTTTGTAGAGAAGAATGGCTCGTAGATGCGACGGCGCGTGTGCAGATCCATGCCGCGGCCGGTGTCGACAAGAGTGATACGCATGCCGGGATTGTAGGGGGCACGCCAGCTGCACGACTGGCGTATGCGAATGACGAGCGTGCCGCCGTCGTTCATGGCGTCGAGGGAGTTGACAACGAGATTGGCGAAGACCTGACGGAGATCTCCGGCGAGGCACTCGACCAGCGGATCGTAGTCATAGCGGCGGTCAACGGTGATGTTGGCAGCTGACAGGCGCACCTGAAAGAGCCCCAGCACTTCGTCGATGACCTCGGAGAGACGGACCTTGCGGGCGGCTTCGCTCTGGCGGTGAAAGCGGAGGGTCTGCTGGGTGATGCGGGCAACGCGCATGAGCTCTGTGAGAGCCTGATCGGCGTGGCTGCGGACGCTTGCGAAATTGTCCTCCTGTGCGATGAGGTAGAGGAGATTGGCAACGGCCTCGAGGGGATTGTTGATCTCATGCGCGATGGAGGCGGCAAGACGTCCGGCAGCGGCCAGCTTTTCGGTGCGCAGAAGAACGGCCTCGGCGGTCTTGCGGTGGGTGATATCGGTCATGACGCCGAGCATGCGGATGGCTTTGCCCTGCTCGTTGGTCTCGTACTTGGCCTGCGCCTCGATCCAGCGGATGGTGCCGTCAGGCCAGACAACGCGATATTCGCAACAGAAGGGCCGCGCGGCAGCCATGGTCTCTTTGAAAAGCACATCGACGGCTTCGCGGTCGTCAGGATGCGTGCGCATCTTGAGAGTTTCGTAGCCGGCGGGGGTGGATCCCGGCTCAAGGCCGAGGATACGGTAATGCTCGTCCGACCATAGATAATGATCGTGCTCAAAATCGCTGTCCCAGAGGCCTACGTGGCCGCTGTCGAGGGCCATCTGGAGACGCGTCTCGCGTTCGCGCAAGACGAGTGCGGCGGCTTCGCGCTCTTGGGCGAGCATGCGCTCGGCGTCGGCCTTGTCGAGTTGGCGCCTAAGCTCGACAACCTGCGTTCGTTGCGTGAGCCAGGAAGCATGCTCAACAACCCAGGCGACAAGGAACGATCCGAAGAGAAAGATGCAGAACCGGGTGAAGCTTCCTGAGGTATGCAGGTTATGAGGAATGATGTGGGCGATGTATACGAAATATTCGATCACTCCGCCAGAGGCGATGGCACAGAGAACTCCAGCGCCGAGGCCGAAGAACCATGCGCTCAATACCACGCCGGGATACGCAAGCAGGTATGGAGACCGTTGCTCGGGCGGCAGAAGAAGCAAAATGACAATGGAAAGAACAGCAGGAACCAGCCCCAGAACCCAACGGATGGGGCGCGGCAAATCTCGCAGAGAAAATTGCGATTTGTCAGGCATTGCTGTCAGACACTTCAGACTTAAGAAAATGCCCTAAAAAGCGCCGGTTGACTCTAAGAAATACCACCTGTAGAGCCAAAGCGCAAAGGACTTGCCGTTCAGGCACTAAGCTTCGCGTGGCTGCTCCCGATGGCCGCAGATGACAATACGTGCACAGGGGATTGGCCCCTTCGGCGGAGCTGTGGCATTCTGGAGTTCAACGTTGGAGGTGCTCCGAATGCTCACTGCCGCGCGTCGTACTGTTGCCGCTCTCGTTGTTCTGACTGCCGGAATGCTTGCCTCGGCGCAGAACCGCATCATTTATTCTGCTACGGCGGATGCCCACGCTGATATCGCACAGGCAATCAAAACGGCCACGCTCGAACACAAGCACATCCTTTTGGATTTTGGCGGGAACTGGTGCGGCGACTGCCAGGTTCTGGACATTTATATGCACCAGACACCGAATGACGACCTGCTTGAGAAGCACTTTGTCGTTGTTCACGTCGACATCGGCCGCATGGACAAGAATGTGGACGTTGCTGACAAATACGATGTGCCGCTGAAACGCGGGGTCCCGGCACTGGCTGTGCTGGACTCACATGGCAGACTGCTCTACAGCCAGAAGAATGGCGAGTTCGAAGACATGCGGCACATGGACTCCGTGTCAGTCACCGACTTCCTGAACAAATGGAAGTGACTTGCCGTCACGGCAGACGCGCTTCGCGCCAGGTCGTTGTTTGATCGCAGATTCAAGCTGTGAGAGAGAACTTATGCTGCCCTGTCCTTGATCAGCTGAGGGCCGGATTTTGACGGCTTCAAAAATTGCGGGAGGCGATCGAAGATCGAGTAGGTCCAGGCTGCGAGAACCATTCCGCCCATCGTTCCCACGAGAATTCCTCTCCAGAATTCGACCCGAGGGGTCAATTCCGTTTGCTGGGTTGTTCCTGTTTCCATCCGGTCCATTGAGTCCATAGAAATTGAGAGCGGCGGCAGCGGCGTCCGGTTGCCCTTTTCGGGTATGCGGGATGCTTTTGGCAGGATTCGGTAAGTTTTCCACAAAAAATTTGCGTCGAAATCGTATTTAGATATATCTTATCGTCATAGTTACGATATATCGTAATGCTATCAGGAGTAGATTTTATGTTTGGGCAAGAATTCAGAAGGCATTTTGAAGAAGCAGCGGACGAATGCGCTGCGAGGAAGCATTTCCGGGGCGGCAAGGGCGGCTTTTGGGGTGAGATGGGCGAACATTGGGCGCGGCACCAGGGACGGCATCGCTTTGGCCGGGAGTTTGGCGGGCGGCTGTTTGACAGCGGCGACCTTCGGTTTGTGATCCTGAGTTACATTGCCGAAAAACCGGCGCATGGCTACGAGATCATGAAAGGCATTGCTGAGCAAATGGGTGGAGCGTACGCACCGAGCGCTGGGGTGATCTATCCCACGCTGAACCAGCTCGAAGATGAAGGGCTGGCGACGGTGGTAGCCGAGGGCGGCAAGAAGCTTTACACAATTACCGATGCCGGACGCAAGGAGCTCCAGACCAACAAGGAACGGATCGAGATGCTGCTGGGACGCATCCGGCAGATGGGCGAGGCGTTTGGGAGCGGGCGGTCGCCGCAGATCATGCGGGCGATCCACAATTTCAAGCTGGCGCTGAAGCTTCGTTTCGGCCAGGGAGATTTGACGCCGGAGCAGATCGGGAAGATTGCGGCGATTATCGACGCGGCGGCCCGGGACGTGGAGTCGGTCTAATGGAGGCCGCAATGCGGTCGTTTGCGCAAGGCACCCGGCCGGGCATGGCCCCGGCCGCGGCTGAGCATGCGGAGCTGGATGCACAGTGCAGGGTATGCGAACTGGAGACGGAAAATGCGCGTCTGCGGCTGCTGGTGAGCGAGTTGCTGGTGGAGAATCAGCGGCTGCGCGAAGATAACAAAACGCTGCGAAGCCAAGACCTGTCTCTCCAGGCCAGCCTGCTCTCGCGAGCCGGGTGATTCATCGAACGCTTCGCTTCGCGGAGCCTGCAGACTGAAGCAATGCCGGAACACGAACTCGCGGCATAAAATTTGAGCAGCGGTGTTGTATGAGCGCGACGGCGGACATTACCAGAACATTTGAGCAGGACAGACCCCAACGCAGACGGCGCGATGTGCTGGAGCTGGCGGTAGGATATGCGCTGATCCTGCTGGGAATCTGGACGCCGCTACCGTGGCAGCGATGGTTTGCCCTGGCTGCGCTGGCGTGGGTGCTGCTGACAACGGCGATTTCCTTCGATGGCTGGACGGCGATGGGCCTGCGCGAGCGGGGATTTTTGCAGTCACTGTGGGTGACAGGCGCAGCACTGGTGTTAGCGGCGGGAGCGATGCTGGTGAGCTGGCGGCTGCATATGCTGCACACATGGCGGCCGGAATTGTTCATCCATCGATATTGGGCGTATGCGGTGTGGGCAGTATTGCAGCAGTTCCTGCTGCTGGATTTCTTTCTGCTACGGCTGCTGCGGCTGCTGCGAAGCAAGGCCGCCGCGGTGATGGTGACGGCGGGATTGTTTGCGCTAGCGCATTTGCCCAATCCGATTTTGATGCCGCTGACGATTGTGTGGGGCGCGATTGCGTGCGCATTGTTCCTGAGGTATCGCAACGTTTACACGCTGGGGATGGCCCATGCGATCTTCGGGATCTGCATAGCGGTGACGGTCCCGGCACATATTGATCACAATATGCGCGTGGGACTGGGATATCTGACTTATCGCCCACACATGCATTTTCACCATCACCGGAACCAGAGTCCCCAAATTGTGTCGACGGTGGCGTGTGTGAAGGCGGAAGCTCCAACGCGACGGTCGTGACGCCATGCGCGTCCGTAGAAGATGCCCGCGATGGCTGCGAGCACGACGTAGCGCCAGTTGAAGTGCAGCGTGTGCTTGTTCCAGTGAGATAAACCGAACAGGACTGCGGTGAGCGCCAGCGCGGCGGTTCGCCCAATCCTGCGTTCGAGCAGGTTCTGGAGCCAGCCGCGGAAGAATAACTCTTCAGGCACGGCGATGAAGAAAAAAGTGAAAACGAAGGCGCCGATGGCGCGGAGCGGATGCGGCCAGACGGCATGGAAATGCAGGAAGCCGAGAATGAGTCCGAAAGGGATGGCGATGGGCGCGTAGAAGGCGAACTCGCGCAGTCCGATGAGGAGATCGTGTGGGCGCAAGCGAAGATTGAAGCCGACGTTGTCGAGTTGACGGATGGCGAGCAGGGCATAGATTCCGGCGTCGAGCAGAAGGATTTTGTTGAAGACGGCGAAGTGGGCGGGCCAGGCAGGCTCGAACCAACGGAGATCGATGGCGAGCCCGAGGAGCGCGAGAACGAAATAGTCGCGCCAAGTACCGCGTTGAGCGACGTCGGCCCGGCGGGCGTTCCACATGAGGCCAGCGATGGCGGTAGGCAGAACGGCGTAGAGAGCAAGCCAACTCCAATGGAAGATGTGAGTGGAGCAGGCAACCAAAATATACGGGACGCAGAGGATGGCTGGAAGCAGCAACTGCGCTGGCTGCGGAAGCCTTTGCGCAACGGCGGTGATTTTGGGGCAGAATGCGGCGGCAAGGTAAGGGATGAGCGCCAGGAGAGCCGCGAAAATGATCAGCGGAGTGAACATAAAAGGAGTCGTGTGCCTTTTGCCGCTGGAAAGATCGTACAGGAGCAACTTTCCCGATTTGACTTTCTACAGCGCGGGAAAAAGATATTTCTACGAAGGTTCGCAACAATCCCAATCCTGCCGTGTCTGGTGTATTCGTACCGGGCGCCACGAAAGAGTGGTTGCCATCACGATTTGACAGGAGAAAGACCGATGAACGTGAAATGCCTTTTGCTTGCTGCTGCTGTCACCCTTACGCCCTGCGTTCTCTTTGCGCAGACCACCCCAACCCCGACCCCAGGCAAAAACGATTACAACATCAACCAGCGCAAGGCGGATCAACAGGACCGCATCGCAAACGGCATGAAGAGCGGCCAGTTGACGCCCGGCGAATCGTCGAAGCTCGAGCACCAGGAAGCCGGAATCAACAAGGAAGAACACGGCATGCGCGCTCAGGACAATGGTCACCTGACTAAACAGGATCGCCAGACAATTCACAAGCAGCAGAACCAGGAATCGCGCCGCATTTATCGCGACAAACACAACGACAAGACAGGGAAATAAATCCGGGGAAACGAGCACAAAGAGCCGCCGGCGACCATACAGCCGGCGGCTTTACTTCATATAGGGCGGAGCGTATCGTTAAAAGTCGGGTCGGGCGGCATTCCTCACGATGAGGAAGCTGCACTGGAGACGATATGAGTATTACGAATTTCCGCACCACAGGCGCCGGAGCCGCATCTGGTTCACGCGCAGCTTCCAAAGTTACCTTTCAGACATTGCAGGAAAAGAAGCAGGGGCATAGGCCTATTTCTGCCCTGACAGCGTATGACTACGCGACGGCGCGACTGGTGGATGAGGCGGACGTGGACCTGATCCTTGTCGGCGACTCGCTGGCCATGGTGGTGATGGGCTATGAGACGACGCTGCCTGTGACTGTCGACGAGATGCTGCATCATACGCGCGCGGTGAGGCGGGCAGTGAAGCGAGCGGTTGTAGTGGCGGATATGCCGTTCGGGTCATACCAGAATAGCGTGGCCGAGGGCGTCGCGAATGCGGTTCGCTTTGTAAAGGAAGCAGGCGCAGAGGCGGTGAAGATCGAAGGCGGAGCGGTGCGGTGCGAGCTGGTAGAGCGGCTGACCAACGCCGGAATTCCAGTGGTTGGGCATTTGGGTCTGACGCCTCAGGCGGTGCATCGCATGGGCGGATACAAGGTCCAGGGCAGGACGCAGGCCGCGGCCGAAGAGCTGGCACGCGATGCGCGGATGCTCGAAGCAGCGGGTGCGTCAGTAATTGTGCTTGAAGGCATGCCGATGGAAGTTGCGGCAGAGATTACAGCGCAACTGCGGATTCCCACGATCGGGATTGGCGCAGGGCCGAACTGCGATGGGCAGATACTGGTATTCCACGACCTGGTAAACCTGAGCTTTTCACCTCCAGCGAAGTTTGTGCGCCGATATGGCGACGCAGCGGCGCTGTTCCGCTCGGCGATCGAAAGTTATCGGCGGGACGTGGAAGAGCGGGCGTTTCCGAGTGAGGCGGAGAGTTATGGACTGGCCGTCCAGGCGAACGCCGCTTCGCGCCAGCACTGAGTTGAATCCGTAGTCGCTCGGCTGAATCTCAATTCTAACGATGGAATCGGGAGAATCTAAGTGCTGATTGTTCGCACGATTGCGGAGGCGCGCGCAGCGCTGCGTGAATTGCGGGCGCGCGGGCTGAGCGTGGGGCTGGTTCCGACGATGGGTGCGCTGCACGAGGGGCATCTGTCGCTTGTACGCGCGGCACGGGCGGCGTGCGATGACCACCCCGGTGGCGTGGTCGTGGTTTCGATCTTTGTGAATCCGAAACAGTTCGGGCCGAACGAGGATTTCGCGAAGTATCCGCGGACATTTGAGGCGGACATGGCAGCGCTCGAGCGCGAGGGCGTGGACCTGATTTTTGCGCCGGCGGCTGAGGAGATGTATCCGCAAGGAGCGACCGCGTTTGTCGAAGTTGCCGGTGTGAGTGGACGGCTGGACGGAGCTTCGCGTCCGGGGCATTTTCGCGGCGTGGCGACGGTGGTGGCCAAGCTGTTCAACATTATTGAACCGGACAAGGCGTTCTTCGGGCAGAAAGACGCGGCGCAGGTTGCGGTTCTGAAGAAGATGGTGGACGAGCTGAATTTCGGGCTGGAGCTGGTGGCCTGTCCGATAGTGCGCGAGCCGGACGGGCTGGCGATGAGCTCGCGAAACCGATATCTGTCCGCGGAAGAGCGTAGACAGGCGCTGGTGCTGAGCCGCGCGGTGCGCGAAGTGGAGCGGCTGGCTGCGGGTGGCGTGACAGAGTCGAGTGAGCTGATCGCTGCGGCGGAGGCCGTGCTGGCGGAAGAGCCTGAAGTTCGGGTGGATTACTGCAAGGTTGTCGATCCGGACACGCTTGAAGATGTTGCCGACACGCAGCATGGCGCTTTGTTTGCCGTGGCGGCGTTTGTGGGGACAACCAGGTTAATCGATAATTTGGTGCTCCCAACGCGCGCCTGAACTTTCCGTTAATCTTTCCTAATGCCTGAACTTCCCGAGGTCGAGACTGTTGCCAATGGCGTGAACGCGCGGGTGCGCGGCAGGAAGATTGCATCAGTGTGGCTGGGGCGGCATAAGGAGCCGTTCAAGACGCCGCGCGGGGAGATGGCCGATGCGCTACCGGGGATGCGCATCGGGCGGGTGTATCGCGAGGGCAAGCATATTGTCTTCGACCTTGAGAGAAGCAAATCCGAACAGTCGCAGTGGGTTGTGCATCTGGGAATGACGGGACGGCTGCTGGTATCGGCTCCGGAGGTTCCGGTACCGGCACATACCCATGCAGTGCTGGGGCTGACGGGGGGAAGCGAGCTGCGGTTTGTGGATGCGCGACGGTTTGGGCGGCTGGCGCTGGTGAACGGCGCGGGATTTCGCGGGCCGGGGCATGAGCCGCTGACCATTTCGCCGGAGGATTTTGTCGCTCTGTTTCGCGGGCGGAAGACATCGATCAAAGCTGCGTTGCTGAACCAGAAGTTGCTGCATGGAGTAGGCAACATTTATGCGGATGAGAGCCTGTTCCGGGCAGGGATTCGGCCGACGGCGGTCGCGGGACGGCTGAGCCGCGCACGGCTGCTGCGTCTGCGGACGGCGCTCAGAGAAATTCTGCGGAAGGCAATCGAGCTGGGTGGGTCGTCCGTGTCGGATTATGTGGATGCGGACGGGGTTGCGGGCTTTTTTCAGCTCGAGCACAAGGTGTACATGCGGACGGGAGAGCCGTGCCTGGTGTGCGGCAAACCAATTCGAAGAATTGTGATTGCGGGGCGAGGAACTCACTTTTGCGCGCGCTGCCAGAAATGATCTTGCAAACGCGAGAAGTATGATTTTGTGAAGCCAGTTTCTGACTGCTTCCAGAAATCAGGATTTCATCAGAAGAATTCTCCTGTAACTTATTGAATCCATTAATCAGGAGATACGGCATAAAGATTGCTTATGTGTGAAGCAGCCAGCGACGCACAGGCTCTCCACAGTAGAGCCATGCGAATAAAGTTCCGGCTGCCGAGAGTTGCAATCCACGAGATGCACCCGGGCCGGAACAAGCAAAAGCCCCAAACCATACCGGTCGGGGCATTTTCAGGGAGGCCAGTGACTGGCCATTGAGCACAAGAAACCACCGCTCGAGCGCGGTGGTTTTTTGCTGGATCTCTAAGGCGCAAGCAACGTGCCGCAATCCCTTCCCGAATTGAACCCTCGTTCCTATGCCGGTTACCGGCGGCTCTTGCCATTCAGACGGCGCGGCGGTAATATAAATGAAGCCTATCGAACGGCTGAAGCGTCCTTTGATGTAAGGAAGCTCGCCGCGTTTCTCGACAGTCAAGAAGGTTTTAGTGACGCGCCTTATCCCGGTGCATGCCGGTGAAGGCAGGAAAAAGCTGAGCCCGTAGTTAATTGACGATGGTTTTAGCAGGGTTTCAAAGCGTTTGTCTCCACTAGGAAGAGTAAATTCGTCTCGCTTGTCCTCTGGCCTGTGCCCAGTACCGGGCTGGTTTGTGCGAGCGTGCGGTTTTACGGTGGAGGGTTAGACTTTTCCCGGCATTCACTACCCAGGAATATGGCAGCCCTGAGCCGGAGATGCTGCCCTACAGAGCAATACAGGACAAATAGATTCACGCACCAGGAAGTGCAGGCATGACAACAGAGCAGAACCAACCCCAGGCATCCGCGCCTGAGGGGCAATCGCCACAGCAAGGCCAATCCCCTTCTCCTCAGAACGGCACCGGGCAAGGCCGCAGACGCCGCAGACGCCGCAAAGGCAAGGGTGGCGCGCCAGCGAACGGACAGGCCAGCCAGCAGAGCCAGCAGAATAATGGGAATCATTCCCAGAAACAGAAAAGCGGCGGTCAGAACCGCTACTTCCACAAAAATGGAAATGGTCAGCCGCAGGGCAACGGCGGAGGCGGACGGCGCAAGAACAAGCAGCGGCGGCAGCAGCCGGCCTTTGTGGGTCCGATGGACCACAGCTACCGCGTTGCGAACGGCAACATTGCCGACTCGCCTCCTTCAACGATCGAATTACGCAACGGCAACGTGCACGGCAACGGCTATGCCGGCGAACCATTGGCGATGTGGGAGCCTCCGGCGCCGCCGGTTCGCGAAGATGCGCCGACTCACATTTATTTCTTCATCGAGGACTTGTTCTTCCTGGCGAAGATCCAGGAGACGGCGAAGAAGCTCGGCATCAAGGTCGGGTTTTTGAAGAACGAGAAGGAAGCGGTTGCAAAATTTACAGACGCGCCTGAGAATGAGCGCCCATCGCTGATTGTGTTTGATCTGAACAATGCGAATGTAAAACCGCTGACCCTGATCCCCAAGCTGCGCACCAAGCTCAAGAAAAGCACGTCGATTATCGGCTTCCTCTCGCACCTGCAGGGCGACCTGAAGGTGAAGGCTGTGGAGGCAGGATGCGACATGGTGATGCCGCGTTCGGCCTTCTCGCAGAACCTTCCCAACCTGATGCGCCGTCACGGGTTGAAGGATGAGGAAGAGGTATACGAGCCGGCTCCGGTGTATTAGGTATATTAGGGGACTACGCGTCCGGAGGAACGCGGCTTCGCCGCCATCCTCAGGATCGTT
>JASHRS010000105.1 GCA_030037215.1 Silvibacterium sp. | reverse complement strand
GACTTCATCCGCAACAACGCACTGGAAGGCCGCGCCGGCCAGATTCTGCTTTCACCGGCATTCTCCAAAACGCCATCGCCAGAGCGTACGACAGAGAACTGCCTGCTCGATCCACGCGACCTAGTTGAATGGATGCTGGCTGATGGGCTGAATGCGCGCCTTAGCCTGCAAATTCACAAATACATTTGGGAGCCCCTTAAAAAAGGCGTTTGAGGACTGCGCGTCCGGCGACACGCGCGTTCTCACCCCACAGACGAAGACCTGTCTGTGGGGGCCCCGGTTACGGCGCCAACCTGAATCTGCTTCTCGTGCCCGCTCCCGTTGGTCGCAGTGAAGGTCTATAGCCAGTTCTTAATGAATTGTGCGCGTGCGCCGTTGCATGTAGTCCATGAGCAGGTATTCGCCCAGCGTTTCGGGTCGTGTGAAATATGCTTTGCCGCGGCACATTTGCGAAACCTGGTGGACGAACTGCACGAGGCTGGGGTCGGACGCGAGCATGAAGGTGTTGATCATGACGTTCGATCGTTTGCACCGGGCGACCTCTTCCAGCGTTTCACTGATGACGAGCGGGTCGAGGCCGAAGGCGTTGCGATAGATGCGTCCATCGTCAAGCGTGAGCGCGGAAGGCTTTCCGTCGGTGATCATGACGATCTGTTTCATGTCCGTGCGCTGCGATTTCAGGATGCGTTGCGCTACGCGTAGTCCCTCGCGCGTATTTGTGTAGTAGGGCCCAACTTTGACCCGCGCGAGTTGCGAGACGGGAATCTCCTCGGCGGAATCGTGAAAGAGCACCAGTGAGAGCGAGTCACCCGGATATTGCGTGCGAATGAGATGCGAAAGAGCCATGGCAACTCTCTTGGCGGGCGTAAAGCGATCCTCGCCGTAGAGAATCATCGAATGCGAACAGTCGAGCATGACTACAGTCGCGCAGGAACTCTGGTACTCGCATTGATGCACCTGCAGGTCGCTGTATTCGATATTGAGCGGCAGCGTCAGTCCTTCGCGCGAGATGGCTGACGCGAGGGTTGCGGTCGCGTCCAGATTGAACACATCGCCGAATTCGTAGGAGCGCGAGGCCCCGCTGGCTTCGATGCCGGTAGCCCAATGGCGCGTGTCGTGACGGCCACTGGCAGATTTGCCAAGCGATCCCAGAAGGTCGCGCAGGGCTTTGTAGCCAAGAAAATCGAGGCTCTTGTCAGTGACTTCGAAGCGCGCCTGGCCTTCAGGCTCGGCGATCTCGCCGGAGGCCTGCTCAAAACTGCCTCCCATTTGCGGGTCTTCGCTGGAGATGAAGTTCTCCTGCATCAGGCGCTGAATGAGCTTGTCGATCAGTTCGTCGAGTTTGCCCTGTTCCGACAGGTCGTCGATTGCCTGCTGCGTTTGCTCATCGAGAAAATCGCCAGACTCAAGAGCCTGCCGGATGGCCTCGCGAAGGTCATCGAGCGTCTGGCTCATCGACTGGAATTGGCTGTAGGGATCGTTGAAGCCTGAATCGAGGAAATAGTCGGAGAGCGCCTGAAGCAGGTCCTCCAGATCGATCTCCGATGCAAGGTCGCCCGTGTATTTTGTGTACCGAACGCGCTTCATGCCGCCTCTAATTCAGGCCACCGCGCCGTGTGCGCCGCGTTTGCCACTCCTGGTATTCCGGCTCTGTCGGAACGTGCTCCTGCCTGGAGGGCTGCGATTTTTTCTGCGCTGAAAAGACGCGCTCTTCGCTGCGGCTTAAGCGCCGATGCGAGCACATGCCCTCAAGCAGGAATTCGGCTGCAGCGACGAGATGTTCCGGATCGCTCGCTGGTGTGACGCCCAACGGCGCAAGCTTTTCGAAAAGGCCTTGAATTTCACGCAGCTCTTCGAGCGTTTCCGCCGCCGACTTCGCATCTTCAATCTTGGTTGTGCCGCCCAGGTTGAACCATTGCTCAATTTGCTGCGTATTCGCGTCGCCAAAGTAATTGTCGAAGATTTTCCCGATTGCGGTGCGGACCACTTCTTTTACCACTGTGTCCGCGCCCTTCAGCTCGCCTTCGTATTCGAGCTCCAGTTTGCCCGTGATGCCTGGCAGCGCGGCATACAGGTCGCCAACACGCGGCAGCACCAGCGCTTCCTTGTGCCGCAGGGCGCGCCGCTCCGCATTCGAGACAACAAGCTCTATTGTCGAGATGGGCAGCCGCTGGCTTACGCCGCTGCGCTTGTCCACGCGCTTGTCTTCGCGTGCTGAAAATGCAACCTGTTCGATGATTTCGCGGAGATACTGCGGAATCTCAGCCTTCGCATGACCGCGCTCGATCCAGGCCTCCTGCGCAGTGATGGCCAGGCCCTCCTCAAGGGTTTCGGCATAATGGGTACGAATTTCCGAGCCGATGCGGTCTTTCAACGGCGTCACAATTTTGCCGCGCGCGGTGTAGTCCTCCGGATTCGCGCTGAAGACGAGTGCCACGTCCAGTTCCAGGCGAACGGGATAACCCTTAATTTGAACGTCACCCTCCTGCATGATGTTGAAGAGCGCAACCTGAATCTTGCCGGCGAGGTCGGGTAGCTCATTGATGGCGAAGATGCCGCGGTTGGCTCGAGGCAGCAGTCCGTAGTGCATGGTCAACTCGCTTGAAAGGTCTTCGCCGCCGCGGGCCGCTTTAATGGGGTCGATGTCGCCGATAAGATCAGCGATGGTCACATCTGGCGTGGCCAGTTTTTCAACGTAACGATCGGCTCGGGACAGCCAGGCGATGGGCGTATCGTCGCCCCGCTTTGCAACCAGATCGCGGCACCGTTTGCACAGCGGATGGTAGGGGTTGTCGCGAATCTCGCAGCCGGCGATGAAGGGAGTGTGTTCGTCAAGCAGATCGGTCAGCGAGCGGAGGATGCGGCTTTTGGCCTGTCCACGCAGGCCGAGCAGGATGAAATTCTGCCGGGAGAGCACGGCGTTCACGATTTGAGGAACCACGGTGTCTTCGTAGCCGATGATGCCGGGAAAGATGGCTTCGCGAGTGCGCAGGCGCGCGATCAGGTTATCGCGCAGCTCATCTTTCACCAATCGCCTGGCAATGCGCGCTTCCAGAAATTCCTTATGAGTGCGAAGCTCCCCGAGGGTGTGGGGCAGGTTGCGGGTGACCATCTGTTCCTCCAAATTCATGTACAGCAGCAAGGCCGATGTATCTAGATTAGATGAAACAGAGCATTTTCTGATTCTGACAGGGCGAAGCTACATTACATGACCATTGTGTGCGGCTGCTTTTCGGCCCGCCCGCAGCTTGGGCAGAATCGCCTGATAAAACTCGCGCAAATGTGCGGTTCGCTCGGCATCGGAGCGGATGTTAAGCAACTGCTGCTTGAACCCAAGGTCGGTAGGCAGAGCTGAGGCCAGCTGGAACGAAATGGGGGTGTCGATATCGATAGGCGTTTGGGGGGCTTCGATTCCGGCAAGTTCCAGCGTCTCAAAATGAAGTGCAAGGCACTCTTCTTTCAGACTGCGAGGAGCCTGTTCCTCGTCATCGTCGAAGAAATCAACCTGAGCCTCAAGGAAGGCCCTCGAGTCGTCCAGCGTCTCAATTTCAAAACGGCGCTCGCCCTGGCAAAGAATATCCATACGCCCGTCTTCATACCGTCGCACCATGCGCACGATGCGCGCAGTGCAGCCAATCACGGCGAGTCCTTCGGGCTGCGCGCGCACTACGCCGAAGCTGCTCTGCGACTCGAGGCAAAGGCCGATCATTTCCTTGTAGCGCTCTTCGAAAATGTGCAATGGAAGTGCTGCTCCAGGGAAGAGCACAACATCCAGCGGGAAGAGAGCGATTTTCATTGCGGAATTCATTATGCGCGTCCCGGCAGGAGGAACAAGCAGCCTTTCATCACTGGTTTTGATAATCCATCAATCAGCCTGCGCCGGGACCGGAGATGTGCTCTTCAATCAGCCAGTTCCAGCTCATCGAGCATGGCCTGCATCTCGTGTTGGGCGTGCTGGTTGCCCGCGCGCCGTGCAGAGGCAATGCCTTCGGTCAGATGTGTTTTCGCTTCCTCATTGCGGCCGGCTTTGGCCAGGGTCTGCGCAGCCATGAAATATCCCGCGCTGTAGTCGGGATGATCGGCGAGCAGGCGGGAAAATTCCGCCAGCGCAGCCTCGACTTCGCCGCGGCCCGCGTACTCCATTGCCAGCCCATAGCGGGCGAAGGCGTTTACCGGGTCCTGCGCAAGAATCTCGCTCAACATTGCGACTTTGTCCATGTTTCCTATTCTCTCATTGCGCATATTTGCTTAAAACGGCGCGATTGCCCACACTGGAAGTAGAGCTATCATCAAAAGCCATACGCAGGAAAGAGAGTATTCGCATGGAGTTTGCCGGTCACTCGCTTCCGGTGCGAACCGTTGCCGAGTCGCAATCCGAGATGACGGAATTGATTCTGCCAAACGACACAAACACCCTCGGCAATCTTCTTGGCGGGCGGCTGATGCATTTTATTGACCTAGTAGGAGCGATGGCGGCTTACCGGCACGCACGCACGCATGTGGTCACTGCCTCAATGGATCACATCGACTTTATCGCTCCGGTGCATGTGGGTGACCTGCTGATTTTGAAGTCATCGGTGAACCGCGCCTTCAATACTTCAATGGAAGTAGGAGTAAAAGTCTGGGTGGAGAACACGATTGCCGGGACGCACCGCCATGTCGCGTCCGCATATTTGACATTTGTAGCTGTCGATTCGCAAGGGCGAAGAGTGCCGGTTCCGCAACTGCGTCCGGAAAGCGATTGGGAGGAGCGGCATTTTGAAGACGCAGGCCGTCGCCGCGAGCTGCGCCAGCGCGAGCTTGAGCACAAACGCTCTTCCAAACCCGCTGAAACCTCGATTGACGGGCTGGTTCATCCGGGAAGACCTTAATTTCGTTGAACGATGGAGTTTTTCTATGGCTCATTCTCATGCTGCTGCTCCTGCGCCGACGGCTTTGCCGGGCGTGGCCAACATTGTTGCTATCGGATCTGGTAAAGGCGGCGTTGGCAAAACAACTGTCGCCGTGAATCTGGCGATTGCTCTGGCGAAGCTTGGCTTTCGCGTGGGCCTGATCGATGCAGACGTTTACGGGCCGAATGTGCCTCTGATGTTCGGCACCACACAACAGCCGCGCGTGCTGCCGTCGAATCAGATCGAACCCAATGTGGCGCATGGCGTAAAGGTAATTTCGATCGGCTTTCTTTCGCCGGGCGACAAGCCGATGGTCATGCGTGGCCCGATGCTGCACCAGATCATCCGTCAATTCCTTCAACAGGTGGCGTGGGGAGAACTGGACTTTCTGCTGGTCGATCTGCCGCCTGGTACGGGCGACGTCGTGATCTCGCTGGTGCAGACGGTTCCACTCACCGGTGCAGTTGTCGTGTCTACGCCGTCCGACGTAGCGTTGCAGGATGCGCGTAAGGCTCTGGAGATGTTTCATCAGGTGAATGTGCCGGTTCTCGGCATCGTCGAAAATATGAGCTACTTCACCTGTCCGCACTGCCATCAGGAGATCGATATTTTCTCAAAGGGCGGAGCGGAGCGTACGGCGAATCAGTTTAATGTGCCGTTTCTGGGGTCGATCGAACTGGATCCCGACATCCGGCAGGGCGGCGATACCGGCTTGCCGGTGGCGCTGGCTGGTCCGGACTTGCCGAAGGCTGCCCCTTTTTATGCGGTTGCGCGGCACGTTGCAGAGTTGGCCCAGGCTCAGTCGGCGAAGGTGGAGAATATCTTCGAGATCAGCTGAGGACTTCGCATCCAGCGACACGTGCTAAGCAAAGTCTTGTGGCCACGCGTGGTAGAGTGAAGCAGCGTTTTCCTGATTTGCAGCTTTCCATTTAAGGAAGCCTGGGAGCAATCTGCTTGAACGCGTCTCCCGCTGTTGAAGCCGGCGTTGATCTTCCGCCGCCCCGCAACCTTGTCGCGCCGCATCGGTTTTTGTGGATCGTGCTGCCCTATGCGATCTACATCGGCTTCACGACCAATGGTGGCGCTTCCTACCTGATGCGCCAGGTGGGAATGCCGGTTGACCAGGTGGCGAATGCAATCGCACTGCTGGGAATTCCGTCTTCCATTTATTTCCTGTGGAGTCCGCTGGCCGATCTCTGGATGCCGCGCCGCTGGTGGCACCTAATTTGCACGATTGGTGCGGCGGGAGCGCTGGCCCTCGGCTCATTAGCGCTGTATCGCAACGCGCAGGCTGCGGTGTGGCTGTATTTCTTCGGCATGGTCTTCTGCATGCTGATCTCTTCGGCTTATGGCGGGCTGATTTCGGCGATGGTTGCAGAAGGCAGCCGGACGCGCGCGGCTGCATGGTCGCAGGCAAGCAATTTAGGCGCAGGGGCAATCGGGCCGGGAGTGATTCTTTATCTGGCGCTGCATCTGCGGGCGTCATTATGGGCGCCAATCGCTGCGGCCTTCATGATCCTTCCCGGACTTGTTGTGCTCACGCTCAGGGAGCCGACCCACGCGAAAAGCCCTGGATTCGGCGCACATTTCCGGAAGGTCGCGCATGAACTTCGTCAGACATGTGCCGCACGCAAGAACCTTTTTGGCGTCATTCTGCTGCTCGCCCCTCCCGGAGCAGGCGCACTGATCGGGCTACTGCCGGCACTTGCGCCGGACTATCACGTGAGCGGCTCATCGGTCGTCTGGATCAACGGCATTGGCGGCGGGCTGCTGATGGCCGCGGGATGTCTAGCAGGAGGATGGGTTCCTGCGAGGTTCGATCGCCGCATTGCTTACGGCGTTGCCGGAGCTGTTGTCGCCATCCCTGCCTTTTTCATCGCTTTTGCTCCGGCCAATCGCGCGAACTATATGGTTGGGACGATTATTTACTTGTTCGCGATCGGACTTACATCCACGATTTGTATGGGTTTAGTGCTCGATATAGTAGGCGCAGTAGGGCACAGCGGAAGCCTTCGCTATTCGATTCTCATGGCGCTGTCCTATGTTCCCATTTCCTATATGACCTGGATTGAAGGCCGCGCAGCGCATCGATGGGGATTTCGCGCAGTTTCAGCCGCGGAAGCTATAAGCTGCCTCTTCGACTTACCGCTCATTTTTTTGTGGTTCTGGATACGACGACAAGAACGTGCCTGACACCACAGAATCAGCATCAGGGGCGATGACCGAGCTCCTTGCTCATACAAATCAGGTATACGGGCTGGGTCAGCTTGTGGTTGGCTTCGGGAGGAAAGGGTTTTTGGCCGTTGACCTGATAGCCAAGCTTTGAATAAATGCCGGGCAGCTCGGTGCGCAGATTGACCACCGTAATATCCATGAAATGCGCACCCATTTCCCGGGCGAATTCCTCAGCGGCAGCTACGAGGCGGCGCCCAACTCCATTTCTCTGCTGCGAGGGATCGACCGACAATAGCCCGAAGTAGGCGCGTTCTTCATCGAGTTTCACGAACACGCTGCCGGTAATTTTTCCGTCATCTTCAGTAACGAGGAAGGTTCCGGTCTTGAAGTGAAATTCCAGCTCAGCAGCGTTGAGGCGGTCCTCGCTCAAGAAGAAGCGTTCGACCTGGAAGGCCTGGTTGATGAGATTCAGGATGGCGTCGAAGTCGTGTTCAGTGGCAGCGCGGACTTCCATATTGAATCTGTGAACGAGTATGCCCTAATTTGCGGCTGGGACCGTATTGTTCGCCACGGTTTCCTTGCGCGCATCGGCCTTTTCAGCGACCTGCTCAAGAGCCGCTGCCTGCGGCAGATAAGAGAGGGCCTTCGCGATCATCGGGTCCCAGTTGGCGCGGGCGCGTAGACCTTCCTGCTCGCTGAACTGAGACGTGATGATCTCGGACTTGATATTCATCTTCAGCCAATCCATTACACCGTTCAGATCCTGATCGGTATAGGCAATATTTTGAGCAGTGAGAAACTGCTTGAACTGACTCAGTACTGCGTCGTCTACTTCAAAGTCCTTACCGACAGTACGGTTGGCAAGATAATGCCGGGTGAAATTGAAGAAGACGTTATGCGCATCGAGGTCGTCCTGGAAGTGATTCGATTTTGGCGTCTCGATCTCGTAATCGGGAGTGATGCCGCCGCCTCCGTAGACGGTGCGTCCCGAATCCGTGAGTTTCACTTCGCGATTCTTCAGGTTCAGGGGTTCATCGTGGTTGTAGTAATAGTCGTAAAGTGAGACGCCGTTGTAGTTGCGCTGGATAAGCCGTCCGCTGGGCGTGTAGTAGTGATATGTGGTGAGAGCAAGTCCGGTATTGTCCGAAAGCGGATATACAGTCTGTACCAGCCCCTTGCCGAAGGTGACTTCTCCAACGATGATCGCGCGGTCGTGGTCCTGAAGCGCGCCGGAGATGATCTCGGCCGCTGACGCAGTGCCGTGATTGACAAGAACTACGATCGGGAAGACATGTCCGCCATTGCCATGGGTTGCACGGTAGACCTGTTCCGGATATGCGCGGCCTCGTTGTGAAACGATGATCTGGCCGCGGTTGAGCAGTTTGTCGCACACGGCGACAGCGTCAACGAGCACGCCGCCTGGATTGCCGCGCAGATCGAGAATGAGGCCCTTAATGTCGCCAAACTGATCGATTGCGTCGGAGAATTCGCGGCCGGTTGTTTGTTGTATCTGCGTAATGTGGATATAGGCGATACCCGGCCTGATCTCATATTTAAGATCGATCGAAGGATGCGGAATCTCGTCGCGCACCAGATCGAATACCAGCGGAGCCGCAGCGCCTTCACGCGATACCGTGATGCGGACGTGCGTTCCCTTCGGGCCCTTGAGCATGTCGGCCACGGCGGTCGTGTCGAGGCCGTCGGTTGACTTGCCGTCAACCGACAGGATGAAGTCGCCCGGGCGCAAACCCGCCTTGAACGAAGGCGATCCCTCGAAGGGATATACGACGACAATCTTATTGTTCTGCGGCTGGATCACCATCCCTACGCCGTAATATTTGCCGCTTTCGTCCTCCTGCATCCTGGCGTAAGCCTTGGGATCGTAAAAATTGGAGTGGGGATCGAGGGTGCGCAGCATTTCCGGAATTGCGCCGTCGTAGATGACATCGTCGGGCTTGTCGCCATTGAGCGGCTCGGCGTAGTTGTCGGCAACAACCTGATAGACAGTTGTGAATTGCTTCAGGCTGTCGCGGAATGCAGACTCGTCCGTCGAAGACTGTGCGCCGACCTTCTGGCTGATGAACATCCCGGCCAAGCCGCAGATGGAAAAGAAGACGATGAGAGAGAAGACAGTGCGGCGGGCGCGTGAAGACATGCTGTGAGAAATCCTTTGGCTCCCATGAGCAGGGACAAGGCTTTCCAGGAGCACCAATGGCATAAGTATACAGGAGGACCGCATGCCGGACGACACATGGACACCTGTAGATCAATTAGACCGATGCCGGAGGCGAATGGCTGCACGAAGCAGCATTTCACGCGATGAGCAGCCACCGCTGGCTTTCATTCCTGCTCATGTTTAGAATGTTTTCAGCACAAGCCGGGCCAAACTGCGAACCTGCAACGCAAGAACCGGGACCAATGTCCAACCGGCGCTTTTTGAGACGTATATACACATGATTCTTCGATCTGCTCCGTCCCGCTCCGCAGTGCTTTCCGCCTTACTGACAACCGGTTTGGCCGTGGCTTCACCCCTAATGACATTCGGCCAGGCGACGCAGGGACAATCGCCTTACCCCGGAAGCGTAGTCGAACAAATTGTTGCCCGCGTTAACGACCAGGTCATCAGCACTTCAGACTACGATCGCGCGGTACAGGATCTGGATCAGCAGGCGCAGCAGCACCAGTGGACCGAGCAGCAGATTTACGAACAAAAGCAGACCCTGTTGCGCGACCTTATCGACCAACAATTGCTCCTGTCGCGCGGCAAGGAACTGGATATTAGCGGCGAAACCGAGTTGATCAAGCAGCTTGATGAAATGCGCAAGCAGAATCATCTTGATTCGCTGGACGATTTGCAGAAGGCTGCCGAAGCGCAGGGTGTTTCATGGGAAGACTTCAAAGCCAACCTGCGCAATCACATCATTGCGCAGGAGGTCATTCGGGATGAGGTTGGCTCGCACATCAATATCTCTCCTTCGGAAATTCAGAATTACTACAACGAGCACAAGCAGGATTTTGACGAGCCCGAACAGGTCCGCCTGAGCGAAATTCTTATTCCGACTGCAGATCCGGATAATGCAACGCAGGTGGCGGAGGCGAAGAATAAAGCCGACGAAGCGGAAGCAAAACTCAAAGGCGGAGCGGATTTTTCGGCGATCGCCAAGTCGGATTCCGCTGGTGTAACGGCAGCAAATGGCGGCGATTTAGGTGAATTCCGGCGGGGACAGCTTGCGAAAGTGCTGGAAGACCAGACTTTCGACCTGAAGCCCGGTCAATATACAGAGCCAATCCGCACAAAACAGGGCTACGTGATTTTGAAAGTCACCGATCACACCCCGGGCGGTATTGCTCCTTTGAATGATGTTGAACCACAGATCGAAGATCAGATCGGCATGGCGAAGATGCAGCCGGCGCTTCGCGAATATCTGACGAAGTTACGCGAGGCCGCCTATATCGACATCTCGCCCGGCTATGAGGATTCCGGCTCCAGTCCGAATGAAATGAAGCCGGTTTACAGTGCTTACACGCCTCCTGCACCCAAAAAGAAGAAGCATGTCCAGCGAACACGTTTCAATAATGGGCGCGGGCGCAAGGCCAGTGCTGCAACTACGACAGAAACGGCCGCTGCGGTTCCGTCAGGAGCGCCTTCGCTGGCGCAGGTGCCGCAGGGGAATGCCGCGGCTACTCCGGAACAAGCCGCTGCTGCTGGAAAGACGGTCACCATGAAGCCTGGCAAGAAGGAAAAGATCCGCTTCGGTCAGGCGCCGCGTGAGACACTTCCCACCGGAACAACCAAGACTGAGAACGCAGGCGCCTCCGAGCCCGGCAGTGAGACCGTAGCCAGCAATCCTTCGGCAAATGCGGTTTCGATTGGCGCCACCACTCCAGAAGTGCCGGAAGCAAAGAAGGAGAAGACGCGCTTCTCGGCTCGCGCCAAGGAGCCCAAAAAGAAGGCCGGACCGAAGATTGATCCGTTTGCGCCACCGCCGCCGACCAAAGAAGAATTGGCCACACAACAGCAGCAGCAGCAGGCGCTCGGGTTAAACGGCGATACTTCGAAGGCCAAGAAGAAGAATCCGCGCAAGGAGGGGCCGAAGCGCCGCATGAGCGATGAGAAGAAGGAAACCCCATCTTCATCTGCTCCAGCGGACAATACCACTTCGCCAACGCCGGCTCCTGCCGCGACTCCGACCCAGCAGTAAGCTCGCGCATGAAAGAACCTTCCATAGCGGACCTGGCGCGGTACGAAGATCAGGTTATTACCGGCTTTTTTATTGTCAGCGTGAAACAAGTGCGAACCAGGAAGGACGGCGCACCGTACTTCGCGCTGACACTGGTAGACAGCACAGGGCAGGCTGAAGCCCGCATGTGGGAGACTGCTGAAGCCGGTGAGTTTGCCGCCGGAGATGTCGTTAAAGTGCGCGGCCAGGTTCGCCGTTATCAGGAAAAATTCCAGATTAACGTCGAGCGGATTCGCAAGGCCGAGGCAGGCGAGTTCGACCTGAGCGACTTTGTTCCAAGAACCGAACGCGATATCAACGAGCTTTGGGATGAGCTGGCCGGCTATGTCGAGAGCTTCACCGATCCACATTTGAAGCCGCTGGTGCAATCGTTTCTGGATGACGCTGAGATCTCTGCCGCATTGCGCGAGGCTCCAGCAGCGAAATCGATGCATCATGCCTGGATCGGCGGACTGTTAGAGCATGTGGTTTCGCTGCTCGGCATCTGTGATCTTGCGGCAAGGCATTACGGGGTTCATCGCGACCTGCTGCTGACCGGCGTGGTTCTGCACGACATCGGCAAGCTGCAGGAGCTTCGCTGGGGAACGAGCTTCGACTATACGGTTGAGGGCCAGTTGCTGGGCCATATCACCATTGGCGTGGGAATGATTGAGGAGAAAATGTCGGCGCTGCCCGGCTTTCCCCCTGAGTTGCGGACGCTGGTGCTCCACCTGGTGTTGAGCCACCACGGCAGGTATGAGTTCGGGTCGCCCAAGCTGCCGATGATACCCGAGGCGCTGTTGCTACATTATCTCGACGACATGGATGCGAAAATGCAGACCATGCGCAATGAGTTTGCGCGCAATGTAGCGGCGGGACGCGGCGCCGATGAGGTGACCGATTGGGTGCGCTCGATGGAGCGGCCGCTTTTGAATACGGCGGCGTTTCTGGAAAAGGGACGAAAACCGGGCAGTTAACAGACGCAGGAGGCTTGAGGGCTATGGCGTATTTGCTGAAGACCGAACCAAGTGTTTATTCCTTCGCTGATCTGGAGCGCGAGGGCGAGACGACTTGGGATGGCGTAACGAATCCGGTTGCACTGAAGTTTCTGCGTCGCATGAAGCCGGGCGACAAGCTGGTGATCTATCACACCGGGGACGAAAAAACAGCCGTCGGCACGGCAAAGGTGTTGTCGGTGGATGCGAGCGATCCGAAGGTTCCGCTGGTACGCATTAAAGCCGGCAAGCCGGTGAAGCAGCCGCACACGTTGGCAGAGATCAAGGCGAATAAGCTGTTTGGCGATTCACCGCTCGTGAACCAGGGAAGGCTTTCCGTGGTTCCTCTTACCGGCGAGCAGTGGACATGGCTAACCGGCGAATAAACTAAAATCGAGTTTGGGTAAGAGTCACGCATGCTACGTTTTTCTACCGCAGGAGAGTCGCACGGCGAAAGCCTGATTGCAATGGTTTCAGGAATGCCTGCCGGCGTTCCCATCGACGCAGAGCGCGTCAACCACGAGCTGTGGCGGCGGCAACAAGGCTACGGGCGCGGCGGGCGTATGCGCATTGAGCGGGATACAGCGCACTTTCTCTCCGGCGTACGCCATGGCAAAACGATCGGGTCGCCGATTGCGATGGAGATTGAAAACCGCGACTGGAAGAACTGGACTGAATCGCTGCCGGTTGAAGCCGGCGATCCCGCCAAACACAAAGCTGTGGCATCTCCACGGCCGGGCCATGCCGACCTCGCGGGCGCGTTGAAATATGATTTTCCGGATGCGCGCTATGTACTTGAGCGGGCTTCGGCGCGCGAGTCAACGGCACGCGTCGCCGCCGGAGCGATCGCAAAGGCCCTGCTGCTGGAGCTGGGCATCGACGTCGCGAGCCACGTGATTCGCGTGGGCCGCGCCGAACTCAAGCGCGACGCATCATGGAGCGAGATCAGTGCGCTACGCGATAAGGATGAAATCCTGCTGAATTGCGTCGATGAAGAATCAGAAGCACTCATGAAGGCTGAAGTTGACCTGGCGCTTCGAACGGCCGATACGATCGGCGGCGTCTTCGAGGTCGTGATTCATGGCGCGCCCGCCGGGATCGGTACTTATGCCAACTGGGACGAGCGGCTCGACGGAATCCTGGCGCAGGCAGTGGTTTCGTTACAGGCCGTCAAGGCTGTTGAAATTGGTCGTGGTGTGACGGCGGCGGAGTCACTCGGCTCGCAGGTCCATGACGCTATCGGTTATGCCGAAAAGCTCGAAAATGGGACGCACACACGTTTTACCCGCGAGCATAACAATGCGGGCGGCGTTGAGGGTGGTATTTCAAACGGGGAAGATATCGTGGTGCGCGGCTACCTGAAGCCGATTTCAACGCTGAGGCGCCCGCTGGCTTCAGTTCGCTTCGACACGCGTGAGGCGACCAAAGCTGCCTACGAGCGCAGCGATGTCTGTGTGGTTCCGGCCGCAGGTGTGGCCGCCGAGGCGATGGTGGCCCTCGCATTTGCCCGGCTGGTGCTTGAAAAGTTCGGCGGCGATTCGCTGCGCGAGCTGAAGCGTAACTATGATGGTTATCTGGAGCAGATTCGGGCTTACTGATTCAGGTTTGAAGGAGAGTCCCGCGGATTTTTCGAAATGGTAAGAAAGATTGTCAAATATCCCGATCCCGTGCTGGAGAAACCGGGTGAACCAGTAACCGAGTTCGACGACGAGCTGCAGAAGCTCGTAGACGATATGTTCGAGTCGATGTATGCGGCCAAGGGCATTGGACTGGCTGCGCCGCAGATCGGACTTTCCAGGCGCCTGACCGTAATCGATTTGAGCGTTAAGGAAAGGCCGGAAGACAAGATCGTGCTCGTCAACCCCGAGATCATCCATAAGGCAGGGAAGCAATACGAGGAAGAAGGCTGCCTGAGCCTGCCTGAGATTCGCGAGAAGGTTTCACGCGCGGCCAAAGTGAAGGTGCGTGCGCAGGACGTCAAGGGCGAGTGGTTTGAGGTGGAAGGCGAAGAGTTGCTGGCGCGCGCGTTTCAACACGAGATTGACCATCTCGACGGGATTCTGTTCTTCCGTCGGGTAAGCGCGCTTAAGCGCGATCTGATTCTGCGCCAGATTCGCAAGATGCAGAAGGCCGGCGAATGGTAAGGACTGGCCGTCCAGGCAGACGGCGCTTCGCGCTATCCATTGTCTAACTGCTGTGGCCCTCCCGTTGGTTGGGATCGGATCCCGAGGGATCAATCATTTGAGGATTATTTTTTGTGGCACGCCTTCGTTCGCAGTTCCTGCTCTGAAAGCCGTGCTGCGCGCCGGGCATGAAGTGCCACTGGTGGTTACGCAGCCCGACCGTCCCAGCGGGAGGGGAATGGCGCTGGTAGCGCCTCCGGTGAAAGAGGCGGCGCTTGCGGCGGGACTGCAGGTGGTTCAGCCAGAGAAGATCAAAAAGAACGCTGAGTTTCGCGCGCAGATTGAAAGCATCGCAGCGGACGCGATTATCGTTGTGGCCTACGGACGCATTATCCCCAAATGGATGCTGGATCTTCCGCGTTTCGGAAACCTGAATGTGCATGCATCGCTTCTTCCGAAGTACCGCGGAGCTGCTCCGATCCAATGGGCTGTGGCCAACGGCGAGCCGGAAACGGGTGTAACGATCATGCGTCTTGATGAAGGGCTGGATACCGGCGATATTCTGGCGCAGCGGGCGATGGCCATTGCTCCCGATCAGGCTTCGACGGACATTTTCCCGCTTCTGGCTGAGATGGGCGCGGCGCTGCTCGTTGAGACGCTGGAGGGCCTCTCAGCCGGTTCAGTCACGCCTGTAAAACAGAACGATGCGTTAGCGACGTATGCACCGATCCTGACGCGTGACGACGGACGCATGGATTTTGCGCAGCCGGCGATGACTATCTACAACCGCTGGCGCGGGTTCCAGCCCTGGCCGGGGGCATGGACGACGCTGGGCGGCAAGAAGCTTTCTGCGCATCGGCTGATGCCGCTCGAAGCAGGCTCGCTGGCGTTGGGCCCGGGCGAGCAGGGGACTGTGCTTGTCGAGCAGGAACGACTGTTTGTCCGCTGCGGCGCTGGAACCTGGCTGGAACTCGTCGAAGTGCAACTTGAAGGCAAGAAGCGAATGCCTGCTGCTGATTTTCTTCGTGGCTACGCGCTGAAATCAGACGACAGGCTGGCCACATGATTGCGTCCGCAATTGCTCCGGCGCGTGCAGTCGCGTTTGATATCCTTCTGAAAATTGCGACGACAGATGCGCACAGCGACGAGTTGCTGCGCTCACGCGCGGTCGACGCGCTCTCTGTGCAAGACCGCGCACTGGTGACGACCCTTGTGCTGGGTACTCTGCGCTGGCAGCTCAAATTGGATGCGCGCATTCGGCCACTTCTTTCCCGTCCAAACGCGAAGCTGGCACCGGCAGTCGAAACCGCGTTGCGTCTCGGCGCATTTCAGCTTCTTTATCTTGACCGTATTCCTGCGCATGCGGCCATCGGCGAGAGCGTGGAGCTGGCAAAACGGGCTGGTGAGACACATGCAGCGGGCATGGTGAATGCCGTCCTGCGCAAATTGGCACACACGCCGCACACGCGGCAGAAATCGCTCGCGGACGAATTCGCGCACCCTCGCTGGATGGTGGAGCGGTGGGAGCGCATTTATGGGCACGATGTGACCCGCGCCATTTGCGCCTTTGATCAGGAGCCAGCGGCAATCTGTGTGCGGCTGGTTCATCCGGAAGCAGAGCAAGCCTTGACTGCCGATGGAATCGAACTGGCTGCAGGGGAATTTCTCACCGCGGCCCGACGTGTCGTGCGCGGCGACATCGTACGCAGCGAGGTGTTCCGGCGCAGATGGGTGCGGATTCAGGATGAAGGATCGCAGCTTGTGGCAGAGCTGGTTGGACATGGCCGAAATATTCTAGACGCGTGCGCGGCTCCGGGCGGCAAAACAGCGATTCTTGCCGAGCGAAACCCCGGCGCAGCAATTCTTGCGATGGACATAAGCAAAAAGCGGTTGGATGCAATGCGGGAGAATTTCCCTGACAGCCGCATTCGGTTTGTCGTGCAGGATGCTGCGGCAATGGAGTTGAAGGGGGAGTATGACCTGATCCTCTGCGATGTGCCCTGCACGGGGACGGGAACCATCGTACGGAACCCTGAAATTCGTTTTCGCGTCAGCGAAGAGGAGATCGCACGGCAGCATATGCGGCAGGTGAAGATCCTTTCGCGCGCATTGGAGGGACTCGCGCAAGGTGGACATCTGCTTTATTCCACCTGCTCTCTCGAAGCCGAGGAAAATGAAGCCATCGTTTCAGAGTGTCTCGAACGACAGCATCGATTCCGGCTTGTTCCCCTGAGTCAGGAGATAACGCGACTGGAGCGCGAGGGAATCATCCATGCGGAGGGTGCGCGAAAATTGCGGGAGTCCGCACTGCGCGGTAACTTTTTGCGGACAATACCGGGTATTCATAGCTGCGACGGCTTCTTCGCTGCGCTCTTTGAGCGCGCCTGATTCTACTGCTCGACGGTCAGCTCAATGGGTGTCGAAGCATCGACACGCTGGCCGGCCTGCGGACTCTGGCCGACAATGGTGCCCGGCGGAACTACAGGCTGAATCGGCTGGGTAGAGCCGGCGCTTGGCACGACTGCAACGGATGGCGGTGCTTCCTTCACGGGCGCAAGTTTCAGCCCGGCACGGGTGATGGCGAACGCGGCAGCAGTGAATATCTGTCCGGTAAGATCAGGCATGACAAAGGCTGGGGTGGCTGCTGCCGGTGGGTCCGCAACAAGCAGGCTTACGCTGGGACGCGCAACTCCTGCCGCTCCGGACGTTGGATTTTGGCCGATAACGGATCCTTCCGGCGCATAGGCCCAGGGCATCTCAGCAGTTGATCCGATTTCGAGTCCGGCACGGCGAATCTGGATAGACGCAACACGCTGGTCCTGGCCGATGAGGTTCGGAATAGCGACGCGCTGTGGGCCAAGGCTTTCGCCAAGCCGTACGTGCCATCCGCGCCGAACAATGGTGCCAGGTGCAGGCGACTGGCTGACAATGTGTCCGGCGGGAATGTCCACGCTGTAAAAGTGAGTGCCCACGCTGAGATCGAGACCCAGTGCTGCAGCCTTACTGGCCGCATCGGTCACAGCGAGCCCCTTGAAACTGGGAACGGTGATCTCGGCTCCATGGATGGCGAAGTGCATGGTCGTGATGGCGGAAAGCATGGCCAGCACGGCGAGCATCAGCAGAATGAGCACAAATTGGAATGCGCGCAGCATCCTTTATTCAGCGTACTCGATGGAGTAATTGATTTCGACGGCTTTCTCCAGCATCAAGGAAACTGAGCAATATTTGTTTTTGGAAAGAGAGACGGCATCCTCAGCAGCTTTCTTCGCAACTTTGCCGTGGATTCGATAAGTGAGGTGAATTCGTGTAAACACGCGCGGGGGCTGTGCCGGCTGTTCGGCGCTCGCGGAAACGGTGAGTCCGGTGAGTGGTTCGCGCTTTTTCTCGAGAATGCCGACAACATCGACTGAGGTGCAGGCGCAGAGCGCGATAAGCACAGCCTCCATGGGGCTGGGGCCAGAAGTATGTTCGGGAGTTGTGTCAATGGTGATGGTGCGGCCGCTTTCGGAGTGACCCTCGAAGGTTCTTCCTTGTTTCCACTCAACTCTGGCAATCATGCTTCCCTCTAATTTTAATGACAATTATCGGTTGCAGGTTCGGGGTGAATCAGGACGCGATAAACTTCCGGGTACTCAAGCTTAAAGTGGTCTTCCAGGCCGGTGATAACTTCGTGGACGCGCTGCATCGACAGATCATCGGGCAGTGTGCAGTGGCAGGAGACCTGCAACTTGTCGCCAATTCGCCACGTGACGATCTCATGAATGTCGAGAATCTCAGGAAAAGCTGAGGCAGCGTGCCGCAGATGCGACTCAATGCTACGGTCGCGTTCCAATATTTCAGGGCTTTCAATGGTCGCTGGCTCGTTCTCGATGTGAGTGAGCACTTCGGCAACCTGCGGAAGCTCATGGCGTATCTCGTCTTCAATCCTTCGGGCGAAGCTGTGCGCATGGCGCAGCGAAAGGTTCTCGTTCACCTCAAGATGCTGTTCGACATGGAGACGGTCGCCAATCGACTGCACGCTGACGTCGTGGATGGATACATTGTTGCGCAGGGCAACGGCTCGAATTCTATCGAAGACCGTTTCGGCGCTCGTGGAGCGGGGAACAGTATGGATGACGACATCGGCTCCGGGAAGAACGCGTTGCACTGCTTCAGTAGCCTCGCGCACCAGATCTTCAGATTTCTGGAAGGTGAGCTGGCGTGGAAGAGAGAGTGTAACGTCGGCAAAATACCGGCTGCCTGCGCGCCTCATCCGCGCCTGATCGACTGACAGCACCCCTTCTGTCCGCTGAAGTTCGGCGAGGACCCGGTGACGCATCTCCGGAGGCACCGAATCTGTAAGCGCGCCCACGGTTCGCCATGCCAGACGCCACCCGAAATGCAAAATGAGAATCGAGACAACGATCGCGGCAATAGAATCCGCAAAGTGCAGCCAGGGAATATTCAAAATCGAGCCGGTCCATGCGGCACACAGCCCGATAAAGACAGCGGCGGTGGACCATATATCAGATGCAAAATGAAAGGCGTCAGCGGCAAGCGCTTCGCTCTGGTAACGCGCAGCTACGGCCTTGAGCTGGCGCGAGCGCCAGAAATCTACGGCCATTGACAAGACAAGAACGAGAAGCGGCCACACACTGTAGCGCAGTGCAACCGGCTTAGCAAAAATGCGGATGAGTGCTTCGACGATGATCCAGACACTTGAGGCTCCCATCAGGAAGGTCTCAATGAACGCCGCAAGATTTTCTACTTTGGCATGGCCATAAGGATGGTTCTCATCGGCGGGCTTGTCGGAGACGCGCACGGAAAGCAGCGTGAGGGCGGCACCGGCCAGGTCGATGCCCGAATGCGCTGCGTCGGAAAGCATGCCCAGCGAGCCGGTGAGCAGCCCCACGATCAGCTTGAGCACTGCCATAACAGTAGCTGCTGCGACTGACATTGCCGCGGCAAGCCCCTTCTCGGCTGAGGCAGTGCGAACGTTTTTTTGCAGCAATGCCTGGCTCATGGCATCCTTCAGCCTACACTTTGCCGTGCTGACCCGCCACATATCCTCTAGGGCTTTATTCCGCGGTATAGGCCCGCAATTCCGAAGGTGTAAGGCGTCCAGGAGACGTCAGTGAATCCTGTTTTCTGCATAAGGTCCAACATTTCCGCGGGCGGCGGAAAGCGATGAACGGACGCGGGCAGGTAGCTATAGGCGCTCGCCCTTCCGGAAATACGTGCCCCGATGGCCGGCAGGATGCGGCGGAAATAGGAAGCGTAGAGTTTACCGATGATGCCACCGGGCTCGCCAAAATCGAGGATGCCAAGTTCTCCACCTGGTTTCAGAACACGGCAAAACTCGCGCAGTCCTGCCTTGTAGTTCGCGAGATTGCGAAAGCCGAAGGCGGTGGTGATTAGATCCAGGTTGTTGTCAGGCAGCGGCAGATGGAGTGCATCGGCTTCAACGACAGCAGCATTGTGACTTCGAAGCTTTTCCGCGCCGCGTGTGAGCATGGCGTGGGAGAAGTCAGCAGCGATAACGGGTTTTGCGCCTTGCGGGCGATGTCGCAGCAGGGCAAGAGTCATGTCCCCTGTGCCGCAGCAGATGTCGAGGATAGATGCCTCGGGCCGTTCAAGAGTTCTGCGAAAGCGGCGCGCGGTGCGTCTCCACCAGATGCGGTCAATGTTGCAGGAGAGCACATGGTTCAGCAGGTCGTAGCGTGGAGCAATGCTGTCGAACATCTGCCGAACTGCGGCGGCGGAGCTTTGCTCATCCTCAGCGCCGGCCGGCTGGGCTCCGGTTACACTCATCGAACCGCCTCGCGCAGGATCGATTCCAGTGCAGAGATCAACTCTGCCTCGGTTACATCCTCAACTACGACCGCATTCCCGATCCCTGAAGTCAGCACAAAGCGGCGAGCTCCTGCCCTGTTTTTCTTGTCCCGGCCTGCGGCGTCGAGAAGATCGGGAATACGGGCACGGAAGTGCGGCAGAGGCCCATACGCGTAAATAAGCTGCTCCATACGAGCAGCGTCTTTTTCCGGTAAGAGATGGCGTGAGCGGCTGACGCGCACCGCAGCCAGCATTCCCCATGCGATGGCTTCGCCGTGGAGCAGTTTTTTGTATCCGGTGACAGCCTCGATGGCGTGGCCAAGGGTGTGCCCGAAGTTGAGGATCATGCGCAGACCCGACTCGCGCTCATCAATGCCGACCACTTCAGCCTTCATGGCAACGGATGCTGAAACGACACGCTGGAGCGCGGCAGGTTCGCCGGCGAGGATACTTTCGTGATTCTGCTCAAGAAAGCGGAAGAGTTTCGGGTCGCGGATGATTCCAGATTTGATGCTCTCAAAGAGCCCGGCGCGCAGCTCACGCTGCGGCAGAGTTTCAAGCGTTTCCACATCCGCGAAAACAGCGAGCGGGTGATGGAAACTGCCGATCAGATTCTTGCCCGTAGTCAGGTTTACTCCGGTCTTGCCCCCGACCGAAGAATCAACCTGCGCGAGCAGCGTGGTAGGCACCTGAACATACGGGATTCCCCGCATGAAGATTGCAGCCAGAAACCCGCCCAGGTCGCCGATGATTCCTCCACCGAAGGCAACCAGCAGCGAGGAGCGGTCCGCGCCCGCTTGCGAAAGCTCAATGGCAAGCCGTTCGACGTTCGACAGGCGCTTATACTGCTCGCCGACAGGCAGGAAAAGCACGGTCGGCAGATGCTCTTTGGGAAATGCAGACGCCAGTTGTCTACCCCACAGCGCCCATATCTGCGGAGAGGTGAGGACGAAAATGCGCGATGAGGTTTTCGGGGTCAGCTTCCGCAGATGGGATGCAAGGTGTGGAAGAATATTAGAGCCCACATGTACCGGATAGCTGGCTGACGCTGTCTTGACGTGAATTGTGCGCACGATGTTTTCATCGTATCGGACTCTGCGGCAGGCGTGAACCTTTTGGGCCGGTTGCGCCGTCTAAGAGAACTGCGTGGTAGCCTCAAACGTTATGGAAGTTGCAACACATACCGATTATCTGATTGTCGGCGCGGGCATAGCCGGATTGCGCGCTGCAATCGAGCTGTGCCAGACGGGCCGCGTGCTGGTCGTCACGAAAGAGGCTCTGGGCGAGTCGAACACGAACTATGCACAGGGTGGCATCGCCGTGGCAATGGGCGGCGATGAGGATGTGTCGCTGCACCTGGAAGACACCATGCTTGCCGGTGATGGGCTGGTGGACCGCGAAGCTGCACGAGTGCTGGTCGAAGAGGGCCCGCTGCGCGTCGAAGAACTGCTGCGCTGGGGCACCGGCTTTGACCGCGAAAACGGCAAGCTGATGCTTACCCGCGAAGGCGCGCACAGCCGCAACCGTATCCTGCATGCAAACGGCGATGCAACGGGCGCTGAGATTGGCCGGTCGCTGCTTGCCCATGCACGCGAGCAGGAGAATATCTCGTTGCTAGAGTGGACGACGACCGCGGATTTGATTGTCGAGGATGGAGCCGTTGTCGGTGCGGTGCTGCTAAACCTTTCCCGCGAGTTGATCCACGTTCGTGCACAGGCTGTTTTGCTCGCGAGCGGCGGCGCCGGACAGGTCTACAGCGACACGACGAATCCTGCGGTAGCAACGGGCGACGGTATTGCAATGGCCTGGCGAGCAGGTGCAGAGATCTCCGACATGGAGTTCTACCAGTTCCATCCCACAGCACTGAGCCTGCCAGGAGTCCCGCGGTTTCTTTTGTCCGAGGCTCTTCGCGGCGAGGGCGCATATCTCCGCAACTCCCGCGGCGAACGCTTTATGGAGCGGTATCACCCGCTGCTTGAGCTTGCTCCGCGCGATGTAGTGGCGCGCGCGA
>JASHRS010000104.1 GCA_030037215.1 Silvibacterium sp. | reverse complement strand
AACGGAGTTCGATGGCTGGCAATTCGCGCCGAGCATCCAGAAGGCTGGCCAGCCGGAAGGAAACTCGATCTTTGCCTGAAAGTCTCCAAAAGTGAAATTCTTTGTGGCTGTCTGCACCATGCCCGAAAGAACGTTGTGGTTCGACGGGGTGTGGTCGTAATCGCCGCAGGAATAGGCTCCTGTCGCTGTTGTAATCGTCAGAGCATTCGCAGCAAAGCTGACTTGGCTCTGGTTGTAGCATTCCACTTCGTTGTTTGAATAATCTCCAGCGCGGTTCAGCACATACCAGGTGTTACCCGCCGGTGTGGTCACGCTTTGGGGGTTGGAATAGCCAGAACCACTTTGTGCAAACACAGAGCATGGGGTTAGAAGAAGGAGCAGAAATACCTTTTTCATCAGTACACCGCCGGAGGCATAGTACCAGCTGAAGAGCTGGTTGTGCCCTTGAGCACAACGAATGCAGAAATGATCGCCGTGGAGGCAAGTGGGGTATATTGGTTCGCAGCCACAAGGCAAAACGGAAATTCCGACTTAAGAACGCGCTTCCCCTTCCTGCGCGACGAGGAGGATTTGTGAACAAAACCCTGATTTGGACGATGTTGGGATGTTGTTTCATTGCCCAAGCAGCAACCGCGCAGAGCCAGATGAAGCAGAAACCTGGTCTCTATGATGTGACCATGCAGATGGACATGGGCATGGCGGGTGCGCCGCCGATGCCCCCGCGCACCTCGCAGGTATGCGTGACGCAAGCCATGATCGATAAGTATGGCGGCGGCTACAGCAACACGCAGGCGGGGTGCCAAACGACGAACGTCGTGACCACGCCAACCAGCATGACCGCGACTGTGACCTGCACCGGAAGAATGAATATGACCGGAAAGGTCCACAGCACGTTTGTGGATGCCAACACCGTCAAAACCACGGTGCAGATGACCATGACGACTCCGAACGGCCAGACCATGAATACGACCATGGACTCGACGTACGTCTACAAGGGCCCCGACTGCGGCAGCGTCAAGCCTCCGCCGATGCCGTCGAGCACGCCGGCGACGCCGCCCACGCCGCCTTCGAGCAATTGAGCAACTCGCGCGCTGCATCGAACCAGGGCCGGCGAACCCCGGGCCGCAGCGCCTGCTATTTTCGCCTCCGCTCCTGCATCCTCCCGGCCCGCTTGCGCGCGCTCACCCCGGGGGCGCGGGGTCCGGCTAGGCTCTCTTTTTTGGGGACCACCGACTCAAAAGAAAATTCAATCCAATGGATCAAGAAGATCGCCGGCGCTGGGGCACTGGCACCTCAGCTTTTCTATTGCCCTAGCAGCCTGTAATCCCCGCAGATAACAAATCCCCCGCTCGCCAACTCTTTCACCTGAAGGTTGGATACAATCCCGGTGCGATGGCCAAGTGAGATTTTAATGCCTCCACTGTTGTTGATGTCAAAGCAATGATCTTCCGCGTCCTGCCGTGCGGACCATACCATTGCCGAATCGATAGAGGAAATTGAACAGGTAGTCGTTGTGCGATCCGTCGCCAGCGCGAACGACTTTGTAGTGCTTCACATAAGCTTTTTAGGCCGCAGGTTCCATGCGAGCGATTCTACCCTCCGAGACGAGCCAAGCTGTGCCGAGAGGGCAGAAAAGCACGGCATCCGCTACAAATCCCGCTACAGTGGGTCATTCGCCTCTATTGCTGGGGCTCGCAAATTGTTGAAAAATTTGGAGGCGCGGGTCGGAATCGAACCGACGCATAAAGGTTTTGCAGACCTCTCCCTTACCGCTTGGGTACCGCGCCTTGAACAGGTCATCTTAATTCAGGCAGGGATGGAAAAACCAGCCAGCGCAATCAAGTAGGCGATCAATTTTGGCTGACTGGAGCGGGAGACGGGACTTGAACCCGCGACCCTCGCCTTGGCAAGGCGATGCTCTACCACTGAGCTACTCCCGCTTGGTACTTATTGAGTATATCGGCTGGCTGCGCGCACGGTCAACGAAGCGGCAGGCTACCAACTGTGCGCTGCAATTGCGCCTTTGCCCTCTTCAATGCCGGTGATTCCGCCGTCGCGCATATGCAGAATGCGGTCCGCAATCGTTGCTGCTTCCGGATTGTGCGTGATCATCAGCACCGTTTGCTTGAACTCGCGATTCGAGCGTTGCAGCATCTCCAGCACTGCATCCGAATTGTATGTATCAAGGTTCCCAGTGGGTTCGTCTGCAAGCACAATGGAGGGGCGCGTGATCAGCGCGCGCGCGATGGCCACGCGCTGTTGCTCGCCGCCGGAAAGCTCCGAAGGCCGGTGGTCAAGGCGGCCGGAGATGCCAAGTATTTCGACAAGATGGTTCAGGTATGCCTTATCTAACGGCCCGGACTGTCCTGAAATCTCGTACGCTATCTCGATGTTCGCTCCTGCAGAAAGGGTCGGCAGCAGGTTGAACTTCTGGAAGATGAAGCCGATCTTGGATTTCCGCATCTTTGTCCGCTCTGCATCGTTGAGCGAGGCAAAGTCCACGCCGTCGATCACAATCTTGCCTGAGGTGGCGCGTGTCAATCCGCCAAGAAGGTAAAAAAGGGTCGATTTCCCGCTGCCCGAAGGCCCGACGATACTCACAAACTGGCCTGGCTCTACTGAAAAAGTCACATCGCGTAGAGCCGGCACTTCAATCTTGCCGCTGCGGTAAGTCTTGCCGAGATGTTCGGCACAAATAATAGGCTGCACTGGCTTATTGTAACTGGCGAAAAGCGCAAGTCCTAAGACGCGACAGCCGGGTGCGGTGCGTTCGAATACGGTGCATTGTAAGAGGGCTCGAATTGAGGCCGCGGAACTATCTTCTTCGGCCCGCGCTTGCGCGCGATCATCACACGAATGCGTTCAAGCAGCTCCACTGGTGAGCAAGCGCCTTTCGGCAGAAAGGCATCGGCGTGGCAGGCCCGGTCAAATGCCTTCACCGTTCCGCTCAGCAGCATCATCGGAATCTCCGGAGTGATCTCCTTCATGCGATAGACCATCTCATTGCCGTCCATTTGAGGCATAATCAGGTCGCTCAACACCAGGTCCACTCCGCCGCTGCGGAGGATCTCGATTGCCTCATGAGCCGAGACTGTCGTCACCACTCGATAGCCACGCGTCTCCAGAAGAAACTTCCGGACCCCAAGCGCCTGTTCATTATCGTCAACGCAAAGGATGGTTTTTTTCGGTCTCATGACTTCCTTACAGCTTCGCGACACGGACAAAGCGAATCTGCGCGAGCGCATACATCATTTATGCGCCCTGCAAGGGTTCTTGTTGGCCGCATCCTGGCCCGGCACGGTCCCGAAAGGGAATACGGCTTCTTCCGCGCAATCGGCGGCTGAGAATGCGCGCCTGATATACGCGGTGCCGCGATCCGGCTCGAACCAGGATGCGGAGAGCAGAGAAGGCCGCCACGGTTGCCTGCGCGTCAGCCGCTTTCCATATCCCTCCAGTGTGTCTCCCGAAGTGTGACAGGCAGCAGCAAGCGCACGTAGCGGATGCTTCTTGCTCAAACTCAAATTGTGCTTTTCAATCGGCGAAAGTACGTTCAAACTTCCTGAACGTTTGCCAAGAGTACGAACAGTGGAGCGGGCTGTAAATAGGGAATATCTGGCGAAAAAGTGAAAAAATTTGTGCTCGTGCTTCCACCGTTTTGTGCGCAATGTCCGTAAATACTGAGGATTTCATTCAGCAGCACTGTTGAAACCATGTGCATTATTCAAGGAAAATGTGTCCCTTTGCCACAGGAACTGTGCTGCCGCCCACACGAACTTCGCTCACTTCCCCGTTTCGGAAGACTGCGGATAAGTAAAGATCGCTCGGGCGTCCAATCTCGATGCCCTGTCGAAGGTGCAGACGCTCTCCCGAGGCGCAAAGTCCATGTCGAACCAGGTAGGAAATCGCGCATCCAGCGGCCGATCCGGTTGCTGGATCTTCTCCGTTATAGAACTGCATCCGGGCGCGCCATACTCCGGAATCTTCAGGCGCGAGCGTGTAGAAGAACTTCGCATCCGAACCTGCGGCATATGACACGCTTCTCGCAGTATCCAGCTTCAAACGCCCCAGGGCCTCTACCGATCGTAGTACCGTGATACAGAACGCCATGCCAGTGGAAACAGTCTGTGGAGCCGGCCCAGCTATATCTTCCGCACGCAGGCCCAGAACCCCGGCAATAGCTGCTGGATTGTGAGTAGAGCCAAACACGGGATCAAGCTGCTTCATCTGACCAAACGCAGCACTACCCTCAGCTTCGCCGTTTGCACGAAACGCGACTTCAATCTGACCTGCATTCAGATCAAGCATAATTTTCTCAGCGCCTGCGTACTCCGAAAATATTCGTCTTATCGTCGCCGCTGTCCCCAACGTTGGATGTCCGGCAAACGGCAGTTCTTCCTGCGTCGTGAAAATGCGCACTCGAATGCCCCGCGTTTGCTCGACTTCTGTTTCGCGGCGGTGCACGAACGTCGTTTCAGACAAGTTCATCTCGCGTGCAATGGCTTGCATCTCGCTATCGGTTAGAGACGCCGCGTCCGGGAAAACCGCAAGTTGATTCCCCTCGAGCGGCCTGGAAGTGAATACGTCGCACAGATGGTATTCGAATGCCCTCATGGCGATAGTTTCTCAGAGAACGCTGCGGTCGAATCACTGTTCTCAACCGTCGGTCAGCATGTATGGTATTTCCATGACTTATATGCAGGTTGCGCGTTCTCGCAGATGTTGTGCTCTTCTCATCAGCTCGGTTTTTCTTGCCCTTCCGGCTCTACCCCTCCGCGCTCAATCTGATAACGCCAAGCCTGCGGAAAAAGCTCCGGAGAAGACTCCAGACAAAATGCAGTTGCCGCCACTGCCGCCTGACACCCACGTCGAGCAAAGTATGGCACTGAACGGCAAAACGCTGCATTACACCGTCACCGTTGGTACGCTGCCCGTGCGCAATAGCGATGGTCACGAAATCGGCCAGGTCGTCTACACGTCTTACACTGTTGATGCTCCAGATCGCCCGGTAACTTTTGCTGTCAATGGGGGGCCCGGAGCATCCTCCGTCTTCCTCAACTTTGGAGCCATTGGCCCTAAGCATCTCCAGGTCGGGAACGAGGGTGAGAGTCCATCCGACCCACCCGTCCTTGCTGACAATCCAGGAACCTGGCTCGATTTCACCGACCTCGTCTTCATCGACCCCATCGGCACCGGCTTCAGCCGCTCCCTTGTTCCCGATGACGAGGCCAGGAAGGATTTCTACAGCACAACGCCCGATATCGAATACCTCTCGCGCATCATCTACGACTGGCTCGTCAAGAACGATCGCCTGACCTCGCGTAAATATCTTGTGGGTGAAAGCTACGGAGGTTTCCGCGGTCCACGCATCACGTACTATCTGCAGTCGCAGCTCGGCGTGGCTATGAACGGAGTTGTCCTTGTCTCTCCTTACCTCAATCCCACGCTGGAGCAGAACGGCAACCTCTCACCCATCCCCTGGATGGTCACTCTGCCTTCCATCACCGCCGCTCATCTTGAGCGCGAGCACCAGCTCACCTCTCAGGCGATGGCGGATGTCATTTCCTATACCCTTGGCGACTACGCCACGACGCTGCTCAAGGGCAACTCCGATCCTGCCGCCGTCCAAGCGATGATCAAAAAAGTTACGGAGATGACTGGCCTCGATCCCGAATTTGTCAAATACTCTGGCGGACGCCTCGAAACCAGAGCCTACCTGCGTGAGGTTTATCGTGAAGAAGGTAAGCTAGGTTCGATCTACGACTCAAATGTGACCTCCTTCGATCCCTTTCCATATGCATTCAACCAGGAAGCTAGCGATCCGATTCTCGCCAGCATCATCGCGCCAACCACAACTGCCATGGTGAATTTCGTAACCCAGACGGTTGGCTGGAAGATCGATGCGCGCTATAATGCCCTCTCTTACGAAGTGAATCAACTCTGGAATCGCGACGACGATCTTCGTAAGGGTTCCGTTGAGCAACTCAGGCAAGCAGTTGCAGCCGATCCCAAACTTCGCGTTCTCATCGTTCATGGATGGAACGATCTCTCCTGCCCATTTATGGGATCGGTTCTTACAGTCAATCAAATGCCCATCATGGGCGACCCCACTCGGGTCCAGGTCCACGAATATCCCGGTGGCCATATGTTTTACACCCGCGAATCGAGTCGCGAGGCGTTACGCAAAGATGTAATGGAGATGTACAACCTGCATTGAGGGCTTTGGTAGCCTAGTCATGCTTGGGGATATGAGTTTCGACACCATGATCAAGCGAATTGACACAGGCCTGGCGCCGTTCTATGCTCAAAGTTGGAATGAAACGGCTCGCTCCAACCTGCATATGTCAGTGCTGCTGCTGTTACAGTGGCCTCATGCGGGTGTGTCCCTAGAGCGAAATCAAGATACCAAACGCGCTAGACCCCCCGCACAGAAGATGCCGGGGGTTTTTTAGTTTCACAACTGTTTTTACTCAGCAGGAATTCGAAAGAGGCAAATCGACATGTCACTCCGTATTAACGATGTAGCGCCTGATTTCACCGCAGAGACAACCCAGGGAACCATCCGTTTTCATGAGTGGATTGGCGACAACTGGGCAGTATTCTTCTCGCACCCTAAAGACTTCACTCCCGTTTGCACCACCGAGCTGGGAGCGGTGGCCGCTCTGGAAAAAGAGTTCGCCGCCCGTGGCGCCAAAGTCATCGGACTCAGCGTCGACCGCGTGAGCGACCATAGCAAGTGGGCGCAGGACATCAAGGACGTAGGCGGGTACGATGTGAACTACCCCATTATCGGCGACCCCGAGCTGAAGATCGCCAAGCTCTATGACATGCTGGCCGCCGATGCAGGCGACAGCTCTGAAGGCCGCACGCCGGCGCTCAACGCTCCTGTGCGCACCGTTTTTGTCATTGGCCCCGACAAGCGCATCAAGCTGACCCTCACCTATCCCATGTCCACGGGTCGTAACTTCGATGAGATCATCCGCGTGCTGGACTCGATTCAGCTCACGACCAGGCACAAGGTCTCAACCCCGGCGAACTGGAAGCAGGGTGAGGACATCATCATCAGCGGGGCTGTTTCCAATGAGGAGGCCGACAAAGTCTTCCCGGGCTACAAGACCGTCAAACCCTACCTGCGCACCGCTGCCCAGCCACGGTAAACGCTGTTATCGTTGTATCCAGATTTCCGCCGCGTCGCGCTACTCAGGCGTCAGGCGCGGCGGACGTGAGCACCGGTGGCGAAGTGGCTAACGCGCTGGTCTGCAAAACCAGTACTCGCGGGTTCAATTCCCGCCCGGTGCTCCAGAAAAATGGCTTGGATCGCTTCACAGAGAGCTTCTGCAACCTTCACTGGCTCTGGCGCTGCCAGTTATCAAAAGCAGAGAGTGCGTCGTGAAGCCGGTTGAAAATTCGCGATGAGTCGGTTGTTTCAGCTAGGTGATGGCGCGCAAAATCCGCCTTCAAGCCCCATGGCATTCTGGCGAAACCAAATTGAACGCCTCGGTTCGTCAAGTTCATCTGCAACTTCTGGACAACCCTCGCTGCTGAATAATCCAGGTGTGTGATAGCTTCCGCATCGACGATCAGCCAGCGAACCGGCGAGGGCGACTCATTTCCTACAAGGGTATTAACCTCTTCGGCGAACCTATTGGCATTGGCATAGAACAGCGTTGCTCCAAACCGATACATCACCAATCCTGGCTCTGTCATTGTGTCGGGAGAGACCGACTGGAGGTTCCACGATCCATCCTTGTTTGGAATCATCACGCCAGTATGGGGGTGATAGCTGTGTCTGACGACACGGAATAACGAGAGGATCATCGCCAGCAATATTCCTTGTTCAACACCGGCAGTGACAACAACAGCGGCAGTCAACATGGCCAGCGCGAATTCACCAGGGCTCTCTCGGCGAATTGCCGCGAGAGACTGAAACCTCAAAAGCCGGATCGCAATAACAAAGACCAGCGCGCCGAGCACGCATTGCGGAAGATATTGAAGAGGCTTGGTCAGGAAGAGCAATACGAGTGCCACGGTTACCGCTGTTGCAAGCTGTGCCACCTGGCTCTGAGCACCGGCGCTTTCCACCATCGCTGTTTGCGTGGGGCTTCCATTGACAACAAAGGTCCCGCTCAGACCGGCCACTGCATTCGCTGCGGCAATACCGGTAAGATCCATGTTTTCGTCTAACTGCTGCTGATGGCGCGTCGCATAGAAGCGGGCAGTCGCCGCACTCTGCGTGATGATCATGATGCAGCATGATAAGGCTACTGGAATCAGCGGAGAGATATCCCGCCAGCCAACAGCAGGGAAGCCAAAATGTGGAAGTCCCCCTGCCACTGGACCGATGACAGCGATGCCATGTCCCGCAAAGTTCCAGATTCGGCTCGCAACGATTGCTCCGACAACCGCGATGATCGCTCCCGGTGCTCTTCGTCCAAAACGTTCGAGTAGTAGCAGGCCTACGACTGCTGTGACAGCAATTAACAGAGTTGGTATATGAACTTCCGGCAATTTCTGAACAACTTCGGTGAATTGCCAAATTGTCCGGTGGGCAAGTATCTGCAAACCAAGCATCTGTCCCAACACCGCAATTCCGACCTGAAACCCAACTCCAGTGAGAAAGCCTGCGAGTACGGTTTGAGGAAGAAAATCGGCGATGAAGCCCAGCTTGAACAATCGAGCCAAGAGTAAAAATCCGGATGTAAGCAACGCAACCGCGCCTGCCAGCGCCACATACCGCGGGCTGGCCATGGGCGCCATGCCGGAAACACCTCCGGCAAAGATGGCCGCAGTAGCAGAGTCAGCGGAGACCACCAGAAAACGGGAAGAACCGAAGGTCGCGAATGCAACAAGTGGTAATAGCAGCGAATATAGGCCCGTGACCACAGGCATGCCTGCGATCGTGGTGTAGCCAATGGCCTGTGGAATGTTCATAGCCGCAAGCGTGATTCCGGCGAAGGAATCACGCAGCGCAGACGCGCGCTTCAACGGTCTGGCACCCTGAAAGAGTTTCAGCAAGTTTGAGTTCCGATAAAGCGGGTTATTACAAATTCGGAGTCTATCGTGTTCCTGCAGGGTTCACCATCATTAGTGCGGTAAACGGGTGCGGGCAGGGTTCGTAAGCTGGTTGCAATATCCTTGATAAAAGCAGTCACCACGCATCCTGCGTTCAATATGAATACAGTTGGATCTTATTTAACCAACACAAAATAAATCACATAGGTAGAGTCGGCCTTGGCGCTGGCCTCGTGCCACATATATTGAGCGAGGTCAACAAAATTGCCTGAAGTTAGCGCGACGGGGTATCGCATTCACCGAATCATCGAACTCCCCGTGATCGGGGCCATCCGCCTTTATTCCACTACTTCACCAAAATTTCGCGCAAGAGAGCCAAAATTTGCGACAATGGTTCGCCAGTTAAGCAAGTCCCCCGATCAAGTCTTACGTACGACGCACGTATGAGCAGGTAGAATGGCCAGCGTCAATCTTGAGGCAAATCTGAGCCTCTGAGGGGCTAGGTCAGCCGTCACTCCAGATTGTTCTGATTTGCTTTGTTCGCGACACATAATGGTGTCGTTCTCCTAAGACAAAGCTTGAGGATTCGAGAGGTGCATTCGGCTTATGAAACTTCCTCTTCGTTCGCTCGGCATACTCACATCTGGCTTTCTCTGCCTGGGCACTTGCTATGCTGTCGCTAGTGGTCATCTCGCGCAGACGCAATCTGTAGCTCATGCTGAGGAAACACACTCGGATGTCTCCGAGAGTGTGGTGATCCCAGGTCAGCTTCGATCTTTCCTGCGCATGGCAGGGATCAGTCAGGAAATTTCTCCTGAGGATGTCTTGCCTCTGCTAGCTCGCAATGTCTATCTGCGCGGATATGAGAACGGTCAGGAAACGGAATTCCTGCTTCTGTTGAACCGCTATGTTCAATATGCGCGAGAACTCCGGCAGCTTGCCGGCAACGACGGCACCATTCGGGTTGCTGGTTGCGACGATGCGGTGAAGCTAATCCAGGTTCTCGGCTACGAGTTCGAGCAAACCTGCGGTCAGAAAAATGCATATCTCAGGGCTGTAAATGCCGAGCGGGCATTTCTGACTCTCGATTCAGGCTTTCCATTAACGCGGCTCGAGGACTCGCTTCAGGAACAAACTCCCTTTACTTATTCATTTCCCGACACTCGGGTTCCAGTTCTGTTCAGTGAAAAGGACTGGACTGATATTAGTTCTACGAGACACAAAAATGACGTCGGTTTGGTCGATGTGTTGCTACATGATGAGAGCGTTGATCGCTTGTACTGGGCATTATCAAAGAACGATCAGGAGACGCAGATCGCACTGAGACGAGCGCTAAGAGCGCTGCTCCCTGTTGCGCCAGCGCTGGATTTCTACGGAAGTCAGATATCTGTTCATTCGGGACACGTTCTTGTACCCGGCGGGCAAGCTGCCGAGCGCAGCTGGGAAGATATCGCAGGAGCGAGTCCGACATCGCCAGTCAGTTTTGTGCTTCATCTTTTAGCAAAGGATCACGGCTGGCTTGCGGCCTATTTCGATGCAATGGCTCATGTAAGCCGCGAGCAACAATTCCACCTTACGCAGGAACCGCGTCTAAAGCTCCTCTATGATGTTTATCGCAGGCCGGATTCCGGAGGCGGTTCGACGAGAGGCGTATTCCCAAGAAATGCTGATCTTATGGTTCTATTCACGCGCCTGCAGTGGCAACCGAACGGCCAGCCTTATATTCCGGGCAGTCTAACGGTCTGGCGCGAAATTCTCTCGCAGGATTCAACCCCCGAACTGATTCGAGGCTGGGTGAAGCATGCGAATACATGGGATACTCCGGATCAGGTTCTCTTGACTCTCGTTGCCTGTTCCCGCTTTGAAACAGATACCGGTCCATTGCAGCTCTACCTTGCCCTCAGTGCAATCGACCTTTCCCGCGCCGGGCAAGAACACCTGTCAGAAAAAACAATTCGTCTCATTGACGGTAATTTCTTCCAATTCCATGACTGGTACCCGATCTTTTCGGAATTTCCGGCGCTGAACGATTCATCCATTACGCTGTTCATCAATGCTGCTGACGCAGTAAGTAAAATCGAACCTGCTCCGCTTCGCGCAAATGCAATGGGGGCTTTCCAGGCAAATGTAGGCCTCTGGCAAATCCTCGCCCGCCAGCGGGAGATTCCCAGCGACAAAATTAATCAATCCTGGCAGGAGGTGGTTCAGCCCTTTACTGCGGCCTCCTCATCCATGCAGCTCTTCAACGCAAGCCGCAGCTCACTCAGGTCTCTCTTAATCAATGTGAAAGGCACTGCTGACCTGTCCCAGGATCAGATTATCGATCTGCTCGCAGGCCCTCCCCAGACCAGTGAGGATGGGCAGCGCGTCCATATGGAGTTAGCGGAACGAATACGCACCGTGTTGGACGATCAGCGACTCGCTTCTCTCGACACGCTATTCGGCCTCTATGACGGCCTAGATGAGATGGCGCATGGGGCATCGATGCGCGATCAACTGGTTCAGCTTGCTGGAACTCTACGCGATTTCGAGATGCCGCGCCCAATTTTTACTGAGAGCGAGAAGATTTCATGGGCGCCAGGAATTTATACCAGTCGGCACGCCGAATTACAGGTCCGTACTGATCTCACCAAGGTGATCCAAAGGCCAGCCTCGGGAGCGCAACTTGAGGCAGCGCGCGGACAGCTTGCGCCCTTTCTAAGGGATACGCTGGTGGGTTTGAACTATGCCTATTACGAGCCACCCGGATCCCAGGCATTACATCACAACCCCCTATTTGTACGGTCGCACGACTTTACAGGAGTTTCAATTCAAGGCTATGACACGATCTGGGACTCTCCGGATCTGATCGGTGTTGGCGTAACAGCTGGTGGAGGGGCCTATCTGATTGGCTCGCTGGCCGATTTACCATATGCACTGGCATCGACGGAAGAAGACTTCATTGCTCCTGATCATGTCCAGGCACTGATATGGAAAGCGGTGGTACCTGCACTTCTCGTGAGTGCAGTGCAGCCACGCTGGTGGGGAATTGACCCGAAGGAACTACACGCCGTAGCGCTGTATCAGCGGGTTGGAGAGGAGTTGTTAATTGATTCAGCGCAAAACGCACAATTGCGTGGACGAATCATCGCTATCCTCTCGGATTTAATGGAGCCGAAACGGCTGGAATTCACCGAACGCTCCCTAACAAATCAAGATGATGCGACTGCGCTGATTCCACAAATCACACCGGTCGAAAAGTTCTATCTGGCTGTCGAGTTTAGAAAAGAGTTTCCAGCAGATGCCGTTTCCTCGGGACCGGCTGGCCAGGAGCTGGACAACCTTGTGCGGAGCGATTCGTCGGAAACCAATCCGGAGCGCCTCTCGATAGACTTCGGTGTTCCGCATCCAACCCTTGCGCAAACTAATGCATGTGGAATTCTGGCAGTAAAACCCTTTCCTGCTTTTGCGGGGTATGGGTACCGTTTGCTGGGCGAGTCCTGGGAGTCGACAAATCTTTACTGGGCCCGGCTTGCCGATGAAATGGGATATTCTCCGACGGCACTGAACTTGTTAGTGCCTGTTCTGACCCGGCGTATGATCGCAAATATCTTTGCCACTGATCTGGAAGACTGGCCCGCATTATTGCGTGCAATGGAACAAACCGGACAGGAGTTTCGAGAGGGCCAAATTGCGGTTGCAACACCTGGAGTTACGATTCAACACTAGAACAGGATGAGTAGGACATAGGGACATTATGGCAACGAGATCTATTATCAGCACAGGATTATGTCTGGTTCTGTTCTTTCATGCCGATGGCAACCGTCAACCAGCAGCGCAGGAAGATCACTCGCGCATTCTTGTCAATGTTGTTCTAGTGCAACTGAATGTCGCGGTAACTGACAAGAAAGGGCATTACGTCACAGGGCTTCGTCCGGACAACTTTGCAATTACAGAGGATAAGATTCCAGAAACAATCTCCTCCTTTGAGGAGGGCGGCGAAATCATTAGCGGAGCAGCAAACACCATACAGTCCAGCCAGCAAGCAGCGACCCCAGATGTCAAGCCGGCTTCCTCTGAGGGGGATAACGCCATTGAGGCACAGGCGCAGCCGTTGGCTTCACATCTTGCCGGAGCCAGCGTCTTTATCTTGTTTGATACCAGCGACTACATGTACCGGGGATTTGTCTATGCCCAGGATGCCATTGTGGGCTTCATCCGTTCCATGCAGGACGCAGACAAAATTGCTTTCTATTCCTACAGTCGAGATTTATCCCGATCCACGCCACTAACCTCCGACCGTTCCGTTGTCCTTCGAGGCGTACGCAACACGGTTGCGGGAGACGAAGCTGCTCTCTATAACTGCTTGCTGCTCACCGTTAGAGACGCAGCCCAGCTCCGTGGGCGAAAGGCGATCGTCGTGTTCTCGAATGGTCCGGACGATGCTAGTTCCATTCCTCCAGAAGATGTGGAAGAACTGGCCCAATCAACCGGAACGATCATTTACATCATCAGCACCCGGGCGGCTGAGGAAGACCCGATGTCAACCGCCGTGTTCGAACGAATGAGCAAGGCCACTGGTGGCAAAGCATACTTCGCGAAAGACTGGCAGGACGAAAAGCTCGCATTTGGCTCCATTCGCGATGATCTGGCACACCTCTACACGATCACCTATTACCCCAAAGTTAACAGTAATCGAGGTTGGCGTTCCATAAGTGTGAAGCTGGTAGGTAAAGATCTTGCAAAGTATCGCGTGCGAACTCGAGACGGCTACCGCCTACTACAGCAGGCGGCAGTATCCTCTGAGCCTCCTGCTGCACCAGCGTCGCAACCTGATCACCAGTAATTTCTTTGCGGTCACTGCGCGAAAACGCTCAGCGAGATGTCTTCGTTCAGCCACAAGCAATTAGCGATTTCAAAATCACGATTGCCTCTTTCAATTCATTGAGCGGCACGCGCTCACGGCTACTGTGTGCGAATTGCATATTGCCAGGGCCAAACACCACAATTTCATCTGCTGCTGCATTAGCGAGAAGACTTGCTTCCGATCCAAATGGAATCGAAGTTGCTTTCCTCCGCGTGAGCGCCTCCATCGAGCGCACTAGCTCGCAGTTCGCATCCGTCTCAAAGCCCCCTTGTTGCCGCGCGATATTCATATTCCAGAGAAACGTGGGATCACATTCTCGGAGCTTCTCCGCAACTCTCGATACAGCCGTCGGCACGGTATCTATCGGCTGACTGGGAATCGGTCTCCACTCAAGCTGAAAGCAGCACCGGCCCGGGATGATATTTTTGGCCGTGCCTCCTTGAATGGTGCCAATATTGAGGGTTGTAAACTCCGGCGAGAAGAATGCGTGTCTCTCTTTGGCAAGCTCCAGGGCAAGTTCTTCGATTCCGTTCACCAGACGAGCCGCCCTGTAAATTGCTGATTTACCCATTTCCGGTAATGCACTATGGGCTTCTTCCCCGAACACTGTGATCTCTGCCAGGCAGTACCCCTTTCCGGCTCGCGCAGGGCGCAATGATGTAGGTTCGCCGACGACAACTCTACGGGGGTGGAGCAGCCCGCCGGCGATCAAATGGCTCATGCCAACGCAGCCCACCTCTTCATCAGCAGTCAGCACCACGCGTAGATTCCGAGCAGTCTTCGACGGAGCTGTCTCACTGATTACGGTTAAGAGGCACGCGAGAAACCCCTTTACGTCACAGGCTCCGCAGCCGTGCAGCATCCCGTTGCTTACGTATGGGTCGGTTGCCTTGATCCAGTCCGGCAGGTAGGGAACAGTATCGGTATGGCAAACAAAGGCCAATTCTGTTGCAGGATCATTCGCGTCATGGCTTTGTGGTGCTGCGATCAAATTGACTTTCTCGATGCCTGCCGAATCCTTGTAGGTGATCATGCGAGTCTGCCACTGTGCCTCTCGCAACACGCCAAGTGCATAGTCAATAATCGGTCGATTCGATAATGATGAAACAGAAGGTATCCTGATCAAGTTTTTAAGATGTTCGATGACATCGCTCATAGGAGGCGCTCTGTTCGCCAAACCTTATGGTGAACCTCTTGATATCTGGCGACAATCTCATCGTGAAGCGGATGTCGTCGGTCTTGAAGAATGATCCTTCCGTTGACGACTACGTCATGTACGGCCGAGCGATTAAGTGAAAACACGAGAATGGAGAGCAGGTCATCGGCGGAATTGCCGGCAATGGATGGGTCGCTCAAGTCCACTGTAAAGAAATCGGCATTCGCCCCAGGTTTCAATTCTCCACAATGCAAACCGAGCGAGCGGGCCCCATGAATCGTTGCACATTCAAACAGGGTTGTAGCCAGCGGCTTCGCCGCAATCTGATCGAGTATGGTGCGCTTTTGCCGTTGAAGCCGCAAATGATAATCAAGCTGCCGTGCATCTTCCAGAGGTTCGATCTGCGCCTGGCTATCTGAGCCAAGCGCAACACGAATACCGGCATTCAAAACACAGTCGGCGGGGAATATACCGTCTCCGAGGTTACGTTCAGTGGTTGGACATGCACATATTGTTGCGTTCGCTTCCGCGAGCATATCAATTTCATTGGGGTCTATATGGATCGCATGAACTCCAGTGAAATTAGCATCGAGAATCCGCTCGCGGTTGAGAAGCGCTACTGGGGCAAGCCCATATTCGCGAACGCATGCGGCATTTTCTGCAACCTGTTCGGAGATATGCATGTGAAGCGGAAGATTGAGGGCACGATTCCACCCGACAATTTCTTTTAGATCGCTAAGAGGCACAGCACGAACACTGTGAGGGGCAACACCGAAGCTGACCTCAAAGACATTTCGGAATTCTTGTATAAGCGCGTCCATATTCTCGAGAAACGCGGAGCGGGATTCAAAAAACCGGATCTGCCCCGAGTCACGTGGCAAATTAAATCCCGATCGCAGGTATGCCGTCCGCAAAAGCACAATGCATATCCCAACAGATCGCGCGGCAGCAAGTACTTGCTTCGCCAGGAGATTTGGGTCTTCATACGGTTTGCCGTCTGGAGCATTGTGGAGGTAGTGAAACTCACCGACTGTTGTTGTGCCGGTGAGAACCATTTCGAGGAAGGCCATGCGCGCTACGTCATATACATCCTGCGGGTCGAGCCGGTTGGCGGCGTGATACATCGTTCCTCGCCAGGACCAGAAGTCACTTCCACTCGCGAGTCGCGACTCCGACTTGCCACGAATGAGCCGCTGAAAAGAATGAGAATGAGCGTTCACAAAGCCAGGGAGCAATGCCTTTCCCGGCAAATCGACAACCCGCGTTGAAGAGTCATTCGTTTTTTCAGATATCTCGAGGATCTTGCCGGTTTCGCTAACCAGCAGTTCACCGTTGGACATTAACCGGCCATCTGAATAGAGCAGTTCCGGACGATAAAGCGTATTCATCGCTGGACCCTCCGTCCGCCGATCCAAACTTCACATACAGGATTTGCTCCTAGTGTGTAAATAAGTTCACGCCAATCCTTCCCGTGCAGGACAAGAAAATCCGCTCGACATCCGGCTTCGATGCGGCCAGTATCTGTAAGCCCCAATGCACAAGCTGCATTCACGGTGCCCGCCACAAGCGCCTCGTGGGCGGTCAACCCATTGAGTCTAACCGCCAGCGCCAATGCAGCCGAGGTTGAGAATAAGGGGCTAGAGCCCGGATTCAGGTCTGTCCCGATAGCAACGGCAACGCCGGCATCGATCAGCCTGCGTCCAGGCGCCGCTCGTATTCCTAAATGCAAAGAAACACCCGGGAGGATCGTTGCGATCGTGCTGTTAGCTGCAAGTTGAGCAATTTGCTCTGCGCCTGAGGCTTCAAGATGATCAACACTTAGTGCGCCAGCGCGTATTCCAAGCTCTACTCCGCCGATGCAATGAAATTGGTCGCTATGCAGTTTTGTCGCAAAGCCATGCTTTCTGGCCACTCGCAACATAAGTTCCGCCTCAGCCACCGTCCACGCTTCCTTCTCGATAAACACGTCAACCGCGCGTGCCAGCTTGCGTCGTGCTACGTCCGGTATCAACTCTTCACATACTGTAGTCAGATAGTTCGCGCGTTCTCCGTTATTCGCAGGAGGTACATGGATAAGCAGTGTCGGCAGAATCTGCGCGGGCAATTGCGCTGCGACAGCCAGGATCGCTTCCAGGATGTTGCATTCAGCGACAGGCGTAAATCCATAACCAGACTTGACTTCGATCGTCGTTGCTCCAGAACCGATCAGAGATTTGAGGCGCGGACTGGCATCTGCGACGAGATCATCTAAGGATTTCGTTGCCGTAGCACGAATCGTACTTCGAATACCGCCGCCCGCTGCAAGTATGGATTCGTAAGTCGCGCCGGAAGTTCGAGCTTCAAAATCATTCAAGCGATCTCCGGCCCATACCGCGTGGGTGTGAGGATCAACCAACCCCGGTACTACAGCACGGCCGCCGACATCAACCGTTGTTGCAGGTTCTCCTGTCCAGTCACTCTCTTTTCCCACCCAGGTTATGAAACCGGAACATACAGCGATCGCTGCCTCAGCGATAATCTTCAGCTCATGCATGGACCGGCCACGTTTCGAGCCGGGTCCCTCAGCAGTCACAAGCTGTGAGATACCCGTGATGAGCAGATCTTGCTTCATGGCAGGTTCAGGCTCGGCATGTCCAAGCCACGCTGCCTGGCGACGATCCTGGCGCGCTCATATCCGGCATCAGCGTGGCGAACCACTCCCATCGCCGGATCATTGGTCAAACACATCCGCAGACGTTCTTCGGCCTCCTCGCTGCCGTCAGCGACAGCAACAAGGCCGGCATGTTGACTGTATCCCATACCTACGCCTCCCCCGTGATGGAAGCTCATCCACGCGGCGCCGCTCGCGATTCCAGTAGCAAAATTGAGTAAAGGCCAATCGGAGACTGCATCCGAGCCGTCAAGCATGGCTTCGGTCTCGCGAAAAGGGCTCGCGACCGAGCCTGCGTCGAGATGGTCGCGTCCGATCACGATCGGAGCTTTGATACGGCCGTCGTGCACCATCTGATTGAACAACAATCCAGCGCGATCACGTTCGCGATAACCAAGCCAGCAAATGCGGGCAGGGAGCCCCTGAAACGCAATTTGCGTTGCAGCGAAGCTTAGCCATTGCTGCAGGCGGCTATCTTCGGGGAAGAGCTGCAGGAGAGCCTGGTCTGTGGCTGCAATGTCTGACGGGTCGCCGGATAGCGCAACCCAGCGAAAGGGCCCACGGCCTTCACAGAAAGAATCGCGGATGAACGCAGGAACAAAGCCCGGATAGGCAAACGCATCTGTTACGCCGGCAATTTGTGCTTGTGTCCGCAAATTGTTGCCATAGTCAAACGCAACCGCTCCGCGACGTTGCATCGCCAGAATCGCCTGCACATGCTGTGCAATCGACGACTTTACGCGGCTGGCATATTCCTCCGGATGAAGTGAGCGCAGGACTGTAAGGTCCTCATCGGGTTTTGCGCACGGAATATATCCCCACAAAGGGTCGTGCGCGCTTGTCTGGTCTGTGACCAGGTCAGGAATGAATCCCAGCCGCACCATTTCCGGAAGGATATCCGCCGCGTTACCCATAAGCCCGATGGAGACCGCTCTGCGTTCCCGTTTCGCAGTTAACGCCTGACGGATTGCGTCCTCCAGCGAAATCGCTACTGTATCGAGATAACGCGTTTGCAGGCGCCGCTCTATTCGCTTCGGGTCGATTTCGATGCAAATGCCGGCTCCGCCCGCAAGCTTGATTGCAAGCGGTTGAGCGCCTCCCATGCCCCCAAGACCCGCAGTCACCGTAATTGTGCCGGCAAGAGTATCCCCAAAGTGCTTTTTCGCCGCTGCACGAAACGTCTCATATGTGCCTTGGAGAATTCCTTGTGTACCGATGTAAATCCATGATCCCGCAGTCATCTGACCGTACATCATCAGTCCTGCAGCATCCAGCTTGTCGAACTCTTCCCATGTAGCCCATCGAGGCACAAGATTGGAATTTGCAATCAGGACTCTGGGAGCCAGCCTGTGCGTATTGAGCACAGCGATTGCCTTGCCCGATTGCACGAGCAATGTCTGGTCGTTTTCGAGCCGGTCAAGAGTTTCGACGATCGTGCGGTAGCAATCCCAATTGCGTGCTGCCTTGCCTCGTCCGCCATAAACAATGAGCTCCTCAGGCTTCTCGGCAACCTCAGGATCAAGGTTGTTCATCAGCATTCTTTTTGCGGCTTCCTGAATCCAACCCTTGGCCGTTTTCGTATTACCGCGCGATGCACGAATTGGAGAATGCGGTGGGATCATCCATCTGTCTCCTCAATTTCGGCGTGTCTGCATGAGTTTTGGGAATGACGCTATTTGACGCGTCTATTGTTTGTCCACATAAATGTAGTACTTGTCGGTGGCCACCTGAAATTGATCCTTGGTTAGAGGGGTCGTCATCGTCTGCCATTCCAAAGTTGGGTGGAGAATCTGCCAATGGTCGGGATCGCCAGCTTCAACCGGCATGGCAAAATCAGGCTCTTCTGCCTGCCACTTATAGGAGACGGCATGTTCTGTCGGATCAAACAGAAGTTCCAACACTGGAACCTGCGCATGGAATAAATATTGGCGAAAGACAGGCGTCAGGTTCATGCCCGTCTGCTGATTAAAGTAACGAATCACGTCCTCCGTCATGATGTTCTGATACTTGAATTGCTGGTAAAAGCCATGAATCAGTGCAAACCACTTCGCATCGTTGTTCACGATGCTTCGCAGAGTGTTCAGCATCAGCGCGCCTTTGAAGTACTGGTCCTCTGGAGGAGTTGCATTCACGCCGCGTTCGGCAACAATCGGTTCGCCATTCTCTATTTTCGGCTTGAGTCCGTTGAGGTACTTGAGTGCATCTGCATGTCCCCAACGGTACTCAACATAAAGCCCCTCCAGATAGGTGGTCCAACCCTCGTGAATCCACATATCCGAGCGGTCGGCGGCAGTAATGCTGTTGCCAAACCATTCGTGCCCGCTCTCGTGAATGATGATGAAGTCAAAACGCGGACTGATACCCACTCCAGTCCAGTCGCGGTTGAGATAGCCATTAGCAAAGTGGTTGCCATAGGCGACTGCACTCTGGTGCTCCATGCCTGCGTAGGGAACTTCAACGAGTTTGTAACCGTCCTTCACAAAAGGATAAGGGCCGAAGTAATGCGTGAAGGCATCAAGCATTCCATTTACCTGCGTGAACTGCTTTTTGGCCTTTTCCAGGTCTTCGGGCAATACATAATAATCAAGAGTGAGCGCGCCGTAATGTCCGCCAAAGTGGACATAGTTGCCAATGTTCAAGGCTACGTCGTAATTGTTGATGGGGTAATGAACCGACCAGTCCCAACGCGTATAGCCGTTACCTAAATCCGTCTTACCTTCAAGGCGTCCATTGGAAACATCAACAAGGTTATTCGGGATCGTGACGCTGATATCCATGTTCTGAACCTCGTCGCGCCACTGGTCTTTGTTCGGCCACCAGATACTGGCGCCATCGTCTTCGCAGGATGTGTAAATCCAGGGATGGCCCGAGGGGTCCTTGCCAAAAACCATGCCACCGAAGCGTCCAATAGTAAGCGGATGGCCTGAATAGTAGAAGTCGATGGAGTAAACGCGTCCCGCATTCAGCATCTGCGGAAAATCGACGAAGACCGCGCCAGTATCGCGCTCATATTTGAGCGGTACCGCTCCATAAAGAATCTTGTCGATATTGAGTGCCTGGCTCAGATCAAGCTGGATGCGGTTGCCATCTTTGAGCATCTTGAAACGAATCGTGTTCTTTCCGCTGACCCATTGCTTATCGGGGTCGATCCGGACGTCGAGGTGGTAATAAAGAAGATCATTATTCGCGCGGTACGGCCCGTAGGCGCCGCGCAGTATGTCGGCGCGACTCGGAAGATTCGGGGTCGCAGTTACGTGTTTTGTCTGTGCAGGAAGTCGGCAGACCTCGGTCAGAAGAGCAAGGAACAGAACGGGCAAAACAAAAAGACGCCTGGCCATGACTTTATAGCCTATCGTGCTTTGCCCGAATGTTGCGAAGATTGCGCGTACTTTCGGCCCAAACGCGTAACCGAGAGAATCAGCCGCGTAGAGCAAACCTAGACCGAGGCACGATCAAGAAGGAAAACGGTGTGTCAGATTATGAGAGCAAAGGCACAGCAATCCAGGCGCACCGTTTCCCGGCAGAGTTGCCTCCACGACTACCAGCACTGCAGCTCTATGGGGATGACGAATGAGGCAGGCAAAAAGACTCAGGTAAAAAGATGTTTTGTGGATTTTTCGTTTAACGAAAGGGCGGACATTTCTTGTCCGCCCTGATGTCGTTGCCTTTAGTCGGTCTAGAAACGGATTCCAAAGGTCGCCGGGATTGTACCCTGCGTTCCTGAACCATACGGGTCCTTGGGGCTTGCCACCGGCGAATCTACCCAGACATAGCGCGCCTCGGTATAGAATTTGGCGTTGCTGTCTTCGCCAAAGGCCTTCCAGTAAAACCCGACACCAAAATTCAAACCGCCCTGATTGCTGGATGAATGAGCGATAGTCGTCGGGAAATAGCCGATATAGCAGTAGTAATAGCAACTCTCTCCAAGCACTGGCGCAGTGAAGTTCGTTACTTTGCGGTAGAACCCGCCACCCCCGGTCACGTATCCACCGAAGGTTTTCGTGAAAGGTTGATAGATGATTGGATCGACCGTGAACGACCACGTGTTCACATTGCCGCCGAATGGTACGTTAGAGCCGCTTGCAATCGCCAGTTGAGTCAGCGTGCTGCCCGGGATCTTATCTTTATTCCACTGATATTCGATCAATGCGCCGATGCGTTTGGTAAAGTTCCAACCGCCGCCTACCCGTATGTTGTACCCGTAGGTTTCCCATCCATGTGTGGTGTTGCCTACCGGCGCGGTAAATCCGACCCCTCCTTCAAAAGCCATATGGCTCCATCGGCTGTTGTACTCGGGATAACGATTGCTGTTCTGACCGTACTGCGGCGATGCACTGGCTCCCGGTGCACCGTCGAAATCGTAGTCAGTGAGATATGCCCTCCAATCGGCAGAACTCGAATATTGTTGGCCGCCTTCCGAGACAGTTTCTGTCTGTGCCTGCACGGTGAAGGGCAGCGCAAAAAATGCGATTGTTGAGGCGGCAATGGCTATGCGGTTCAAGAAAGCCCGCGAAGGAAAGCAAAGGGAGACCATAGAGGAAAGCTCCTTTTTCGGTTGTTTTCTTGCAAACGGCGCATGGGTGCGCTCATCTCCGCTTAAACACAGTATTGATGATTTAGACTCGCTAACTGTTGCTTTTGTTTACCAAGTCGCTAAATGTGGATGAAAATGACAGGGCAAGAGCTAACTTTTTAGTTCAGCTGAATCCGCCTCCCACTCCGACTAGGAACCGATACCTGCCATCTAGCCCGATTGAGAACTTTTGTAACCTTTGCCAGGGCTAATGGTTCCAACTTGTCATTGGCTGTGACAAATGGCTTTCAGTGAGGATTGGTCGGGGTGATGAAGACTGTTATCCCCGGAGAAAGAAACGAGGCGCAGACAATCGCCTCGATTCTTGCCGGCAACACACATGAGTTTCATGATCTCATTCGTCCCTATGAACGCGGCATCTATGTCATGGCCCTGTCCATGCTTAAGAACGAAGCCGATGCAGAGGATGTGGCCCAAGAGGCCTTTCTAAAGGCTTTTCGCAGCCTTCACAGCTTTCGCGCCGAGTCAAAGTTCAGTACCTGGCTATTCAGCATCACGCTGAATGAGGCACGAAATCGACTGCGGCACAAGAACACCCTAAGGGTCGAGTCGCTTGATGCACTGCCTGACGAACAAGAGCATTTTACACCGGCGCTTTTGCGTGACTGGCGCGAAATTCCATTGCAGACGTTGGAGCGGCTCGAAGTCCGCAGAATGCTGCAGCAGGCAATCAGCACCCTCCCGCAGATCTATCGTGAAGTGCTGATGTTGCGCGATGTCCAAGATCTGACTATTTGCGAATCGGCCCAGGTTCTCGACATCACAGAAGCCACTGTAAAGGTACGGCTTCATCGCGCGCGCATGATGCTGCAAAAGAAATTGGCGCCGCAATTCAAGCAGATCAGTCCGAAACGGGGGTGGTTCTCATGGTTATAGACTGCAAGCATGTCTGGAATCATATCTCCGGCTATCTCGACAATGACCTCGCGCCAGAAGTCCTGGATCAGGTACAGAAACACCTCGAGCATTGCGAGATTTGCTCGGCGATCTTGGACGCGACGAGAAATATCCTCATCCTTACTGCAGACGAGCGCGTTTTTGAGCTTCCGCTCGGCTACAGTGGGCGGTTACACGCGCGGCTTGATGCCGAGATCAGCCGCATGGCATCTGAAGACGGTTAAGCGTCTGTCTTCGGATTCAGATAAAATTTCACCTACACTACCAGAAAGGCGTCTCAAGGAGCGTGTCATTCAGATGTCTGCCACTCCTGCCGAACAAGTCAGCTCAATTCATCATGTACCAGAAGCTACACGCACCCGCGGGGTGCTCGCCTTTTCCAGCTTTATCTTCGCTGTTTTACAAAGCATCTGTGGTGCTGCTGTAGCAATAAATGGGTTCCGTATTGCAATTGGAATCGGCGCCCTGGTTTTTACCTCCGGCGCCGGAGCGGCAATGGCCCGTTTCCATGACAATTGGATTCGCGTCCCGATGATTAGCCTCGCTCTTCTTGGCTCGTTCGTGAATATCGCAATCCTCATTCATGTAAGACGACTGCGCAATCGGCCCGCCGCGCAGTGGCGGCGCAGGGCACTTACGAATCACGAAGTAAGAATGGAGCGGCTGCAATGGGTACTTTCACTCGCGGCACTGGTCCTCATCGGAATCGAAGAGTATTTACATTTCAACTTTCATCACACACTCTGATCCGACAACGGCGTCCCGTCTTCTTCTATCCCTTCCGATTCGAAACTGGAATCAAGATACAAATCCAGCTTATAACTTGCAGCCGTGACTGCTTCCCGTTCATGCTCAACCGCTGCCTCTATCTCAACAACCGCCTCCAACGCATCTGAATCGTGTTCTGCAATCTCAAGCAGTGCGGGTAGCCGCAGCCACTCAACCAATTCTTCAAATAACTCTTTTTTGACATAGGTAACGCCGCCCGCCTCGTTTACGCCCGAAAGCCAGCGTACATCGCCGTCACTCCAGAATGCATGGGGCCCCAATCCGTCAGCCTGCAGAAGCAGTACACGCAACTTGGCCGCCGCCCGCCATGCATTTTCTCCCTCCATCCCGAAAGATGAGAAAACCTCCGCTAGCGCGATGCGAAGACGCAGCGCGTCAAACGTTGCTGTTCGTTTACCCAGGCAAGGAAGGCTGCCGAGCATGATCCAGGCTACAATTAGCGCCCAGTCAGCATCCGTCTGCGGAAGCAAACGGGCAACAACGGGCCAGTCTGCTGCGAAATCTTCCCCAAGAAGAGGCAGGCATATTGACGCAGAAGTCATCTTTTCGCAGCTCTCGCGATAACTTTGCGTCAAAGTGTCAGAAATCATGAATGACGACAATTGCTCCGCAAGATCCTTGCGTTCCACGAGAAGGCTAGTTATTGCCATTTCTAGAAACTGCCGGCACTCGTCTACAAATGTCGCAAGGCATGCTGGCACATTTGATGCATGCACAAACGCGGCGTGGCCCTTCTGCTCTTCTTCTACTTTTCCAGCGGCCTGGGTGAATTCTCGAATAGTTTTTGTACTCAGCGCCTGCCGCAACGCATCGTGCAACGGACGCAGGCGAAGCATGGACAAGGCCGTGTTCACACTATGCACGCCTTCGCCGTGAAGGGCATCGCACAGCCTGTCCCACGGGCAATCTGCAGAGGGGTGAAGCTCGCGCCAGTCCAGCAGCACGACATGCTGATAGCCACGCAAGCCCAGAGTCAGGCCGTGATAATGAAAATCGACTGTCCGTCTTAGATACTCCAGCCCGTTAGCGGTGTCCCGATACGCCACAATCGTGTCGTAACCTGAAAGCCCGAGCCCCTCGCACAGTCGCGTCTGCCGCAGTTTGCCGCTAGTTTTATCCATTGCGGCAGCCGATAAATGGATTGTGCCAGATGTCATGCCATAGCTGTTGTTGTACAGAATTAAAGCTCGTTGATCCCCAAGCCAGTTTGAATATGCAAATACATTTTCATCCACGGTTCCATGTGCCGCCCAGAAATCATATAGAACAAAATTTGTGCTCTCCGCAAACAGCGATCTCCTCTTCAATAAAGGAGCAATATCGCGCTGGTGTCGCGCAATCAACTCTTCATTGGGATACTCATCCATTCGCGCCTGCTTGAATTCCATTCCGTAGCGCTCGGTAAATCCCTCAACCTGCCCATGGGCGAACATCGGCAACCCAGGCAGTGTCGCCAGCATAGTTGCAACCCCAAAATATTTGTCGCCTGTGCCGAACTGGTCAATCGCCGTCCGTTCATCCGGATTGCTCATGAAATTCACATAGCGCTTCAAAATATCAGGATCGAATTCAATTGTTTTCTTCAGATACGAGCGATACTTTGCGTTCTCTTCGTCGCGCAACATATTCATAAACGCACTGTTGTATACGCGATGCATACCCAACGTGCGAACGAAGTATCCTTCGAGCAGCCAGAACGCTTCAGCTAGCAGCAATGTCCCGGGAACCTCCGCCGCTACACGGTCTACTAGCTCGCGCCAGAACTCGTTCGGCATCAGCGCATCGAACTCTTCCTGCGACATAGCGTTCTCGGCGCGCGAAGGAATTGAGCCACCGGCTCCCGGCAGAGGAAACCACAGCCGCTGCACATGCCGTTTTGCCAGGACCATCGCCGCGTCAAACCGTATGATCGGCGACAATCGCGCCACGTGAAGAATTGTCTGGATCACATGCTCACGGACATGAGCCTTTGAGTAGTCGAGCTGCGCTGTGTCATTCCATGCGAAGCTTGTTCCATCATTGCCGTGGTAAATATAGCGCGTTGTGCCGTCATAGTGGTGACGCAGCCTAAAGACGACGGCAGCATCCGATTGATCGTAGTAGTGGTCTTCAATCTTGATCTCGACGCGACTGTCGCTTGAAAGATCAGGGCCGTTAAAGTTGTATGAGGGGAACGGATTGTCCCAGCGATAGAGAAACCAGTCCGGGTGCTCGATAACCCAGTCCGAATCGATGCCCATGTGGTTGGGCACCATATCGCTGGCCATCCGAAGACCAAATCCAGCAGCGCGATGTTTCAGGTTATCGAACGCTTCCTGCCCCCCCAGGTCTTGCGCAATGTCATACCCTTTGAGCGAGTATGCCGAGGCCACGGCGTCATAGCTGCCGCGCAGACGCTTGATCGTTCTCGATGCGGTGCTGCGTTCCCATAGCCCAATCAGCCATAGCGCCGTGATACCGCGATTCGCGAGCAGCTGCAGCTCCTCATCAGGAATCTGATCGAGGCGGTGAATATGCCGCTGGTATTTCTTCGACAATTGCTCAAGCCACACAAACGTGCTCTTTGCAATCATCACTACATTCGGCATCCATGCCTGGTCCGAGCTGAACGCCTCATATTCCTGAAGCGGCGCCTGATAGTCGTGGGCGTAGCGTTTTTTCCCAAATTCCTCCTCAAAGCCGATAAACTCATCCCCGACGAACCCGGCCATGCCCCATCCAGGCTCGCCGTGGCGATGCCAGTCCGGGCCCGGCGGATGGAACCGCAGCCAGATGGCCAGATCTTCTTCACGAATAACATCGATTGCCAGAAGTACGCGGCGCAGGTCATCGCCAAGATGCTTCGACCAGTGCTCGCGAATAAACTCCAGCTGGCCTGTCAGCGACTCGGGCGAAGCCAGCATCGGCGCCCGCAGCACGTCGAGCAGGCTGCCTACCTCGGGAGCAAGCGGCGGCCGTGTCTTGAAGTAGTCCGGAAATGTCCTGGTAACACTTTGATAGATTGTCTGTTGCTTCAGGCCGGTATCTTCAAATAACTCACGAAATCGTGCAAATGCGGGATTGATGTTGGCCAACCAGAGCAGTAGAAGCTCTTCCAGTGCAGCTTCGCGGTTCGGCATTCCGTCTGTTATGCCCTTCAACCACTCGGCAGCCGTCAGTTCTCCACGATAGACCGCTATATTCGGGAACTCCTCTGTAAACGCTAGCAGCAGCCGGTCCAGTTCTTCTGGTTTCGTCTGCGTTGCGAACCATCGTATAGCTTCAGCAAGTACTGCTGGATCAATCTGCTTTCGATATCGGGCTACCAGAGCATGATTCAGCTCATCGATCAGCCCCATCGCGAATAATGCGCTTGCATGAACGGTTTTCTCCGGTTCAGTGCCACGCAACTCGTTCAATTCTTTCGCAAACCGTCGGCTCGAAGCCAAATTTGCGAAAATCACATTTCCGGTGTAACTGAACAGGAGGCCATCGAGATTCAGCTGATCCCGGAGAGTACGGTGGATGTGAAATTCCATGCGATGTGCCTCTATACCATGTGCAGATCAAGTGCAGCCGTGCGATGAAATCGTATACCCGACCGGCGATGCTCCGCGACTCGTGTACTTATGGAGCTTTCATCGTGTTATTGGTGCGATCGTCGTCTGGCAATACATGGTCGGGGTCAACTATCACCGAAGCAATGGGCGACTTGCTATTCGGGGTCCAGACATACGTCCCCTGTGATATCCATGTCTCTACCGGCAGCTTGATGCGTGTCTTTGAACCGTCCTTGAAAGTAGCCTCTACTGTGGTTGGCAGCACAAGCTGCCCACGGTTGCTCAGCGTAACCGAGTCGCCATCGATTTTGTCCACAGCAACATCGTATTTCCAGTTGTTCAGATACCATCCCCGCCAGAACCAGCTCAGGTCTTCGCCGCCCTCGCTCTGCATCTCACGAAAAAAGTCCGACGGCGAGGGATGCTTGTATGCCCAGTCGTGAATGTACTTTCGAAATGCCCAGTCAAACCGCTCCGGGCCCAGAATCTGCTCCCTCAGCAGCACCATTCCGTACGCGCCTTTGAAGTAGCTGACCGGATGATCCAGCGCCAAGCTATATGTATCCGCGAGCGCCATCAGCGTTGGAGCCTTCGGGTTATCCAGCACCTTCAGAATCATATCCGGAGGTTCGCCGCCCGCGGAGTATTCCGAGTCGCGTTTCGGCCCGAACTTGCCGCCCGCGTACTCCGCCGACTCATCAATATCGATAAACGTGTTGAAGCCCTCGTCCATGAACGCATGACGCCGCTCATTCGATCCCACGATCATCGGGAACCAGCTATGCCCAATCTCGTGTGCCGTTACCCAAAACAGAAAAGGGTCCTTATCACGAACACCGTCGAACACAATACCCGGATACTCCATCCCGGTTGAAAATCCCGCCACATTGATCGCTGCGGGCCATGGATACGGGTACCACTGCTTTGAAAATCGCTCCACCGTGTCCTTCACATACGCCGTCGAGTTCGTCCACGCATCCGGGCCAACGCTCTCAGGCGGATAAAAGCTCATCGCCAGCGCGCTTTTGCCTTCAGGAAGATTGATCCGCGCCGCGTCCCATACAAACACCGGCGACGCGCTCCAGGAAACATCCCGCGTGCGGTCCATATGGAAATGCCACGTGAGCGTGCCGCTCTGCTTCGGCCTGCCCGCGCCGTCGCTCGCTTCTTCTGGCGTCCGGATGTAGATCGTCTTATCGCTGCTGCGCGCCTGCGTCATCCGTGCTATTTCTGCATTCGTTAACACATCCTTTGGATTCACCAGTTCACCTGAGCCGGCGACAATCATGTTTGCGGGCACGGTGACGTAATAATCGAAATTCCCGTACTCTAGGTAAAACTCGCTGCCGATATAGGGCAGCGTGTCCCAGCCACGCAAATCGTCGTACACCGCCATGCGCGGATACCACTGCGCCATGTCGTAAATCTCACCCTTGTCGGACATGCCCCATGAAGTCCTTCCGCCCCACACGCCGGGAATTGTGTAGTGATACTGAATGCGTATTTTCAGCTGGCTTCCGTGCCCCTTCAGCGGCTCCGGCAGCCTAATTTGCATCCGCGTATCAGTTACCAGATACTCGGCTTTGCTTGTTCTGCCGCTCATCTCTACTGCAACAGAATCCAGCACAAATCCATCCGTTGTCATGCTGCCTGGCATCATGCCCTGTCGCGCCATCATGCGCCGCATGAGCGCGCCCATGATAATCTGCCCGCGCGCATCCTTTTTGTAGATGTTCTGCTCCATTTGCACCCACACGCTCGGGAGCACATCCGGGCTGTTGTTGGTGTAAGTAATGGTCTCCATTGCGCTCAGTTGTTTGTCTTTAGTGTCGAGGGTTGCGTGCAGCTCATAATCGGCCTCGTTTTGCCAGTACGCCGGCCCGGGCGCGCCATTGCTCGACCGGTATGCGTTTACAGGAGTCGGCAGCGTGAGCGGGGCAAACGTAACTCTCGGATCATAGGCAGAAGTCGTGTCTCCTGCACTCTGCGTCTGCGCGCCTGCAACGGAAATCAGACACAAGGCCAGCGGCAAAAGCCCGGAACGGAAACGGCAAGAGGAGACAGGAGCAACGGGCAAGCGGAGGCCTCTCTTTTGTTGCTGGAATGTTCTAAAACTACCCTATTGAAAGGGCGGCTGCAAAAATAAAATGCCCGGCCGAAATGACTAGGTCGCATCCGTCAATGCGGCATCGACCGCAACGCGCCGTCAATCCAGTGAAGCAAAGGAGCGGGGAAGCACCCGAGTAAAACTACAAGCAACGCAATCAGCCCGACGGTGGCATTCATGAGCAAAGAAGTCTTGATTTGCCCGGAGCCGTCAACGGAGCCACGAACATACATGACCTTCAGGACCCTGAGGTAGTAGTAGAGCGAAACCGCGCTCATCGCAATTGCCAGTATCACCAGCCAAAGCAGGCCGCTGCCGGTCAGGAGCGCGGTAGAGAAGATGTAAAACTTGCCGAAAAAGCCCGCGAGCGGAGGAATCCCGGCCAGAGAAAGCATGAAAATCAGCATGCAGAAAGAAAGCCACGGAGCACGACGCGAGAACCCTGCAAAATCCACTGCTCGATCGACCTTGTATTTGTCGAGCGCCGCCAGAATGCCGAATGCTCCTATCGTTGCCAGCGCATAAGTAATGACGTAATACAACAGCGCGCTGAGGCCCTGCGTGCTGTCCGACAAAATCCCCAGCAGCATATATCCTGCGTGGCCGATCGCTGAATACGCGAGCAGCCGCCGCACGCTACTCTGCACAATCGCCGCCAGATTGCCAAGTATCATCGACAGCACAGCAACCACAGCGATCAGCGGAACCCATCCGGCCATGTACGAGCGCCACGCTCCGCTGCCCTCTTCGCCCGCCAGCCCGACAAGCATCACCACAGCCAGGACAACAAAGCTCGCAATCTTCGAGCTCGAGGCAATCAGCGCCGCGCTGGGAGCAGGCGCACCTTGATAAGCATCGGGAGCCCACAAGTGAAACGGTGCCGCGGCTATTTTGAAGCCCAGCCCGGCAACAATCATCACAATGGCAACCGCGAGCAATGGAGACAGCGGTTGAAGATGAATCGCCGCAGCAATCCCATCTAATTCAATCGAGCCCGACAACCCATAGAGCAAGCTAATCCCGAATAGAAAAAGCGCCGCCGCCATGCTGCCAAATAGAAAATACTTCAGCCCTGCCTCTGCCGACTGGCGGCTGCGTTTGTTGAATGCTGTCAAAACATAGAGTGAAAGGCTCAGCAGCTCCAGCGACGCAAAAATCACCAGCAGATTCTGCGTGCTCACCAGAACCATCATCGCCGCGGTGGCAAACAGAACTAGCCCCAGGTATTCACCCACATGCGCCGTGAAGTCAGAATCAACCGAGAGCAGCACCGCCAGGATCGTAAAAGCTGCGAGAACTGTCTGCGCAAGCTGTGTCAGCGGAGTTACCACCAGCATGCTGTCATAAAGGTTCGCTGCCTCTGGCCGCAGAACAATAAGAACGATCGCGGCTGCGCAACCGGCGCAGGCAGCCAGTGCGCCTGCCCTCCATCGAATCGCAGCCGGCCTTTGTCGCAGCATCAAGTCGATCGTCAACGCGACCAAGCCGGCGAACGCGACAATGATTTCCGGCAGCGTAAGCCGCAACAGCTCAAAATAGCTCAACGGAGTCATCGCCACATCCTCCTCAGCCCGTCAAACAGCGGCGATTGGAATGCGGGAAGAATCAGATCGAGCAGCAGCCTCGGATACAAGCCCACAGCTACTGTTGAGACCATCAGAATTCCCGCGCCGACCCGCTCCGCTGCTGTGATCGGAGGAAGCGGAGAGCCAGATGCTCCCGCAATGGCAGGATCGCCCAGGAAAGCCTTGTCGAGCGCGCGCCAGGTAAACGCGATGCCGATAAGAATACCCACTCCTGCAAGCGCCGCCAGCAAAGGATAAGCGCGCCATGTGCCGATCAGGATTTCAAGCTCGGCCACAAATCCGCTGAAGCCCGGCAACCCGATCGACGCCATCGACGCGACCACAAAAGTAAAAGCCGCAAAAGGGATCGCCCGCGCGAGGTGCATCGGGCCAAGCTCGCTTAACACGCGCGTATGCGTCCGGTCGTACACCATGCGCCCGACAACAGCGAACAGCAGGCCCGCGATGATGCCATGCGAAAACATCTGTACGACAGCTCCATCCAGGCCAATTTGGCTCAGCGTCATCAGGCCCAGCAGCACAAATCCCATATGGCTCACGCTGGAGTAGCCGATGACGAACTTGAAATCCTTCTGGACCAGAGCGACGCTGGCGCCATAAACAATCCCAATCAGCGCAAGCACGGCAAACAATCCCCGCCACGACCCGAATCCTGCGACATGGAATTCCCACGGCCCCATGCCACGCGGGAAGAGCATCATCGCCACCCGCAGGCATCCGAACGCACCGAGTTTCATCACCACTCCAGCCAGCAGCATGGAGGCCGCTGTCGGCGCGGCAGCATGGCCGGTCGGGGCCCATGTGTGGAAAGGCCACAGGCCCGCAAGAATAGCGAACCCCAGAAACACGAGCGGGAAAACCCACATCTGGAAATGCAGCGGGAAGGGAAATTGCGCCAGATCTGCGAGGCTCATTGTCTTCGCGCCGGACTCCACATATGCGGCAATAATTCCGATCAGCACCATCGCGCTTCCGGCAAAGGAATAAAGAGCCAGCTTCATCGCCGCATACTCGCGCCGCGTCGAGCCCCAGATCGCGATCAGGAAATACTTCGGGATGATCGCGATTTCGTAAAACACAAAAAAGAGAAACAGGTCGAAGCTCAGGAATACGCCGTATACCGCGCCGATCAGCACGAGATAAAACGTGAAAAATTCAGTCGGCCTAAGCTCCACATTCCACGAGAACAGTACGCCTGCAATCGCGACAAGTCCGGTCAGCAGCACTAGTGTCAGACCGATCCCATCCGCCGCAAGGTGATACTCGATGCCCAGCGACGGAACCCACGGAACCCGGGTTACAGTGAGAATCTCGCCCGGCTTGAATCGCCACCATGCGGCCAGAGCAATTGCAAACCCCGCGACTGTCGTCAGTAGCGCAGTCAGCCGCGCGGCGCGCGCATTCGCCCTCGGTAGCAGCATCTGAGCCGCTGCGCCGAGAAACGAAATGTAGATCGTCCACGCGAGCATTCGCTAAAACCTCAGGTTCGATACCATCTGCATCACTGTGCCGTTCATATGGTCCACAATGAGCTGCGGATAAAAGCCAAGCACAAACATCAAAGCCATCACTGGAACCAGCGCCAGCCGTTCGCTTGTGCTCAAATCGCGCAGCGCGCACCACCGCTCGTTCACCGGGCCATAGAAAACCCGCTCAAGAACCACCAGCAGAAAGACTGCGGTAATCAGCAGCCCTATCACAGACAGCGCTGTGGCCCATGTCGCCAACGGAAAGGCTCCCTTGAAGATCAGGAACTCCCCCGGAAAGCCATTCAATCCCGGCAAACCGAGCGACGAGAAAACCGCAATGCCCATCAGCCCGCAAAATACGGGCGCGACCTTGCGCAATCCGCCAAAGTCAGTCAGTCCTCGCAGCCCGCCGCTGCGCTTTTCAAGCATCGCGACAAACCAGAACAGCGCCGCCGCGATCAGCGCGTGGTTGAACATCTGCAGAAACACGCCGTCAAGCGCCGCCGCCCGATCCGCGCTCAGAGTGCCGCCTGTCCACTTGAGCGCAACCAGCACGCCAAGCACGCAATATCCCAGGTGATTCACTGACGAATATGCAAAGATGCGCTTCAAATCCGTCTGCGCCCACGCTACAAATGCCGATACGACCACGCTAGCCACTGCCAGCCACAGCAGCAACGTCAGCGCCTGCTGCATCTGTTCGGGAAAGATCGGAACCAGGATCCGCAGCAATCCATAAAGCCCCATCTTCGACATTGCGCCCGTCAGCAGCATCGTCGTTCCCGACGGAGCCTCGGCATAAGCCGATGGCAGCCAGGTATGAAACGGCATAATCGGAATCTTCACGGCGAAGCCGAGAAACACGGCCCAGAAAATGCAATCCGTGATATATGCTGCTGTCCAGTGGCCCCACTGCAGCTTCTGGGCCAGTTCTGCAGCGAGTTGCCCGCTCCGCGCCGTTTGCGCAAGCTCGATAAAGTCGAAAGTACCCGTCGCCAGATAGATCGCAAGAAAAGCCAGCAGCAGCGCAACG
>JASHRS010000103.1 GCA_030037215.1 Silvibacterium sp. | reverse complement strand
CCGGTGAAGGCTCCGCGAGTATGTCCGAAAAGCTCAGCTTCGAGAAGCGTCTCCGGAATGGCCGCGCAGTTGAGGACAACAAAGGGCTTCGTGGAGCGCGGACTGAGCCGGTGCAGGGCACGGGCGACCAGTTCCTTGCCGGTACCAGTCGGCCCTTCAACCAGGACTGGCGTGCGATGTGGCGCGGCCAGACGAATGCGATGGCTGACGCGGAGCATGGCCGGGTGGTCTCCGATGAATTCAGGAAGGCGGCAGGCATTGCTGAGCACATATGCAGATGCCGTGAACCGGGCTGGAGTAGTGGCGGAAATCGACCGGTTGGCTTCGCTACGAGCCAGCTCATCTTCGGTAAGAGACAGGGCTGTTGCTGACGTATTGACCGTGCGGTACTCGATATCGAACGCGCTGCTGGACGCGGGGCTGTCGGCATCCTGTCCCCGGCGCAGGGCAAGGAGCACTTCGTTGCGACGCGGGCTGCGTTGGGTATTGCACCTCTGGACGGTATCGTCGACCGTCACGAGATCGACGGTGGGATGCAGCTTCTCGAATTCCGAGATGAACTCCTGAATTTCGAGATCGGGGAGCCATGAGTCAAGGACGAGGGTCTCGGCCGGAGCAGAGTCGAGATACGCGAGGGCTTCAGCGCCTCCGGATGCCTCGCGCACCTGCCAGCGGAGGCCGGTGAGAGCGTCGCGCACGCGCTGACGAAAAGAAAGATCGGCACTGGCGAGAATTGCCGTTCGGGCCGCGGGTTGAGAGGAGCGGAGGGATGCGGTTGCCATGATGTTCTCCTTTGATTAGGTGGTGGCTCGTTGCCGGATAAAAACTCACAGACTCACAGGCGCAGACCGATTGCGTAGCCGTGGCCGCGTACGGTTTGGATGAGTGGCGTGTCAGCCGCACCGCCGAGTTTGCAGCGCAGATAGTTGACATAGACATCGACGATGTTGGTGCCAGCTTCGGGGTGTGTTTTCCAGACATGCTCCAGAAGCGTGGCGCGAGAAACGGCGCGTCCGCGATTGAGCATCAGATATTCGAGCAGCGCAAATTCCTTGGCAGTAAGCGTGATGGGGCGGCCGTCGCAGCTTACGGTATGCTCAATGCGGTTAACTTCAAGCGCTCCGTGGCGCAACACGAGGTTGCCATCGCGCCGGCGGCGAGCAAGAGCACGGGCACGGGCACGCAGCTCAGCAAGAGCAAACGGCTTCATCATGCAGTCGTCTGCACCGAGATCGAGACATTTAAGACGCGTTTCAATCTCGTTGCGAGCACTGAGAACGAGGATGGGCAAATCGTCGGTTGCGGAACGAAGAATGCGCAGTACCTCGGTTCCGTCGAGGCATGGAAGGTTGAGATCGAGGATAGCGAGATCGGGAGCTTCTTCGAAAAAACTATTGACGGCGGCCTGGCCGTCGGCGGCGAGTCGAACTTCATGGCCGTCGGCTTCGAGGCCGCGCTTGAGGAATGTTCCCAGCGCCTGGTTGTCCTCCGCTATGAGAAAGCGCATTGCATCTCCGTGCCCGATGATGGGGCTACTGCTGAAGCAACCTTCTCCTGTAGCGAATCCGGACACAAGGACGCCGAGCGATGAAATTCAGCCACGGTTCAGCAGTGGGAAGACAGACTGCTCGCAGTTCTGATTTGGGAACGCGGAAATTTTTGCGCAAAAAGAATCAGGATACGGTTCGCTTTTTGTTCGCTATAATGCGCACATGGCCATTACCCGGCGGCAAAAAGAGGTCCTCGACTTTATTACGAGCTTTACGCAGCGCAACGGTTATTCGCCCTCGTATGAAGAGATTGCGCATGGCCTGGATTTGCGGTCGCTGGCGACGGTGCACAAGCATATTACGAACCTGCACAACAAGGGACTGCTACAGAGAGCGAAGAACCGCAGCCGCTCGATTGATGTACTGCCTCCGCGGGCGAAAGCGAAGCCGGGTGAGCGGCTGCCGCTGGCCGGAAGAATTGCTGCAGGACTGCCTGTAGAGACCGTGGAGACTCCGGAGACGATCTCGCTTGGGGACATTGTGGGCAGTCGCGATGTGTTTGCTCTGCAGGTGCGCGGAGATTCGATGCGCGATGAACACATTGTGGACGGCGATTACGTTTTTGTGGAGCGAACGTCGACGGCACACGAAGGCGATATTGTTGTCGCGCTGGTGCGTGGAGCGGAGACAACTCTGAAGCGCTACTATATCGAGGGCGCGACGGTGCGGCTGCAGCCTTCCAACGCCGAGATGGATCCGATCTATGTTCCGGCGTCGCAGGTGGCGATCCAGGGACGTGTGCTGGGGGTTCTCAGGCGGTATTGAACAGCTTTTGAGCAGCGCGCTGGCTTCGCGCGTCTTCATCCATTAGGATTGCGTTTGGGATTGGAAATTCAACGTATGAAATCGATCGTGTTGTCTCTTGTCCACCGGCAGAAGGACGCGCAGCGGGAAGCAGGTTTTACTTTGATGGAGCTTCTGATTGTGATCTCCATCATGCTTATCCTCATGCTGATCGCAATTCCGAACATGCTGAACCTGAAGAGCCAGGCCAATGAGACCTCGGCGATTCAGTCGCTGCATGCAATCTATGAAGCGGAACTGCAGTACCAGACGAACTACCCTGCAAACGGCTACGCGTGCTCGCTACCAGCGCTGGGCGGGGATTCCTCGTCCGGGCCTCCGACTCCTCAGGCCGCACAACTGTTGCAGCACGATCTCGCATCCGGGCAGAAGTCGGGATACTCGTTCAATATCGTCAACTGCACCAAGACAACGGTGAACAACCAAGACATGTACACAAGCTATGAGGCGGTTGGTGTGCCGCAGGCCGTAGGCAAAACCGGACATCGCGGGTTCTGCATCGATATGACGGGAGAGATCAAGTACGATCCTTTGGGCGGCACAAACTGCACTCAGGCTTTGCAGTGAGGGCAGTCCTTCGGCACAGGCTCGGACCCGCGCTGGCGTTGCCTCTGCTTGGTATATGGTTATGCGCCGGTGCTGCGGGCGCGCAGAGCCTTTCCGCCGACACTCTGGCAGAACACATCGACCATCATTACGATTCACTGCACTCACTCGAAGTTCATTTCACTCAGGAATATACGGGCTTGGGCATGGACCGCCACGAGACTGGAGTGTTGCTGCTTAAAAAGCCTGGCCGGATGCGCTGGACATATTCGAAACCCGACGGGAAGCTGTTCGTGCTCGATGGGCATGATGGGTATTTCTATTCGCCGGGGGATACGACAGCGCAGCGGGTTCCAGCAAAGGAGTTGGACGATCTGAGATCGCCGCTGCGGCTTCTGCTTGGGCACACGAAGCTGGAGAAGGAATTGACGGGACTGGTGATCGACCCTGATGGAAATGGTATCTATACGCTTACCGGGATTCCGCGCGGGCTGGAAAAACGCGTGGCGTTGCTGAGTATTACCGCGACGGCAGATGGCGTGATCCAGCAGATGGAGATCGAAGAGACGGACGGGGTTCGCAATATGCTTATTTTCTCGGATGAGAAGCAGAATGTGGCAGCTCCGGAGTCGGCGTTTGTGTTTACTCCTCCTGCGGGTGTACGTGTGGTCGACGGGATGCCACCTGTGTAAGAGTTAGTCCCCCCTCCTTATTTTTCTCCTTATCTCACGCTATTTGATTGATTCTCCTGTATTTTCTGTACCGCAATAACCGGCGAAATCGTCTACATATTAAAGAATCTAAGTAACTTATTCGTATATTCACTGTTATGAATAATTTAGCCCACAAAACGGAGTGACAGGCGCGGACAGAGTTTTATGCTTCCCCGGCGTTACGACTGCAATTCTCTTTTCTTCCCCTCTACCCTGCGGCGAATCTCTCTTTCTTCCAGAATATCAATTTGACCAATAATTCCCTGCATCTGGATATTGCTGAATATGCGCGGGTTGCAGTGATACCCTCTTGACATCGCAGGATGGGGAAAAGAATTCGATTCCGGTATTTGGGGCTCTTGCTGGCTGGATGCTGCATGAGCGCCTACGCGCAGGAATTGACCTCGGGACCGTGGGTGATGCAGGTAAGCGGGACTACGGCGGGTCTGCGCGGGATTCATGCGGTCGGCGGGGGAGTAGCTTGGGCGAGCGGGACGGATGGAACGGTTCTGCGCACGGAAGACAGCGGGTACATGTGGCAGACGTGCTCGATGCCTCCGGGCGCGGAGAAGTTGGATTTTCGCGGCATCTGGGCCTGGGATGAAAACACGGCGATGGTGATGTCGAGCGGGCCAGGTGACCTGTCGCGGATTTACAAGACGACGGATGGGTGCGCGCACTGGACGCTGCTGATGACGAATCCGGACAAGGATGGGTTCTGGGATGCGATGGTGTTTTCGGACAGGAACCGCGGATTCATCCTCGGCGACCCTGTCGATGGAAGATTCGCTCTATTCTTTACGCTTGACGGCGGAAAAACATGGAGCCGTGTGAATGCAAAGTCCCTCGACGCAGGTAACAGCAAGATTGGGGCATTTGCTGCCAGTAATTCTGCCATGATTCTTCATGGCACTTTACCCATGTTTGGCACGAGCGGGCCGGATGGGCCATGGCTATATACACCCGACCTGGACTGCACGATGCTTAACGCAGCCCGGGATTTTGCGGGATGCCTCGCGAGCCTCCGGTTTGAGCGAGAAAGGCTACCGATGACGGGGGATTCGGCCACCTCTGGTGTGTTTGCCCTGGCAGCGTCGCCGGGATGGGACTTGACTGCTGTCGGCGGAGATTACACCAAACCCAACGCGAGCGGATCGGCGGCCGCGATTACCGCATGGGACGGGCTACCGAATGCATGGGTCGCTGCGGCGCATCCTCCGCACGGATATCGCTCCGCGGTTGCATACGATGAGTCTGACGATGCATGGATCGCTGCTGGTCCCAACGGTTCGGATGTGAGCTATGACGGGAAGACATGGATTCCTCTCGATAACGGGAACTGGAATGCGCTGAGTCTGCCGTGGGTGGTGGGTCCAAAGGGACGGATTGCGAAGTTGGATGCGGCAAAACTCCCCAAAAAGTGAAGCTATTGATTCAAATCGGGCTTTGAACGCCGAGGAGGGCAGTTGCGTCTATTCGTTGCGGGAACTGGTAGCCTGTAGGTAGATAGCGTGCAATGGCGGAATTTGTAATCAAACTGGCCGATGAGCGCGGCCGTGTTCAGGAGCAGGTGCATTCGGCTGCTTCGGCGGAGGAGTTGCGCCAACGATTCTCGCAGGCCGGGTATTACATTTATTCGGTCAAACCACGTGGGCTGAGGGGCAGCCAGCGCAAGACAAAGCTCGAAACATTCCTGATTTTCAATCAGCAGTTTTTAACGCTTATCAAGGCGGGACTGCCGATTCTGGGCTCGCTGGAGATGCTGGCCAAGAGCCAGAAAAACGTCAATTTTTCAGCCCAATTGCAGAATGTGGCGGCGCGGGTGAGAACCGGTGAGTCGATTTCGGCTGCGTTCGACGCGCAGGGCGGATTTCCTGTGATCTACACGACGACGCTGCTGGCCGGCGAGCGAAGCGGCAACCTGGAAGAGGTTCTGGGGCGGTTTCTGTCGTTTCAGCGGATTACGTTGACTTTCCGCAAGAAACTGACGGCGTCGCTGATCTATCCGGCTCTGCTGATCGTTCTGGTATTTGCGCTGTTCATTTTTCTGATTTCGTTCGTGGTGCCGCGATTTGCGCAGTTGTACGACCA